>NZ_JBVINN010000014.1:25446-161494 GCF_055579305.1 Kitasatospora sp. NPDC032757 | reverse complement strand
GGTGGCGGCCTGCGGCGCCGTGGAGCAGTTGTTGCTCTGCTCCGAGGCGCCGCCACCGCTCGCGTCGACGTTGAGGCAGTTGGTGTCGTACTCGAGCCCGGGCGTCAGCGTGCCGGTCACCGCGAGGACGCCCGGGGCGGTGGAGCAGGTGTTGCTCTGCTCGACACCCTCCTGGCCGAACAGGTGGCCGAACCCGTGGGCACTGGCGCCACCCGCACCGACGAGAACCAGCGCACCCGCAGCCGCCGTCAGAAAGGCCGCCTTCTTGCCAACGTTCATTAAAGCCTCCGTGTGGGTCTTCTCCGCAGATTCCGCGGACACCGGACTAACGACGGCAACCTGAGGAGGCGTCGACACCGCACCCAACTTCACCCACCTGGCTTACTGCTGCACCCGGCCATCGCCGCCGCTCCCCGGATGAACCGTCCTGTGAACGGTCAGGCGCCGGTGCAGCGCGGCGGGATCGAGCAACGCAGCGAGTTGGAGCTGATGGCGCGGTCCGAGCCGGCCACCCTCTCCTCGCCCAGCGCGAGCACCGGCGGCTCGATCGGCAGGACGTGCAGCGCAGCCCTGGTCGCCGCAGCTCAGCCGAGGTGCCCGTCAGGCCTCTGGCCTGGCCTTATCCGGCGGCTGCGGCGGCGGCGGTGAGGCGTCGGGCTTCGCCGATTTGCGGGCCGGTGCGGCAGGAGTTCTGCTGTAAAGAGCCCCGCTTACTCGCCAGTTGCAAGCGACGGCAGCTGCATCCCCACCTCTGGGGAGAGGGCAGAAGGGATGCACTCAGGCCCCCACCGCGAGCGCCGGCACGCAGTCCCGGCCCGCGATGCGTCCATCCGGGCGGATGACGCGAGAGGAAGAGATGTCATGGGCATGACTCTACTGGAAGCCGTAGTCGCAGGCCGCGAGGGCGACGAGCTGGGCGGTCTCCCACTTCCCGAACGGTTCACCGCGGCGACGGTGCGGCTCAGCGACGTCGGCATGTTCCAGGGCGAAACGGACAAGGACGTCCGCAGGTCGCTGCGGATAGACGAAGTCCCCATGCCCGAGCTGGCGCCGGACGAGGCGCTGGTCGCGGTCATGGCCAGTGCCGTCAACTACAACACGGTCTGGTCGGCGATGTTCGAACCCATTCCGACCTTCCGGTTTCTCCAGCAGCTGGGACGCAGCGGCGGCTGGGACGCCCGCCACGACCTGCCTCACCACATCCTCGGATCCGATGCATCCGGAGTCGTGGTGCGGACCGGGTCGTCGGTTCGCCGTTGGAACATCGGCGATCACGTGGTCGTCACTCCGGCATACGTCGACGGCCAGGAGCCGGCAACCCACAGTGACGGCATGCTGGGCAGCGAGCAGCGCGCATGGGGCTTCGAGACCAACTTCGGTGGTCTGGCCCACTTCGCCGTCGTGCGGGCCAGCCAGTTGCTGAGCAAGTCCCCGCTGCTCACGTGGGAAGAGGCCGCCGTCAACCCGCTGTGTGCCGCCACCGCGTACCGGATGCTCGTCAGCGACCGCGGCGCCCGGATGAAGCAGGGCGACGTCGTACTGATCTGGGGGGCGACCGGCGGCCTGGGCTCATACGCCGTGCAGTTCGTGCGCAACGGTGGTGGCATCCCGGTGGGTGTCGTGAGCTCGGCGGAGAAGGCCGACACCTTGCGAAGGCTCGGCTGCGAGGCGGTGATCGACCGCTCGGAGATCGAGCAGGGGGACCGCACGGTCCTCCAGCGTCCTGACGGCTGGAAGAAGCTCGGCTCAGCGATACGCGCGGCGGTGGGCGAGGATCCGCACATCGTTTTCGAGCACGTGGGCCGAGCGACCTTCGCGGCCTCGGTCTTCGTCGCCCGCCGTGGGGGCACGATCGTGACCTGCGGATCCAGTACCGGATATGAGCACATGTTCGACAACCGCTACCTGTGGATGAAGCTCAAGCGGCTCATCGGCAGCCACGGCGCCAACCTGCACGAGCAGTGGGAGGTGAATCGGCTCATCAACATGGGCCGGATAGTTCCCACACTCTCGAAGACCTATGCCCTGGACGACGTTGCCTCGGCCGTCCGGAGCGTGCAGGTCAACGAGCACATCGGGAAGGTCGGGGTACTGTGCCTCGCCCCGCAGCCGGGGCTGGGCGTGACCGACCCCGTCGGCCGAGCACGAGTCGGCGAGGACCGGTTCCGTCTCTTCCGGGACGGAGACGGCGATGTGAGATCCGCGCCGGCAGCCTGTCCGTAGTTCCCGCCCCTTCCATGGTCCCGGCATCGACGCCGGCCGGTGGCCTCATCCCCAGCTGTCGCCCCTGTCCCGTCCGGTGCGGGCCGGGCGGTGAACCAGCCACCCCGCCCACCCCACGGGAGGTACGTCTTGTCCATCCTCAACGACGCTCGCCGTGCCGACCCGAAGCCGACGGTGATGCAGGCCGACACCCTCGGCAACCGCCTGGCCGAGGCTGCCGTGCGCAACCCGGACGCTCCTGCCTTCACCTTCGTCGACTTCGCAGGCGGCGGGACCGGGCAGGCCGCCGTGTCCACCTGGAGAGAGCTCGACCGTCAGGTGCGGTCAGCAGCGGCCGCGCTGCGCCGCGCGGGCGCCGGCGGCGAACCCGTGGCCGTCGTCGCCCCTCAGTGCCTCGAGTACGTCGTCGGCTTCCTTGCAGCGATCCGCGCGGGCGCCATCGCCGTGCCGCTCTTCCCGCCGGATCTCGCCCGCCATACCGACAAGCTCGCCGCCTCGCTGACCGACGCGAGGCCGACCCACATCCTCACGACCCGTGCCCAGCAGTCGGCCGTGGCGGCGTTCTGCGCCGCGAGCGGCATTCCGAACCGACCCCGTGTGCTGGCCGTCGAAGATCTCGTGTCCGCGCGGACCACCGAGGACGGCTCCGACGAACTGGCCGGCATCCAGCCGCGGCCCGAGGACTGCGCCTATCTCCAGTACACCTCGGGGTCGACACGGGCACCGTCCGGCGTGGAGATCACCCACGCCAACGTGGTCGCCAACGCGGGGCACCTCGTGCAGGCGTACGACATCCATCGGGACCGCAGTCACATGGTCGGATGGCTGCCGCTCTACCACGACATGGGCCTGCTGCTGATGGCCCTCCTGCCCGTCGTCGGCGGAGTCCACTCGGTGATCACCGATCCGCTGGCCTTCGTGCAACAGCCGGCGCGATGGCTGAGGTTGCTGTCCCGGTACCCGGGCGCCGTCACCGCCGCACCGAACTTCGCGTACGACTACTGCGCGCAGCGGGTACGCGAGGAGGACCGGGAGGGCCTCACCCTCGACGGGGTCGCTGTGATGATCAACGGCAGTGAGCCGGTCCGGCCCACCACGTTGAACCGCTTCATGGCCGCCTTCGGCGGCTACGGAGCCCGCCGAGTGGCGATGCGGCCCTCGTACGGTCTGGCGGAGGCGACGCTGATCGTCTCCGCCTCCCCCACCGAGGAAGAGCCGCAGGTCACCGCTTTCGACCGGGAACTGCTGGGCGGGGGCATCGCCAGAGTCGCCACGGACACCGCTTCCGTCCCCGTCACGGAACTCGTCTCCTGCGGACGGCCCCAGGGGCAGGAGGTGGCCATCGTGGACGCGGCGACATGCCGCCGGCAACCGGACGGCACGGTCGGGGAGATCTGGGTCAGCGGCCCCAACGTCGGGCGCGGCTACTGGGGCAATCCACAGAGCAGCGCGGAGACCTTCCGGGCGGTCCTGGCCGAGGACCGGTCCGCTGAGGGTGCCAGGCAGTGGCTGCGTACGGCCGACCTGGGCGTGTGGCACGACGGCCAGTTGTACATCACCGGCCGCATCAAGGACCTGATCATCATCGACGGCGTCAACCACTACCCCCAGGACATCGAACTGACCGTGCAGAACGCGCATCCGGCCATTCGCAAGGACCACGTGGCTGCCTTCGCCGTGTCCGCCGAGGCGGGTGAGGAGCTCGTCATCGTCGCCGAGTACTCCCCGCCCGCCACCGGTCCCGCGGCGGACCACCACAGCGTCACCCGCTCGGTGCGCCGAGCCGTTTCGACCGTCCACGCCCTGGCCGTACGGGACTTCGTCCTTGTTCCCCGCAACACCGTGCCCCGCACCACGAGCGGCAAGGTCGCCCGCCGCGCCAGCCATGACCGCTATCTGAACGGCAGCTGGAGCGGTGCCCGCAGTCCCGGGGCAGGATCCGAAGGGACGGCGTCATGAGGAGAGTCGAAGGCCCTGGCGGAACCACGCCGGGCGGTGCGCAGTCCGACGCCCGCCCGGGTGGTGCGCCGGGGGCGGCATGGGGTGAGGCGGAGATCCGCCGACTGCTGCGGCAGCTGATCTCGGAGAGGTCGGACGTGCCCCCGGACGAGATCGACGACGACAGACCGCTGGCGGAGTACGGTCTGACGTCCCGTGACGCCGTCGCCGTCTCGGGGGAGCTGGAGAACGCGCTCGACGCGGTCCTGCCTGCCACCCTGCTGTGGGAGGACTCCACCGTCGACCGGCTGGTCCGCCGCCTCGCCCGCGGAGCGGCGGAGCCCGGAGCGCCCGAGGGGGTCGTGCCCCGCCGGGACGCGGCGCGCACGTCCGGGCCGGACGCACGTCTCCGCAGCCGGTCCGTCGCGGTCGTGGGCATCGGCTGCCGTCTGCCCGGCGGTGTCGAGGGGCCGGAGGCGTTCTGGGACTACCTGCTCGCCGGCGGCAACGCCGCACGCGAGGTGCCCGAGGACCGCTGGCAGGACTTCGAGGACGGTTCGAACGGCACGGCGGCTGCCCTCGCCCGCACCAGCCGGTGGGGCGGATTCCTGGGCGACATCGCGGGGTTCGACGCCGACTTCTTCGGGATCACGCCCCGCGAGGCAGAGCTGATGGACCCCCAGCAGCGCCTGCTGCTGGAGGTGACGTGGGAGGCACTCTGCCACGCCGGTGTCCCGCCGTCAGAGCTGCACGGCACTGCCACAGGGGTGTTCGTCGGTCTCAGCTCCCTCGACTACAGCCACCTGACCATGGCGGGCCTCGAGGGTGTGGCCGCCTGGACCAGCACCGGTGCGGCGGGGAGCATCGCCGCCAACCGCCTGTCCTACATGCTCGATGTGCACGGCCCGAGCATGACGATCGACACCGCCTGCTCCTCGTCGCTCGTCGCGGTGCACCAGGCGTGCCGGAGCCTGGCCGCCGGCGAGTGCGACACCGCCCTGGCCGCAGGGGTCAACGTCCTGCTCTCGCCGGTGATCACGGCGAACTTCGACCAGGCCGGCGCCCTGGCACCGGACGGCAGGTGCAAGGCCTTCGACGCCGCAGCCGACGGGATCGTCCGTGGTGAGGGGTGCGGCGTCGTCGTCCTGAAGCCACTGGACGACGCACGGCGGGCCGGCGACAGGATCCTCGCCGTCATCCGGGGCACGGCGGTCAACTCCGACGGCCGCTCGTCCGGGATCATGGCGCCCAATCCCGCCGCTCAGGAGGCGCTGCTGCGCGATGCCCTCCGTGACGCCGACGTGGACGCGGCCGACATCGACTACGTCGAGGCGCACGGTACCGGCACACTGCTCGGCGATCCGATCGAGGCGGGCGCCCTGGGTGCCGTCCTGGGACTCGGCCGGCCGGCCGGCCGGCCACTGCTCATCGGTTCCGTGAAGACCAACCTCGGGCACCTCGAAGGTGCGGCGGGCATCGCGGGTCTCATCAAGACGGTGCTTTCCCTGCACCACGGCACACTTCCCGCCAGTCTCCACTTCCGCACGCCCAACCCGCACATCGACTTCACCGCAAAACGCCTACGCGTCGTCAGCGCGGCCACCGAGTGGCCCCGGGCGGGCCATCGGCCGGCGTTGGCGGGAGTATCCGCCTTCGGATTCGGGGGCACCAACGCGCACGCCGTGCTCGAGCAGTGGTCTCCGGCCGGGTCACCGGCGCCGCAGGAGAGCGCTGCTCCGGGCGCCGGGGAAGCCCCTGCGCCGGACGCCGGCCCGCACGTCCTGGTGGTCAGCGCCCGCTCAGCGGACCGGCTCGGTGACGCCGCCCGTGGTCTCGCCGGCTGGCTGACGACCGCGGCCGGCCGACGCACGCCCCTGTGCGACGTCGGGCACACCCTCGGACACGGTCGACGGGACGCCGTCAGCGCCGCCGTCGTGGGACGCGGGCACCAGGCCCTCGCGGCCGGGCTCCTCGCGCTGGCGGACGACCGGCCCTCGCCCGGCGTCGTGCGCGCTGCCGACGCCGGGGACACCGCGGCGGTCCCGGGCCGAGGACCGGTGTTCGTCTTCTCCGGATACGGCTCCCAGTGGTACGGCATGGGCCGCGGCCTTCTCGCGGATGACACCGCGTTCGCCGCAGCGGTGGACGACCTCGACGCGGCGTTCGCCGACGTGGCCGGCACGGCCCTGAGCCGCATGATCGCCCAGGGCGTGCCGACCACCGCCGTCCACGGCACCCAGTCCCTGCTGTACGGCGTTCAACTGGCACTCGCCCGTACCTGGCAGGCCTACGGCGTCGAACCCCGTGCCGTCATCGGCCACTCCATGGGGGAGGTGGCCGCAGCCGTGGTCGCCGGAACCCTTGATGCACGCGACGGACTGCGCGTGATCCTGCGCCGCTCGGCCCTGCTCGCCACCGTCGAGGGCGCCCGCGCCGGCGCCATGGCCTCCGTTGGGCTGCCCGAGGACACCCGCGCCGCAACGCTGGCGCGGTTCCCCGGCGTGGTGGTCGCCGTACACTCCTCGCCACGCCGCTGCACGGTCACCGGCCCGGCGCAACCGGTGGCCCACCTGGTCGCCGAGCTGGAGGAAGCGGGCCTCGACGCCCGCCTGCTCGACGTCCACGGCGCCGGCCATTCGGCCGCCGTGGACGTCGTCCTGCCCGCCTTGCGCGAGGCCCTCACCGGCCTCCGGGGCAAGGCGCCCGCCATCGCCTGGTACGGAACGGTGTACGACGACCCACGCGACACGCCCGATCCCGATGCCGCGTACTGGTGCGCCAACCTGCGCCGCCCGGTCCGGCTGCGACACGCGGTGGCCGCGGCGGCGGCCGACGGCCACACCGTCTTCCTGGAGGTCTCACCCCACCCGATCGCCGCCCTGCCCATCCGCGAGACGCTCGACGAGGCACCCGGCGGGACAGCCCTCGTGCTGCCCACGCTGCGCCGGGACGACGACGAGTCCGTGGTCCTGCGCACCTCCCTGGCCGAGCTGCACCTGGCCGGAGCCCAACACCGGCGCGAGCTGCTGTGGCCGACCGGCCGGCGGACCGCCCTGCCGGCCGCGCCCTGGCGGCATGTGCGCCACTGGGTCGACGGCGTGACGCGCAGGCGTCCGCCCCGCGCTGACGGACACCCCCTCCTCGGCCTGCGGGTGGACCTCCCCGGCACCAACCGCGTGCTGTGGCAGGGCGACGCCGGCACCGGCGGGTGGAACCACATCGAACGGCGCGTACACGGCACGGCTGTCCTGACGCTCTCGGCGTGCGCGCAGATCGTTCTCGCCGCGGCAACCGAGGCCACCGGCGTCCCGCCGGACGCCGTCCTGGTCCGCGATCTGACACTGGATCACCTCCTTCCGCTGTCGGACAGCACGCCGGTCACCACCATCTGGGACCCGGCCGGCCCGGACAGGGCCGCCGCCGTGAGCATCCAGACGCGGTCCCCCGCCGGGACCTGGCTGCGCCATGCCTCGGCCACGGTGGTGACCGGGCTGCCCGACGAGCCCCGCATTCCCGGCACCCGCGACGACGACCTCCCGGCCGTCGACGTCACCCTGCCCCACGCCACTGGGCCGGACACGCCACAGTCGGAGGCGCTGGGCGCGCTGCTCGATGCCGGCCTGCACGCGACCTCCCTGCCCCGGAGCACAGCCGAGGCCGGACAATCGGATCCGGACGGCGACCCGTCGGCCGATCCGTCCCCCGCGGCACTCCCCTTCTCGCTCGCCGCCCTGCGGGTGAGGCTCCGCACGACGCCGGGCCCGTGCCGCCTGCACCGCCGCCTCGAGCAGGCCGCCGGAACCCGGGCCGGCGACAACGGTCAGCCACCTCCGCCCGAGCGCTGGACCGTCCGCCTGGACGACCGCGACGGCGGCACCGTCATCGAGGCGCAGGGCGTGGCTCTGCGCACCCCCGAGCGGGCCGAGATACCACTGGCCCTGGCGGAAACCAGCTACGAAATCCTCTGGGACGAGGTCACCACACCCCCCGCCGCCGACCGCATTCCGGCCAACTGGCTGCTGCTCACCACCGGATCCGACGACACGTCCGGCAGGAGGAACCGGTTCGTCCCACCGCTCAGTTCGGCCCTCGAGCGCCGGGGAGCGAAGGTGGCGGTCGGACACTGCCGCAACGGCTCCACCGGACGGATCCTGGACGCCTGGCGCAAGGAGACCGCGAGTGCTCCCGGCTCGGTCGTTCTGCTCTGCACCGGGCCCGCTGACGGCTCCGGAGTCCGTGGGGCCGTCCTCGCGGCCACCGAGGTGGCCCGCCGGCTCGCCGCCGCCCCCGGATCCGGCGCCGGCCCGCGCCTGTGGCTGGTGACCGAGCGGGCCGTGCCGGTGGCCGCCGGAGAGGCCTGCGATCCCGACCGCGCCTGCCTCCGGGGCCTGGTCCGCGTGCTGGCCCTGGAGCAACCCCAGCTCAGGGCCTGCGCGGTCGACGTCGACCGCGCGCCCGGTCTCGCCGACGACCTCGTCCAGGAGCTCCTCGGCGACTCCGAGGCCGACGAGGTCGCCTGGCGCGACGGCACCCGCTTCGTCGCCCGCCTGGCCGCCGCCGCCCCGGACCGGGACGCCGCCGGGATCCGCTTCGCACGCCCGGACGGCGCCTACATCGTCACCGGCGGTCTCGGCGGGCTGGGACTGGCCACCGCCCGCCGGCTCGCCGAGCACGGTGCCGGCCGGCTCGTGCTGAACGGGCGCCGCCCGCCGGCCGAGGACACTCGGGCCGTCCTGGACGACCTGCGCGCCCTCGGGACGTCGGTGGAGGTCGTGCAGGGCGATATCGCCGAGCCCTACCTCGCGGCACGCCTTCTCGACGCCGCCCTGGCCGGGGGTCACGCCCTGCGCGGCGTCGCCCACGCGGCAGGGGTGCTGCACGACCGCATCATCACCGACCTGGAACCGGACGACGTCGAGACCGTGTTCCGGCCCAAGGTCGACGGCGCCCTGCGCCTGGAGGAGGCCGTCGCGGGGCACAGCCTCGACTGGTGGCTGGTGTTCAGCTCCGCCGCCGCCCTTCTCGGTTCCCCCGGCCAGGCCGCCTACGCCGCGGCCAACGCCTGGCTCGACGCGCTGGTGCAGCGCCGTCATGCCGACGGTCTGCCCGCGACATCCATCGCCTGGGGCCCATGGGCTCGGATCGGAGGCGCCCCGAACACCGCGGCCATGGCGCTGGAACCCCTCATGCCGGCCCAGGGGCTGGATGCCCTCCAACTGCTCCTCGCCGACGGACGACCCCACACGGGCGTCGTACGGCTGGACGCCCGACGGGTCGTCGAGGCGTATCCGGGCATGGAGTCCGTCCCCTTCTTCACGAGCCTGCTGCACGACATCGCCCGCGAGACGGACCACTGGGGCGGCCCCGATCAGCTGTGCGCCCTCGGCGCCCAGGCCCCGGCAGCGGTGCGCCGACGTCTCGCCCTCCGTGCGGCGGCCGTCATGGGCTATCGCACCGAGGACCTCGACAGTTCCGTCCCGCTCACCAGGCTCGGGCTCGACTCCCTGATGGCCGTTCGCATCCGGAACGCGGTCAAGCACGACTTCGGCGTCGTACTGCCGAACAAGCTGCTGATGCGCGGCGCCAGCCTCGATGACCTCACGGACGAACTTCTGAGCACACTCGACCTGCCCGGCGCACCGGAGTCGGTCGGCGTGGGCGACCGCACCTGCTCCCCGTCGCAGAGCGGCCCCGAGCCGAGCCGGACGACACTGCTCGCGAACGCCCCGGGTCCAAGCGGGCGGGCACCCCTGCCGACGACCATCGCCCCCCGGGACGCCGCCGAGCGGCTGGTCGCGGGAGTGTGGGAGCAGGTGCTCGGCCGGCGCCCCGACGGCGTTCTCCAGAACCTCCGGGCCGCAGGCGGCGACGACGCGACCGCCCGTGCCCTGGCCCTCGGTATCCACGCCCGGCTCGACGAGCCGCCGCATGCCCTAACCCCGGAGCAGATCCTCGCCCGGCCTACCGTGGAGTCCATAGCCGACCTGATCCGCCCCGCTGTGAACGGTGACGGAGCGACTCCCCTGCGCGTGCTGCGCGATCCCGGCGGCGCCACCACCCGCGCCCCGCTGTTCGTCTTCCACCCCGCCGGCGGACCGACGTCCGTGTACCGGCCGCTGGTGCGGCTGCTTCCCGCCGACCAGCCCGTCTACGGCTGCGAGCGCGTCGACGAGTTGGCGTCCATGGAGGAGAAGGCCGAGTACTACCTCGACCTGATGCGACGCGTCCAGCCCCGGGGCCCGTACCAGCTGCTCGGCTGGTCCTTCGGTGGCTGCCAGGCGTACGAGATCGCCGTGCAACTGCGCGACCGAGGCGAGGACGCCGGCTATCTCGGCCTCATCGACACCATCCTGCCGGCAGCCCTGCCCGGCTCGGACTCGCAAGAGATCGTGCTGGAGCGGTTCAGACGGTTCGCCGACTACGTGGAGACCACGTTCGGCCATCACTTGCCGTTGCCGTACGAGGAGTTGCCGAGCATGACGGACGACGACCAGATCATGACGGTCATGCGCCTGGTTGCCGAGACCGGACTGTCCATGAGCCCGGGAATCCTGGAGCACCAGCGAACCTCGTACGTCGACGCCCGGATCGGCGAGCGCTACCGGCCGCGTCCGTATCCGGGGCACGTCACCCTCTACCGCGCCCAGGAGCCCCAGGTCATGATCACTGCGCTCGATCCCCGCTACCTCCGGGACGAGGCCGATCTGGGGTGGGCGCCACTGTGCCCCTCCCTCGAGGTCGTCCCGGTGCCGGGCGATCACCTGTCACTGATCGATCCGCCCCACATCGCGGTCATCGCGCAGCACCTTGCCCACACTCTGCACGGCGCCGCTGAGCCGGATCGATAGTGGCTCAGCGGCCGGGGGTACCGGCTCCGGCGACGTTCACACAGGTCGTGGTGTAGGTGATGTGGGGCGCGGGGACGAGCACGGGAACCACGACCGAGCCGAGGACGGGACTCGTGTCGCAGTGGTTGCTCTGGGACTCGGCCCCGTTCTCGCTGACGTTGACACAGGTGGTTTCGTGGGTGATGTCCGACGCCGGCGTCAACGGCGTAGCGACCACCACATCACCGACGAGCGGCCGCGTGCTGCACTCGTTGCTCTGCTCGACACCCTTGTGGCCCGTCAGGTGACCGATGCCGTCCGCACTGGCGCCACCCGCACCGACGAGAACCAGCGCACCCGCAGCCGCCGCCAGAAACGCCGCCTTCTTGCCAACGTTCATTTGAAGCCTCCGTAGGGAATCTCTACCGCGGACATCCGCAGACATCGGACTAACGACGGCAGCCCACGAAGGCTTCGGGAACACACGCATATTCACTCGTCCGGACCACGCCACCGAATCCGGCCGGCACCGGGTTCCGGTGAATCCTCTCCTTGGATGTCGACGGGGCCGGGATTCACCCGCTGACTCGGAGCCGGCTTCCGGACGTCGCGGGTGCGCCGAAGGCCGCGACCTTCTGAACCTGGCGATCTGCCCCGCGCATACGGACGGACGAAGCCCCGGGACGAGAGGCTTCCAAGGGCTGCATTCCTGGCCGGGGGAGCGGCGTCGCCTGTTCCCGGCCCGTCAGGGCCGGCGCACGTTCGTCAGCGGCTCAGCGGCCGGGGGTACCGGCCACGTCAACGGACCGCGGAACAGGCCGGCCGACCAGCCGAGCCGCGGTCGTCTCCGCCACGGCATGCGGTCCGCGGACCTCCAGGGACCGCATGCCCAGCAGGAGCGGCGACCGTGATCCCGCAGAGCCTGCACGGGCCTCGGACTTCCACGCGGTCCAGGAGCTGCGCTGCGATCTGCGGTGGAGGGCCGCCTGCCCGCTCAGCCTCAACGACACCGCGTTCGACCCGTCGCTGCTGGCCACCTGCGCGGGCGGTGCACCCGCTCCAAGACCGGCTGGGCCATCGCCCCCGCGACCACATAGCCCAGGAGGGGCTGTCCCCAACCGGGACAGCCCCTCCATCAGCAAGATCTTCAGCAGACTTCTAGAACGCGACGTTGACGCAGTTGGTCTTGTACTCGATCTCGGGCGCCGGGGCGAGCAGCCCGGTGAGGGTGGCGGCCTCCGGCGCCGTGGAGCAGTTGTTGCTCTGCTCCGAGGCGCCGCCACCGCTGGCGTCGACGTTGAGGCAGTTGGTGTCGTACTCGAGCTCGGGCGTCAGCGTGCCGGTCACACCGAGGACGCCCGGGGCGGTGGAGCAGGTGTTGCTCTGCTCGACACCCTCCTGGCCGAACAGGTGGCCGAACCCGTGGGCACTGGCGCCACCCGCACCGACGAGAACCAGCGCACCCGCAGCCGCCGTCAGAAAGGCCGCCTTCTTGCCAACGTTCATTAAAGCCTCCGTAGGAAATCTCTACCGCGGACATCCGCAGACATCCGACTAACGACGGCAGCCCACGAGGGCTTCGGGAACGCACCAACATTCACTCGTCCGGACCACGCGCGCCGCTCGAGTAATCCGGCACCCGGTTATCGGGCCCTCGAACGCAGGACATAACTCCGCCGCCAGTCCACGCAACGCAGACGCGGCCTCTGGAGGAATACTTCCAGAGACCGCATTCTTGACCGGACGTCACGCTTCGCCCCGTTCCGATCCCCCGGACGGGACGGAAGTCGGCCCGGTGGCTCAGCGACTCAGTGCGAGTGGTGCGGTCGGCCTGCGAAGTTGATGCAATTGGTGTGGTACTTGAGCGAGCTGGTCCCGACCAGCCCGGTGAGGGTGGCGGCCGCCGGGGCCGTGGAGCAGTTGTTGCTCTGCTCCGAGGCGCCGTGACCGCTCACATCGATGTTGATGCAGTTGGTGTCGTACTCGGCGTCGAGCGGGCCGGCCGAGGTGAGGATGCCCGGGGCCGTGGAGCAGGTGTTGCTCTGCTCGACCCCGCTGCCGAACAGGTCACCGATCCCGTGGGCACTGGCGCCACCCGCACCGACGAGAACCAGCGCGCCCGCAGCCGCCATCAGAAGGGCCGCCCTCTTGCCTACGTTCATCAAAAGCCTCCGTGTGGGGTTCTCCGCGAATGTCGACGGAGAATTCAGGCATACCAACGGAGGCCGTCATATCTTCGGGAGGACACCCAGCTTCACCCGTCCGGATCACGCATTGCACTCGAGTGATCGGGCTCCCGGTGCCCGTCGTCGAGCCCGCACGCGGAAGCGGCCCCTGGGAATGCTTCCAGGGGCCGCAACCTCGACCAGGAGGAGAATGCTTGCTTCGCCCGTCTCCAGCCCGCCGAACAGGACAGGAGGGGGGTGGGTCAGCGACTCGTCGTCAGTGACCGTGGTGGAAGTCGCCGGCGAGGTTGACGCAGTTGGTGTTGTACTCGATCTCGGGCGCCGGGGCGAGCAGCCCGGTGAGGGTGGCGGCCTGCGGCGCCGTGGAGCAGTTGTTGCTCTGCTCCGAGGCGCCGCCACCGCTCGCGTCGACGTTGAGGCAGTTGGTGTCGTACTCGATGTCGGGGGCGAGGCCCGTCAGGGCGAGGACGCCCGGGGCGGTGGAGCAGGTGTTGCTCTGCTCGACACCCTCCTGGCCGAACAGGTGGCCGAACCCGTGGGCACTGGCGCCACCCGCACCGACGAGAACCAGCGCACCCGCAGCCGCCGTCAGAAAGGCCGCCTTCTTGCCAACGTTCATTAAAGCCTCCGTGTGGGTCTTCTCCGCAGATTCCGCGGACACCGGACTAACGACGGCAACCTGAGGAGGCGTCGACACCGCACCCAACTTCACCCATTCGGCAGAGCGGCCTCGACCCTGGAGCTGCACTCACGCCCGGGCGTCGGGGGGGGGCGGGCGGGCCTGAGTCGCCCGGCCCGACGGCGACCGGCCCGTGCTGGCGACGGGCCGGTCGAAGGGTGATCACCACCTGGCGGGCGCCGCCCGGCCCCGGCCCGGAACCCGCCGGACACGCGACCGTGGCTGCGACGTGTTCCGGGACCGGATCGGAGAAGGAGGCGGGCCGAGGGGCGTCCCGCTCAGTCGCGCGCCAGAAGGCGGGCCGCCTCGAGCGCCCAGTAGGTGAGGATCTGCCCGGCACCGGCCCGGCGGATCGAGGTCAGCGTCTCCATGATCATCCGCTCCCGGTCGATCCAGCCGTTCGCCGCGGCGGCCTCGACCATCGCGTACTCGCCGGAGACCTGGTACGCCGCCACCGGCACCGGCGAGGCGTCGGCCACCTGCCGCAGGATGTCCAGGTACGCCATGGCCGGCTTCACCATCACCAGGTCGGCACCCTCGGCGAGGTCCTGCTCCAGCTCGCGCAGCGCCTCCCGGGCGTTGGCCGGGTCCTGCTGGTAGCTCTTGCGGTCGCCCTTCAGCGAGGAGCCGACCGCCTCCCGGAACGGGCCGAAGAACGCCGAGGCGTACTTGGCGGTGTAGGCGAGGATGCCCACGTCCTGGTGCCCGGCCTCGTCCAGGGCCCTGCGGATGACCGCGATCTGGCCGTCCATCATCCCGGACGGGCCGACCAGGTGGACACCGGCGTCGGCCTGCACCCGGGCCATCTCGGCGTAGCGCTCCAGCGTCGCGTCGTTGTCCACGCTGCCGTCGGCGGCCAGCACGCCGCAGTGACCGTGGTCGGTGTACTCGTCCAGACAGAGGTCGGACATCACGACCAGGGAGTCGCCGACCTCGGAGACCACGTCCCGGATCGCCTGCTGGAGGATGCCGTCCGGGTTGGTGCCCTCAGTGCCGACCGCGTCCTGCACCTCCGGCACGCCGAACAGCATGACCCCGCCCAGGCCCGCCTCGGCGGCCTCGACCACGGCCTTGCGCAGGGTGTCGCGGGTGTGCTGGACCACGCCCGGCATCGACGTCACCGGCACCGGCGCGCTGACGCCCTCGCGGACGAACAGCGGCAGGATCAGCTCCGCCGGGTGCAGCCGGGTCTCGGCGACCAGCCGGCGCATCGCCGGGGTCGTGCGGAGCCGGCGGGGGCGAACGTACGGGAATTCAGCGGACACGGCTTCTCTCTCCGAACGGTTGTGCAGCGCCGGGGGCGACGGGGTTGCCGCCCCCGGCAGGAGGATTCTCAGCGGGCCTTGCGGCGCGAGCCCGGACGGCGCTCGCTGGGCCGGTAGACCGGCTCGCCCGCCGCGGTCGCGGCGTCACGGCGCTTGGCCCCGAAGTCTGCCAAGGCCTGGGCCAGTGCGGCCGCCGACGGGGCCGGAGCCATCACGTCGACCCGCAGGCCGTGCTCCTCGGCGGTCTTCGCGGTGGCCGGGCCGATGCAGGCGATGACGGTCACGTTGTGCGGCTTGCCGGCGATGCCGACCAGGTTGCGCACGGTCGAGGACGAGGTGAAGAGCACCGCGTCGAAGCCGCCGCCCTTGATCGCCTCGCGGGTCTCGGCCGGCGGCGGCGAGGCGCGCACCGTCCGGTACGCCGTCACGTCGTCGACCTCCCAGCCCAGCTCGACCAGGCCGGCCACCAGGGTCTCGGTGGCGATGTCGGCACGCGGCAGCAGCACCCGGTCGATCGGGTCGAACACCGGGTCGTACGGCGGCCAGTCCTCCAGCAGCCCGGCCGCGGACTGCTCGCCGGACGGTACGAGGTCGGGCTTCACGCCGAAGTCCACCAGCGCCTGCGCGGTGGTCTCGCCGACCGCCGCGACCTTGATCCCGGCGAACGCCCGGGCGTCCAGGCCGTACTCCTCGAACTTCTCGCGGACGGCGCGCACCGCGTTCACCGAGGTGAAGGCGATCCACTCGTAGCGGCCGGTGACCAGGCCCTTGATCGCCCGCTCCATCTGCTGCGGGGTGCGCGGCGGCTCGACCGCGATGGTCGGCACCTCCTGCGGCACCGCGCCGTACGAGCGGAGCTGCTCGGAGAGGCCGGTGGCCTGCTCCTTGGTCCGCGGCACCAGCACGTTCCAGCCGAACAGCGGCTTGGTCTCGAACCACGAGTGAGAGGCGCGGTGGGCGACCTGCTCGCCCACCACGGCTATCACGGAGGTCGCCGGGTCCACCGGGGCGGAGACCGGCGAGGGCAGCACCCGAGCCGCCTTCAGGTCCCCCGCGATGGTGGCCAGGGTGGCGGTGAAGGTGCGCTGGCGGGTGGTGGTGCCGGAGAGCGTCGCGCTGAGCGCCGACTCCGGCTTGCGGCCGTTGGAGACCAGCGCGTTGGCGGTGGCCGGCAGCTGGCCCAGGGTGGTGCGGACGACCAGGGTGGTCTCCGGCGCGCCCAGGTCCACCGGGCTGCCGGCGAGCAGCGCGGCGCCGTCCACGAACCGGACGTCGGTGCCGGCCGTGCCGCGCAGCGGGACGCCCGCGTAGGCCGGCACGCCGACCGACTGGGCGACACCCGGGATCACCTCGAACGGGATCCCGCCGCCCGCGCAGCTGAGCATCTCCTCGGCGGCGCAGCCGTCCAGGCCCGGGTCACCGTCGACGGTGCGGACCACGTGCTTGCCGGAGCGGACCGCCTCGGCGACCAGCTGGGCCAGGTCGAAGTCGGTGCCCTCGGCGGCGGGGGCGTGCACCTGCACACCGGCCGGACAGTGGCTGCGCACGGCGGCGGCCGTCAGCGGGTCGGCGACCAGGATGTCGGCCGAGGCCAGCACCTCGACGGCGCGCAGGGTCAGCAGGCCCGGGTCCCCGGGGCCCGCGCCCAGGAATGTGCACCGTCCGGCGGCGGCCGGCCCGCCCGCGAACGGGCTGTCGGCCGGGAACGGGGTGTCGGTGGCGGTGGTGGGGCTCATCGGGCTTGCTCCCCCATAAGGGCGGCCGCGCCCGCGTCGAGCAGCCGGGCGGCAAGGGCGTGGCCGAGGGCCGTCGCCTGCTGCACGGCGGTCTCGTCGAGGACGATCGGACCGTTGGCGGACATCTTCAGCAGGGTGGCGCCGTCGACGGTGCCGACCACGCCCTCCAGCCGCAGTTCGTACAGGTGGCCCCAGGTGGCCAGCGCGGCGACCGGTGCGGAGCAGCCGGCCTCCAGGGTGGCCAGCAGGGCACGCTCGGCGGCCACCGCGACCCGGGTGGGCAGGTGGTCCAGGGCCGAGAGGGCGGTGATCAGATCCGGGTCGGCGGTGATGCACTCGATCGCGAGTGCGCCCTGGCCGGGGGCCGGGATCATCAGCTCCGGGTCGAGGTGCCCGGTGATCTCGGCGGCGCGGCCGAGCCGGTTCAGACCGGCCGTGGCCAGCACCACCGCGTCGAGCTCGCCGGAGGTGACGAAGCCGATCCGGGTGTCCACGTTGCCGCGGATCGCGACCGTCTCCAGCTGGGCGCCGCGGGCGCGGGCCCACGCGTTCAGCTGGGCCATCCGGCGCGGCGAGCCGGTGCCGACCCGGGCGGTGTGCCCGGCGCCGGCCAGCTTCTCGACCAGCTCGTCCAGGGCCAGGCCCTCGCGCGCCACCAGGGCGTCGCGGACGTCCTCGCGCTCGGGCACCGCGGCCAGCACCAGGCCCGCGGGCTCGGCGGTGGGCAGGTCCTTCAGCGAGTGCACGGCGAAGTCGATCCGGCCCTCCAGCAGGGCGTCCCGCAGGGCGGAGACGAACACGCCGGTGCCGCCGATCTGTGCCAGCGCCTCCCGGGAGGTGTCGCCGTAGGTGGTGATTTCCACCAGCTCGACGGGGCGCCCGGTGAGCCGGGTCACCTCGCGGGCGACCATGCCCGACTGGGCCATGGCGAGCGCGCTGCGCCGGGTGCCGAGCCGCAGGGGTGCGGTGGCGGCCGGGGCCTGGTCGGTGAGCGGTTGACCATTCATGAGGTGATCGTCCCGGTGGTACTCGTGGGATGGCTGACGGTTCATCTGGCGCCCCCGCCCGAAGGCTGCTGGGTGCCGATCGGAGTGCCCGAGACCGCGTGCACGGCCGCCGGGTCGAGGTCGAACAACTCGCGCAGCGCGTCCGCGTAGGACGCGCCGCCCGGCTCGGCGGCCAGCTGCTTCACCCGCACGGTCGGCGCGTGCAGCAGCTTGTCGACGACCCGGCGGACGGTCTGGGTGATCTCGGCGCGGGAGCGCTCGTCCAGACCGGGCAGTCGGGAGTCCAGGCGGCCCAGCTCGGCGGCCACCACGTCGGAGGCCATCGCCCGCAGCGCCACCACGGTCGGGGCGATCCGGGCGGCCCGCTGGGCGGCGCCGAAGGCGGCCACCTCGTCGGCGACGATGCCGGAGACGGCGTCCACGTCCCCGGCGCCGGGGGTGGCGGCGTGGGCGTGCGAGAGGCTCTCCAGGTCGACCAGGAGCGCGCCGGGCAGCTCGTGCACGGCGTGGTCGACGTCGCGGGGCATGGCGAGGTCGAGGAAGGCGAGCGGGGTGGCGGCACCGCGGGCGGCGACCGCCGCGGCGACGTCCTCGGCCCTGATCACCACGCCGGCCGCGCCGGTGCAGGAGATCACCAGGTCGACGTCGGCCAGCGCCTCGGGCACCTTGGCCAGCTCGACCGTCCTGGCCGCACCGGCGCCGAGGATCTCGACCAGCCGCTCGGCGCGCTCGGGCGTCCGGTTGGCGATCAGCAGGTCGGTGACGCCGGAGCGGACGAGGGTGGCGGCGGCCAGCGAGCTCATCGAGCCCGCGCCGACCACCAGGGCCCGCTTGCCGGCGATCTCGCCCGCGCCGGCCGCGACCTGCTCCAGGCCGAAGGTCACCAGCGACTGGCCGGCCTTGTCGATGCCGGTCTCGCTGTGCGCCCGCTTGCCGACCCGCAGGGCCTGCTGGAACAGCTCGTTCAGGCCGCGCCCGGCGGTGTGCTCGTCCTGCGCCTTGGCCAGCGCGTCGCGCAGCTGCCCGAGGATCTGGCCCTCGCCGACCACCATCGAGTCCAGGCCACAGGCCACCGAGAAGAGGTGGTGGACGGCGCGGTCCTCGTAGTGGACGTAGAGGTGGGAGGTCAGCTCCTCCAGGTCCACCCCGCTGTGGTGGGCCAGCAGCAGCGACAGCTCGGCGACGCCGGCGTGGAACTTGTCCACGTCCGCGTACAGCTCGATCCGGTTGCAGGTGTTCAGCAGCGCGGCCTCGGCGACGGTCGCGGTGGCCGCCGCGTCGTGCAGCAGCCTGGTCGGGACGTCACCGGTCAGGGCGGCGCGCTCCAGCACGCCGACCGGGGCGGTGCGATGACTCAGCCCTACGACGAGAAGACTCATGCCCGCCCCCTGGTGCCACGGATCTCGGTGCTCATGCCGGCATCACCACGGAGAGCTCGCCCTCGCCGCCCTTGCCGGGCTTGTCGGCCTTCGGCGCCGCCTCGGCGTCCTTGGCCGCCGGCTCGGCGGTCGTACGGGTCTTGCCGGAGCCGCCGGCGGCACGGCGCAGCTTGGCGGCGGCCGCGCGGACCGGGCCGGGGGCGCGGTCCAGCACCGACTCGGTGCGGTCGGGCTCCTCGCCGGCCTTGCGCTGCTCGTGGAAGGCCAGGATCTGCAGCTCGATGGAGAGGTCCACCTTGCGCACGTCCACGCCGTCCGGGACGGTCAGCACGGTCGGGGCGAAGTTGAGGATGCTGGTGACACCGGCCTCGACCAGGCGGTCGCAGACCTGCTGGGCGGCGCCGGGCGGGGTGGTGATGACGCCGATCGAGACGTGCTGGCTCTCCACGATGGACTCCAGTTCGTCCATGTGGCGCACCGGCAGGCCGGCCGCGCTGCTGCCGACCACGGCCGGGTCGGCGTCCAGCAGGGCCGCCACCCGGAATCCGCGGGAGGCGAAGCCGCCGTAGTTGGCGAGCGCGTGGCCGAGGTTCCCGATGCCGACGATGACGACCGGCCAGTCCTGGGTCAGGCCCAGCTCGCGGGAGATCTGGTAGACGAGGTACTCGACGTCGTAGCCGACACCGCGGGTGCCGTACGAGCCGAGGTAGGAGAAGTCCTTGCGCAGCTTCGCGGAGTTCACGCCCGCGGCGGCGGCCAGCTCCTCGGAGGAGACGGTCGGCACCGAGCGCTCGGAGAGCGCGGTGAGGGCCCGCAGGTAGAGGGGAAGACGGGCGACGGTCGCCTCCGGGATTCCCCGGGCACGCGAGGGTCGGCGCGCGGCACCCTGGTCGGGCGTCTGCGAACTGCTCTGTGGTGATCGGCCGATTGCCACGGTGCTCCTGTGGGTGAAGCTGGGCTTTGGCAGCCAGGCTATGCGTTTGTGAACGTGTGCACAAAGATGGTGTCCGATTTGTCCCCGCACAGTGATGCGCATCACGCCGAGGACCCCATAGCACCGGTCCCTTTCCGGGCCGCCGCCGGGGGCTGCGCGCCCGGCGTCCGGACGGGGTACGGGGGCTCCCGCGGCGGCTCGGGCGGGCCCGCCGGCGACGCCTCGGGCGGCAGGTCGCGATGGCGCAGCGGAACGGGCTCACCGGACGGCCGGGAACGCGCCCGGCCCAGCCGCGGCCACGGCACCCGGGCCGCCTCGCGCAACGGCACCGCCCAGTCGTTCGGCGGACAGGACGGCGCCCCCACGCAGTGCCTCAGCAGTTCGGCGGTGGCCCGGGCGTCGCCCAGCGCGGTGTGCGCCGGGAACCGGCCCAGGCCGGCCGCCTCCGCGCAGGCCGCCAGGCCGAAGCCGCGAGCCTGCGGCAGGTGCGCGCGGGCCAGCCGCATCGTGCAGAGCAGGGGGACCGGCGGCAGCGGCACGCCGATCCGGGCGAACTCACGGTCCAGGAAGGCGTGGTCGCAGGTCACGTGATGGCCGACCAGCACCCGGCCGGCCAGCAGCTCCAGCAGGCGCGGCGCGATCTCGCGGAACCGGGGGGCGCCCTCGACGTCGGCCTGGGCTATCCGGTGCACATGGGTGGGGCCGACCGGGCCCAACGGGTCCAGCAGGGTGCAGAACTCGGCCTCGGGGCGCAGCGCCCCGTCCAGCAGCACCACGGCGACCTCGACCACCCGATGCCGCCACGGGCTGCGGCCGGTCGCCTCCACGTCCACCACCGCGAACCCGCCGGCCCCGGCGGGCACGACGGAAGTCCCAGGGGTCGGGCCGGGAAGCATGGCGGCACTCCTCGCGTGCTCAGCCCCCCATGGGCGCAAACGAGTTCGATCGTAAGCCGACCAGCGGGGGGCTCCCCAGACCGATCCCGGTTTTCTTCACAACGATTCGGCGAACCGCCCCCCGCCGGACGGCGGGGGCGGCGGCGGCAGGGGCGCGGGCCGCCCGGACCGGGCCCGCGCGCGTACCGCCCGCCCCTCAGGCCCCCAGGGCGGCGCGCAGGCGGCGCTCGTCGACCCGCCAGAAGTCGTGCTGGCGGCCGTCGATCAGGGTGACCGGGATCTGCTCCCAGTACTTCCGGTACAGCTCCTCGTCCTGTGTGATGTCCCTCTCCTCGAAGGACGCACCCAGCTCGCCGGTCACCCGGACGATCACCTCCCGGGCGTCGTCGCACAGGTGGCAGCCGGGCTTGCCGACCAGGGTCACGGTCCGCTCGGCCGGGTTCGGGCTCGGGTTCTTGTCACGTCGCAGCAGTGGGCTCACCCGGCCATTGTGCGCCCGCCCCACGCCGGCCCGGAGCCACGGGCGGGCCGCCCGGTGTTCACCGCGCGGGCACGCCGTCGTCACGGCCTCTCCCGGCCCGGCTGGCTATGCTCGGTGCCATGGCCGTGCTCCGAAGGCTCACCCAGTCAAGGCGTTCCACCACCGCGCGGACCGCCCTGGCCGGCGAGGCCGCGGCCGAGGCGGCGGAGGCCGCCCTGCGGGCCGAGCCGGCCGTCGCCGTCGCCCCGGACGCACCGGAGGAGCAGGCCCCGGCGGCCGACCGGTCGGCGAAGGCCCCCAAGGAACCCGCCGGGAACCACACCCCCGAGCGGGACGACCCGCGCGCCGCCGCCTTCTTCGACTGTGACAACACCATCCTGCGCGGCGCCGCGATCTTCTACCTCGGCGTCGGCCTCTACCGCCGCGGCTTCCTCACCCGCCGTGACATCGCCCGGTTCGCCTGGCAGCAGACCTGGTTCCGGCTGCACGGCGCCGAGGACCCGGACCACATGGCCGACGCCCAGCACACCGCGCTCGGCCTGGTCGCCGGCAAGCGGACCGCCGACCTCGAAGCCCTCTGCGAGGAGGTCTTCGAGCAGGTCGTCGCCGACAAGATCTGGCCCGGCACGCGCGCCCTGGTCCAGATGCACCTGGACGCGGGCCAGCGGGTCTGGCTGGTCACCGCCGCCCCGCTGGAGGTGGCCCGGGTCATCGCCCGCCGGCTCGGCATGACCGGTGCGCTCGGCACCGTCGCCGAGGCCGAGGACGGCCTCTACACCGGCCGGCTGGTCGGCGAGCTGCTGCACGGGCCCGCCAAGGCGGCCGCCGTCCGGGCGCTGGCCCGCCGCGAACGGCTCGCCCTGGACCGCTGCGCCGCGTACAGCGACTCGGCCAACGACATCCCGATGCTCTCGCTGGTCGGCCACCCGTACGTGGTGAACCCGGACGGCGCGCTGCGCCGGCACGCCCGGGCCCAGGGCTGGCGGGTGCGGGACTTCCGGACCGGGCGCAAGGCGGCCCGGGTGGGCCTCCCGGCGGCGGCCGCACTGGGCGTCGTCGCGGGCGGGGCGGCCGCGGGGGTCGCCCTGCACCGCCGCCGGCGCGCCTGATCCGCACCCGGGACCACACCCGGACCCCGCCCGGACCGCGTCCGGACGACGCCTCCGCCGTGCCGTGGCGCGCCGGGACGACGGCTTCCCCCGGGCGGGTGACCGCCCGTCAATCCGCACGCTGACCAGGCCGCTCGTACGGGCGAACTCCCGCGTGGCGCAGGGCCGTCCGAGCCGAGCGAACGAACCTGTCAGCCAGTGACCAGTTCTGATCGTTCGTCAGACGGGGAAAGTCAGGGGTTGCCGAGGCCAATGACTGGGAAACCGCCCGCCAGACCGCCAAATTGGTCACCCTGTGCGCCTGTTCGATCACGTTGAGCCGGATGAACGATGACATCTTCGGTCAGTGTCAGCCGAATATGCATGCAATGCGGACCCCAAGCGACCACTTCGACCACACGGTGTAGCTGTCATTGCACAAAGCGTTATTCTCTCCTGGATGCACGTCACCCACGCGCCCCTCCCGACCGGGCGGCGCGGGCGTGCTCTCCGCGCAGGCGGAGGTGATCCGTCCACAGTTCTGCCTCTGGGAGTCCCGTGTACCCACCCGTCCGGAACGACGCGCCTGCACCCTCCCGCCCGTCGCCCGCGCCCCTGCGCTCCCGCACCAGCCTCCGCGGCCGCCTGCCCTCCGCCCGGCAGATCTCCACCGGCCTGGAGCTGTTGCGCACCCTGCTCCGCAGCCAGCTCGCCGCCTCGCCCCAACTGGTCCCCGCCGGCGCCGCGTTCGGCTACGGCCCGCCCCAACCCGCCGGCCAGGCCCTGCGCACCACCGCCGCCGGCTCCTCCACCGGGACCGGCTCGCGCGGCCGGACCGGGGCCACCGGCGCCAGCGGCCGCAGCCGGGCCAGGACGGCCCCGAGCCCCGGCTACGAGACCGAGCACAACCCGATCATGGAGCTGGTCGAGAAGGCCCAGGCCGGCGAGAGCGAGGCCTTCGGCCGCCTCTACGACCACTACGCGGACACCGTCTACCGCTACATCTACTACCGGGTGGGCAGCCGGGCCACCGCCGAGGACCTCACCAGCGAGACGTTCCTGCGCGCGCTGCGCCGGATCGGCACCTTCACCTGGCAGGGCCGGGACTTCGGCGCCTGGCTGGTGACCATCGCCCGCAACCTGGTGGCCGACCACTTCAAGTCCAGCCGGTTCCGGCTGGAGGTCACCACCGGCGAGATGCTCGACTCCAACGAGTGCGAGCGCAGCCCGGAGGAGTCGGTGCTGGAGTCGCTCTCCAACGCCGCCCTGCTGGACGCGGTGCGCCGGCTCAACCCGCAGCAACAGGAGTGCGTCACGCTCCGCTTCCTGCAGGGGCTCTCGGTGGCCGAGACGGCCAGGATCATGGGCAAGAACGAGGGCGCCATCAAGACCCTCCAGTACCGCGCGGTGCGGACGCTGGCCCGTCTGCTGCCGCCCGACGCGCGGTGAGCGGAGCCGGACCAGGGGGCCGTGGCGGGAACGCCACCGGAGACGGCGCCGGGGACCGCCCCGGTGAGATGGCCGGGCAGCGAGCCGGGCGGACGGCGGAGAGGGCGCCAGGGGTGCCGTCACCGTCGGTGCAGGCCCGACACGTCCGGGTGAACGGTCGGTCCGATGATCAGCCGTGCGTAACCGACCGCCCGCACCGCTCGTTGGCCAGCGTGCAAGCCTCCACCAGGCGTACGGTCAAGTCGAATTGCGACCTCTCACCCGATGGAGTGGTTTTGGCCCGCCGAGGCAACCGTCCGGCAGGCCGGGGTGTCGACAACGACGAAGGGAGGTGTGGCCCGTGACGGCAAACGTGCTGGAGCACCGGCGGGTGAAGGCCTTCGCCGAGGCGCTGGAGGCCCACCAGGCAGAGCAACGCGGCGCCGCCGCTGCCGGATCGGCCAACACCGCTTCCACCGGTGCCGGTTCGGCCGCCATGGCCGAGCTGGTCGGCATGGCCGGTGCGCTCGGCGCGCTGCCCGGACCGGAGCTGGACGCGGAGGTCCGAACCGTCCAACGCGCCCAGCTGATGGCCGCGTTCGAGCAGGCCTTCGCCGGCGGACCGGGCGCGACCGTCCCCCGCCAGCGCAGGCACCGGGCGGTCCGGATGGCGCCGCGCGGCCGTTGGAGCCGCCGGTTCGCGATCGGCGGCCTGGTCGCCGGGCTCGCCGTCGGCAGCTTCGCCGGCGCGGCCGTCGCCAGCTCCACCGCGCTGCCCGGGGACACGCTCTACGGCATGAAGCGCGGCCTCGAAGGGCTCCGGCTGGACCTCGCGAACTCCGACAGCGAGCGCGGCGGGCTGCTGCTCGACAACGCCGCCACCCGGCTCGACGAGGCCCAGAGCCTGGTCGGCCGGACGGACGGCGCCGGCGCGCTCAGCCCGGGCACCGTCGATCAGGTCCGCAAGGCGCTCGACGACATGCACGCCGACGCCCTCAAGGGCCGCGACCTGCTGCGCTCGGTCTACCGGAGCAACGGCTCGCTCGACCCGATGCGCACCCTGGCCGGCTTCGCCCAGGACGAGGACGACCGGTGGAGCGACCTGCAGAGCAGGCTGCCGGTCCAGCTGATCCCCCAGGCGCACCTGGTCGACCAGCTCTTCGACGACATAAGCGAGGACGTCGCGCCCCTGCGACTGGTTGCGCCGCCCGCCAAGGGCGGCGACAAGGCCGGCAACGGGACGGGCGGCGGCACGGGCTCCGCGCCCAACGGCAGCTCCCCGGCCGGCACCCCGGCCGTCGGCGGCAACGCCGCACCGGGCACCGGGCCGGCCCAGAGCGGCGGCGCGGGCAGCGCCAACGGCGGCAAGGCCGGCACCACCGAGCGGGCACCGTCCACCGGGGCGAGCACGCCGGGCAACGGCGGCGCCGGCGCCCCGAGCAGCGTGCCCAGCAACGCCGCGGGCGCGGTCAACGGGCTGGTCGACAACCTCACCGACGGGCTCACCGGCACCAAGCCCTCGCCGAGCCCCGACCCGACGCCCGACCAGGCGGCCTCACAGCCGTCCGGGACGCCCAGCGCCGCCACCGGCGACGCACCGCCGCAGGCCGTCGAGGTGCCCCCGCTGATCCCCGGGCTGCTGCCCGGGCTGCGGATCCTCGGCGGCTGACGCGGTCGAACACGGCTGAGGGGCCCGGCGCTGCCGCCGGGCCCCTCAGCCGTTCCGGAAAGGAATCCGGCAGGACGCCGGCAGGCTCAGAAGAACACCGAACGCCGCTGCACCAGCAGCTCGTAGAGGGTGTGCTGGATGGTCTCCCGCACCTCGTCGGCCAGGTCGAAGACCAGCATCGGGTCGTCCGCCGCCTCCACAGGGTGCCGGTCGGTGGCGATCGGCTCGCCGAACTGGATCGTCCACTTGGTCGGCAGCGGCACCGCGCCCAGCGGCCCGAGCCACGGGAAGGTCGGCGTGATCGGCACGTACGGCAGGCCCAGGAGCCGGGCGAGGGTCTTGAAGTTGCCGATCATCGGATAGGTCTCCTCCGCCCCGACGATCGAGCAGGGGACGATCGGCACCTGTGCCCGCAGGGCCGAGGCGACGAACCCGCCCCGCCCGAACCGCTGCAGCTTGTACCGGTCGGAGAACGGCTTGCCGATGCCCTTGAAGCCCTCCGGCCAGACCCCGACCAGCTCGCCGCGCTCCAGCAGCGCCTGGGCGTCCTCGTTGCAGGCCAGCGTGTGGCCGGCCTTGCGGGCCAGCTCGTTGATGCCGGGCAGGACGAACACCAGGTCGGCGGCGAGCATCCGCAGGAACCGGCCGCCGGGGTGGTGGTCGTGGATGGCGACCTGGGTCATCAGGGCGTCCAGCGGGATCGTCCCGGAGTGGTTGGCGACGATCAGCGCGCCGCCCTCGGCCGGGATGTTCTCGATCCCGCGCACCTCGATCCGGAAGTACTTCTCGGCGAGCGGACGCAGCAGCGAGAGCAGCACCTCCTCGGTCAGCTCGCGGTCGAAGCCGAACTCGTCCACCTCGTAGTCCCCGGTGACCCGGCGGCGCAGGAAGGCGAGGCCTTCGGCGGCCCGGCCCTCCCAGCCCTTGCCGAACAGCCGGGTGGCGGCCGGGCCGAGCCGCCCGGCCAGCGCCCCGCCGACGGCGTCGGCGAGCTGGTCGGCCAGGCCGGCGGGCCGGTCGGGCTCGCTCCAGCTGGGCGCGGACTCGATCGGGATGACCTTGGCCCGGCCCGGCGCGTTCTCGGCTGCGGCACTCATCGCGGGTTCAGCTCCTGGGTCGGTCGGGGCGGGTGGCCGGGCCGTA
Organism: Kitasatospora sp. NPDC032757; assembly: GCF_055579305.1. Classification (NCBI taxonomy): domain Bacteria; kingdom Bacillati; phylum Actinomycetota; class Actinomycetes; order Kitasatosporales; family Streptomycetaceae; genus Kitasatospora; species Kitasatospora sp. NPDC032757. Next base: position 134,615 of record NZ_JBVINN010000014.1, on the reverse strand, counting down.
CTCGCGCCCGAGCAGCGCGGCCAGCCCGTCGGTGACGGCGGCGAGCCGCTCGGGCGGCAGCAGGCCGGCGGATTGCGCGGCGGCGAAGTCGGCGAACGCCTCCGGGGTGGTGTACCGGGGCCGGTAGCCGAAGGTCTCGCGCAGCCGGGTGGTGTCCACCACCCGGCCGTGGGTGAGCAGCCGCAGCTGCTCGGGCGAGAAGTCGACCATCCTGGTCTGCCGGGCCAGCCCGGCCATCCAGCTGATCGCGGGCAGCAGCAGCGGCAGCATCGGCCGGCCGAGCCGGCGGGCGCACTGGGAGAGCAGCAGCACGCCCTCCCCCGCCACGTTGAAGGTGCCGGCGTTGACGGTGCCCGGCTCGGGCTCGTCGGCCGCCCGGGAGAGGACCGCGAGCACGTCGTCCTCGTGGACGAACTGCAGCCGCGGGTCGTAGCCGAGGACGGTGGGCAGCACCGGCAGCGCGAAGTACTCGCTGAGCGGGGTGTCGGCGCCGGGGCCGACGATGTTGGCGAACCGCAGCACCGTCACCGCGACGTCCGGGCGGCGCCGGGCGAAGCCGCGGACGTAGCCCTCGACCTCCACCGCGTCCTTGGCGAAGCCGCCGCCGGGCAGGTTCTTGGGCTGGGTCCGCTCGGTGAACACCGCCGGGTCGCGCGGCGCCGAGCCGTAGACGCCGGTGGTCGACTTCACGACCAGCCGCCGCACCCCGGGCGCCTTCTGGCACGCACCGAGCAGCTGCATGGTGCCGATGACGTTGGACTCCTTGACCGACGAGCGGTTGGTGGAGCCCAGACCGGTGGCGCTCACGGCCAGGTGGACGACGGTGTCGACGCCGTGCTCGGCGATCACCCGGGCCACCGCCGGGCGGCGCAGGTCGAGCTGGTGGAACCGGTACGGCGCGGCGGGCCCGTCCGGCTCCTCGACGGCCTGCCGGGGCGGCAGCACGTCCACGCCGACCACCAGGTCGACGCCGGGCCGGCGGCGGAGCTCGGCGGCGAAGCGGGCCCCCAGCTGGCGGGCCACGCCGGTGACGAGCACGACCTTGCCCACGGTGCTGCACCTCGTTCCTCGGCCTTCGCGGCCTGCGTGCACCGTACCGCGACACCGCGGCGGGCCGTGAAACGACACCGCCCGCCCAGACCACAGGGGCCTGGACGGGCGGTGGAAGCGCCGGGCGCGCAGGGCGCGGCGGGCGCTTACTTCTTGTTGCGACGCTGCACGCGGGTCCGCTTCAGAAGCTTGCGGTGCTTCTTCTTGGCCATACGCTTGCGACGCTTCTTGATGACAGAGCCCACGGAACAACCCTCGCTCACTGAGACTCCCGTCCGTGAGAGACGGAGTCCATACGACTGACGGAGGGCCTAGCCTACCGTCCGTAGGCCCAGGGCAGTAATCGTGCTCCCGGTGACCGGGAAACTCGGGGGAAATCTGCGGCAAACGAGTGCGGGGCCCACCGGCTGTGAGCCCCGACCCGCCGCCTGTCCTACGCGCTCTCGAGCCGCACGTACGACTCCTTGAGGTACTCGTGCACCGCTTGCTGGGGCACCCGGAAGGACCGCCCGACCCGGATGGCCGGCAGCTCTCCGCTGTGCACCAACCGGTACACCGTCATCTTCGACACCCGCATGACCGCGGCCACCTCGGCCACGGTCAGGAAGACAACTTCCTGCAGGGGGCGTTCGCCGGAACTCATGACCATCACCCGACCCTTACCCGTGTGCAAGGCACCGGCTTCCCCTCCGGTGACTCCACCGGCACACGTGTATCCCCAGAGTAGTTATGGGTGGTACCAGTGGGAAGAGGGAGAAGCGCAGTCCTCGTACGGTGAGAGATAGGACTGTTGCAGTACGTAGTCGCTCGGCGGTCTGCCGTACCGTCCGTGCGCACCACCCACACCCTTCACAACCGGGGGCCGCGGTTCAGGCCCCGGCCGGGGCCCTGGTCAGTCCCCCCGGTCAGGGCAGCAGGCCGTGGTGGGGCAGGACGGCACGGCGGGCGGCCAGGATCGCCTGGTCGAGCCGGTCGGCCGGATCGTATCCCGCGTCGAAGTCCCGCCAGGCCGGCCGGGCGCCGTCGGTCATCCGCAGCGGGGCCGGGCGGCGGGTGCGCCGGTACACCTCGGCGCGCCAGGCCTCCGGGGTCTCGGTGGCCGGGTCGACGGGCCGGCCTGCGGCGGTGGCGACGAGGTGGGTCCAGGTCCGCGGGACGACGTCCACGACGGCGTAGCCGCCCCCGCCGAGGGCGATCCAGCGGCCCTCGGCGTGCCGGTGGGCCAGGGCGTGCAGCTCCTCGGCGATCAGCCGCTGGGCGTCGACGGTGACGGCGAGGTGGGCGAGCGGGTCCTCCAGGTGGGTGTCCGCGCCGTGCTGGGTGACCAGGACCTGCGGGCGGAAGGCGGCCAGCAGCTCGGGCACCAGGGCGTGGAAGGCGCGCAGCCAGCCGGAGTCACCGGTGCCGGCGGGCAGCGGAAGGTTGGCGGCGGTGCCGGGGGCGTCCGGACCGCCGGTCTCGGTGGCCCAGCCGGTCTGCGGGAAGAGCGTGGCGGGGTGTTCGTGCAGCGAGACGGTGAGCACCCGGGGGTCGTCCCAGAACGCCTGCTGGACACCGTCGCCGTGGTGGACGTCCACGTCGACGTAGGCGACCCGCTCGGCGCCGAGTTCGAGCAGCCGGGCGATGGCGAGCGCGGGGTCGTTGTAGATGCAGAAGCCGGACGCCTTGCCGGGCATGGCGTGGTGCAGGCCCCCGGCGAAGTTGACGGCGTGCGAGGTCTCGCCGCGCCAGACCGCCTCGGCAGCGGCCACCGACTGGCCGGCGATCAGCGCGGAGGCGGAGTGCACGGCGGGGAAGGCCCAGTTGTCGTCGGTGCCGAGCCCGTGCCGCTGGTCCCGCTCGTCCGGGTGGGCGGCGGCGTGCTTGACCGCCTCGACGTATTCGCGGGTGTGCACCAGGTGGAGGGTGGAGTCCCCGGCCGGCGGCGCCGAGCGGACGGTCACACCCGGCCCGGCGTCCAGCCCGAGCGACTCCACGAGGCGCATGGTGAGCGCCAGCCGCTCCGGGTCCATCGGGTGGCCGGGACCGAAGTCGTAGGCGATGACCGCCTCGTCCCAGAAGAGATGCAGGCCGCAGGGGGTGTCACGCTCGGCTTCGGGCATGGCCTCCACGGTAGTGCGTCGCGGCGGTGCGACGGCCGCCAGGGGCGTGGCCCCGGCCCGCGGGCGCGGCTACCCGCGGGCGGCCCGGCCGGCCGGCCGCGGTGCGGGGGCGGCCCCGGTTCCGCTCGCGGTGACGGCCGCGGTGACGGCCGCGGTGCCCGTCCGGCCCGCCAGGCGGCAGCCGAGGCAGTCGGGGTGGCCGTACCCGGCGGCCGTGTCGCGGGTGCGCCAGTGCCGGCGGCCGGGCGGGCGCGGGCCGGTGGCCTTGCCCCAGCCGGCGAGGTGGAGCAGCCAGGCGGTGAGCCCGCCGAGGGCGGTGACCGCCGCGCCGAGCCAGAGCCCTGCCGCCGAGCCGGCCACCAGGGCCAGGCCGGCGACGGCGCTGCCGGTGACCGCGAGGGCGACGCCGGTCCAGCCGGCGACGGTGTGGCCCATGTCGTGCTCGTCGTGTGCGCCCATGTCTCCTTCTTTGGTGTGATGGGACCCGCGGCCGGCCGGACCGCAGGGCGGAGCGGCCGCGCAGACGTTTTATCTCACGAGCTAAGTAACTTAGATACTAAGGAGATCTCCCGTGGAGGGCAAGCCGCGCCCGCAGGCGACGGCCGAGCAGGCGCAGTACGCGATGGACCGGATGATCGCGCTCGCACAGTTCGGACAACAGGACATCGCCGCACGGCTCGGACTGAACGTCACCGACCTCACCTGCCTCGGCTTCGTCATCGAGGCGGCCCTGGCCGGGGAGCCGCTGGCGGCAGGCGACCTCGCCGAGCGGGCACACCTGACCACCGGCGCGGTGACCGGCGTGCTCAACCGCCTGGAGAAGGCCGGCTACGCCCACCGGGAGGCCGACCCCGCCGACCGGCGCCGGGTACGGGTGGTGATGGCCGAGTCCGCACAGGCGCGCGTCCTGGAGGTCTACGGCCCGTTCTACCAGCGCCTCGGCGCGCTGTTCGCCGACTACACCCCGGCCGAGATCGCCGTCCTCGCGGACTGGTTCACCCGCGCCAAGGCGCTGATGCAGGAGTCACTGGACGAGATCCGCGAGCCCTGAGCCCTGCGCCCAGCACCCGGACCGCGGGCCTCGGACCTCGGGCCGCGGGCCGCGGGCCTCAGGCCGTCGCCGGAGCGAGCACCGGGGCGGGGGTGAACCGGCCGGCCAGCGGCAGGACGGCCAGCACCAGCAGCATCGGGGCGAGCAGCGCCCAGCGGTACGAGCCGGCGCCGGCGATCGCCCCGACCAGGGGCGAACCGATCAGGAAGCCCACGTAGTTGAAGAGGTTGAGCCGGGCCACGGCGGCGTCCGAGTCGGCCGGGAAGAGCCGCCCGCCGGCCGCGAAGACCTGCGGGATGATCGCGCAGATCCCGAAGCCGAGCACGGTGAAGCCGGCGATCCCGGCCGCCGCACCGGGCGCGGCGGCCGCCGCCGCGAAGCCCAGCGCGGCCAGTGCGGCACCGCCGCGGACCACCGGGACGGCGCCCCAGCGCTGTACCGCGCGGTCGCCGACCGCACGGCCGAGCAGCATCGCCACCATGTAGCCGAGGTAGGAGAGCTTGGCGACGTCCTCGGGGCTGCCCAGGCCGTCGGTGAGGTACTTGACGCTGTAGTTGGAGACCGAGGCGTCGGCGATGTAGGCGAAGGCCATCGCCAGGCAGAGCGGCAGCAGCGGCCGCCACGGAATGGACCGGGCCGCGGCCTCGGCGGCCTCCCGGACGGCGTCGCCGAGTTCGGCGGGCCCGGCGGTGGGGGTCCCCCCGGCCGAAGGCCGGGGGAGGGTGCCGGCCGCCACGGCGAGCGGGGCGACCACGGCGGCGGCCGTCCCGAACAGGACGGGCAGGCCGAGGTCGTAGTGCGAGCCGAGGCCCGCGAGGGCCGCGCCGACGATGCCGCCGAGACTGAACGCGGCATGGAAGCCGAGCATGACCGAGCGGCCGTAGAGGTGCTGGAGGCCCACGCCGAGCATGTTCATACTGGCGTCCAGCGCGCCGACCAGCAGCCCGAACGCGCCCAGCGCGAGGGCGAGTTGCCAGAGCGTCCCGCCGAGCCCGGCTCCGGCCAGGGTGAGGCAGACGGCGGGCTGGACCACCCGCAGCACGGCCCGCGCGCCGGTCCGCTTCACCAGCTGCTCGGAGAGGATCGAGCCCACCCCGGCCAGGACCGGCACGGCGGCCAGGAAGACCGGCAGCAGCGCGTCGCTGAGCCCGTACCGGTCCTGGAGCTCGGGGATGCAGGTGACCAGCAGGGCGAAGGTGACGCCCTGGAGCAGGAAGCTCGCGGCGAGCGCGGCTCTGGCCTGCCGCAGCCGAGGGGGTATCGCGGTGCTCACACGGACCTCGCTACTGGCCGGTACGACGATGTTGGCGAGAGCGTAGGCGGTGGCGGGCGATTGCGGGAGGGGTCGCGCGGGAGTTCCGGGGTCCGGCCCCGCGGGCTCAGAGCAGCGCCGGCACCTCGGCCAGGGCCGCGATCAGCCCGGTGGCACCGGCGGCGGTGAGCTTGGCCGGGTCGGTGAGCGCGGTGTAGCCGTACACGTCCATCCCGGCGGCGCGGGCGGCCAGCACGCCGTTGGGGCTGTCCTCCAGCACCAGGCAGCGGGCCGGGTCGACGCCGAGCGTACGGGCGGCGTGCAGGAAGAGGTCGGGCGCGGGCTTGCCGACGCCGACGTCCTGGGCGCTGAAGATCCGCTCCTCGGCGTGGTACCCGCGCAGGCCGGTGACGTCGAGGGCGGTGCGGATCCACGCGTGGCTCGCCGAGGAGGCCAGGCAGTAGGGCACGGAGCGCTGCTGAAGCTCCTTCAGCAGCGGCTCCGCGCCCCGGACGGCGGTGAGCTCGGCGTCGAACGTGGCGAACACCCGGGCGTGGAACAGGTCGTCGAAGCCGTCGGGCAGCTTCGCGCCGTCGTACCGCTCGGCGATCACGTCGTGGATCCGGTGGGCGGCGGTGCCCATGAAGTCCCGGTAGGAGTCCTCGGTCGTGGTCGGGTACCCGAGCTCGGTCAGGTACTCGGCGAGCAGCCGGTTGGAGAGCGGCTCGCTGTCCACCAGGACACCGTCGTTGTCGAAGATCACCAGGTCGTAGGCCATGCCGTCGAGCCTACTGGGCGGCTCCGGCGGCCCTACTTGCCGCCGGAGGCCAGCTCCCGGGAGCGGTCCCGGGCCGCCTCCAGGGCGCCGAGCAGGGCGGCCCGCACCCCGTGGTTCTCCAGCTCGCGGATGGCCGCGATGGTGGTGCCGGCCGGCGAGGTGACCGCCTCGCGCAGCTTCACCGGGTGCTCGCCGGAGTCCCGCAGCATCACCGAGGCGCCGATCGCCGACTGCACGATCAGGTCGTGCGCCACGTGCCGGGGCAGGCCGAGCAGGATGCCCGCGTCGGTCATCGCCTCGACCAGGAAGTAGAAGTACGCCGGGCCGGAGCCGGACAGCGCGGTGGCCGCGTCCTGCTGGGCTTCCGGCAGCCGCAGCGCCTTGCCCACCGAACGGAAGATCTCCTCGGCCCGCTCCAGGTGCGCCTCGGTGGCGTGCGAGCCGCCGGAGATCACGCTCATCCCCTCGTCCACCAGGACGGGCGTGTTGGGCATCACCCGGACCACCGGGGTGCCGGCCGCCAGCCGGGCCTCGAACCAGGCGGTGGGGATGCCGGCCGCCGCCGAGATCACCAGCCGGTCAGCGCCGACGTGCGGCGCCAGCTCGTCCAGCAAGGTGCCCATGTCCTGCGGCTTCACCGCGAGGATCAGGGTGTCCGCGAGCTTGGCGGCCTCGCTGTTGCCCACCACGGCGACGCCGTACGTGGCGGCCAGCTCGGCGGCCCGCTCCGGCCGGCGGGCGGTCACCAGGACGTCCGCCGGGTCCTTCCCGGCCCGCAGCAGACCGGAGAGCAGGGCCTCCCCGATCTTGCCCGTGCCGAGGAAGGCGATCTTCTGCCCGTGCGCCGCTGCGCTGCCCATGCCCGCTCCTTGCATCCGTTCCTGCCGCCATCCTCGCACCGCCGGTCCGCCCGCAGCGGGAACGTCCACCCTGCGGAAGCCCACGGGGCAGCCCGGGGCGCGCCCCACGGGGCGCGGCAGGCACGCCCTAGGGAGAAACTCGGGGTTCTCCCCTATGGCCCGCGGCTGTTCCCGGGCGCACCGTGGAGATATGGCACACGGAGAGATGTCCCGACGTGAGAACCGGCAAGTCGCCGTCGCCGCCGCGACGGTGGGACCGTGGCGGACGGCCGCGGGTGTCGGTGCGGTGGTGGGGGCGACGGCCCTGGGGATCGACGCGATCACCGGGGACTGGTCGCTGAGCATGCTGGCCGGTCCGGCCGGCTGGGCGCTGTTCTTCTTCTTCCTGGTCGGCACGGTGGGCGGCCGGCTGCGCCGCGACACCGGAGACCGGCGGCTGCGCGCGTGGGCGGCCGAGCACCCGTGGCAGTCGGCGCTGCCGGCGGCCGGCGGACTACTGGTGCTGAACACGCTGGCGCAGGCGTTCCTCGGCGACGCGAGCCTGTTCGGCGCGTTCTTCCTCTCGCTGCTGCCGGCCGGCGTGCTGCTGGCGGTCGCGGGCGTGGTCGGCTCGGTGAAGCAGGCCCGCGGCAAGGGGTGATGCGGCCCCGGACCGGACAAACAGGGGCGATTCCCGCACGCCGCACACGAGTTCACCACAAGGTGCGGACCCGATCGAAGAACCGTCACACCCCGTCGGCATACTGGCGCGATGCCGATAGCCGAAGATCCAGAACCGCGCCCGTCCGAGGGCCGGAGCCCGGACGGGGCGGACCCGTCCGGGGCGGGCGGGAAGGACCCGTTCGACGACCTCGTCCTGGACGAGGAGTTCGTCAAGGGCGCTGCCGTGAAGGAGCAGTCGGGTCGCACCCGGATGCTCGCCGCCCAGTGGAAGCACACCCCTCCGGTCGACCCCGGCGGCCGCCGCTCGGTGAACGACGGCCCGTCGAAGGGGAGGCGGTTCGGCCGCGCCCCGAAGCCGGTCGACCCCTGGGGCGGCCCCCGCCCGCGCCGCCGGCTGGAGTGGCGCACGCCGCTCTACGTGGTGCTGACGATCACCGTGCTGCTCGCGGCACTGAACCTGAACGCCCTGCGGAGCTGGTACTCCGAGCACTACGGCAGCGACAGCGGCTCCTCCCCCGCGCCGTCCGCGCCCCCGGAGACGGCGAGGCCGACCACCGCACCGCCGGCCGCCGACGCGCAGCAGCCGACCGTGGACCACCCGTGGGCCGGCTCGCCCGCCGAGGGCTGGCCGACCACGCTGGACGCCTTCGAGCTGCCGCAGGCCCCCGGCGCGATCGGGGTGTTCAGCGCCGAGCAGGTGGCCGCCCAGGTCAAGCTGGTGAAGGCGTACCTGGCGGCGGCCAACCTGGATCCGAAGGTGCTCGCGGGCGGGCGGCCGGACGCGGCGCTGGCGATGCTCGAACGGGAGACCAGGGACGAAATCGAGGCCGCACTGGCCCACCCGTCGAAGGAGAACGACCCCACCGGGTCGTTCAGCCGCTTCGATCCGCGCGAGGCGGTCCCGGTGACCGACACGGTCAGGCTGCAGGGCCGGATCAGCGTCGAGGGCGACGGCGAGAAGGGAGTCGTGGTGCACACCGACTTCACCTACGTCTACGCCCTGCGCCCGGGGCCGGAGGCCGCGCAGCTGGCCGCCTCCCGGCGCCCCACGACGGGCACCCCGTCGCAGTCGGCGGCTCCCGCTCCCAAGGGCGACGGGACGGCCAAGGGTGACGGGACGGCCAAGCCGGTGGGCCTGCTGGTGCCGGCGGCCGACGTCGCCGGGGACACCTGGACCGCCCGCACCGTGGTGCGGAAGATCGAGGACTTCCGGTTCTACGACCCGGGCAAGTACCGGAACGACCCGAAGAAGATCAACTTCGGCAGGAGCCGCTCGGAGTCCGGCAACTCGGCCTGCGACGTCTACGACGGCTACCTCCACCCGCAGTTCAACCAGTTCGCCCGGCCGCAGCCGAATCAGAGCGGGCCGACCAGCGACCCGTACGACCGCTCCAAGGACCTGACGGACCACGAGGACTGCGGCACGGTCAGCCGCAGCTGACCGCCGTCAGCGCTTGCGCTTGCCCCGGCCCGGCGCCTTGGCGTCGGGCCGGCCGCTGCGGCCGGCCTGGCGGCGCCCGTGGGCGGCGGCGGCCCGCTCGTACCCGGCCCGCTTGACCGCCTCGCCGGGCGCCTCGGTGAGGCTGCGCAGGAAGTAGGCGAACAGCGCGCCGGCTCCGCCGATCATCCAGACCGCGCCGAGCGACTTCTCCTCGGCCATCCAGCCGGTCAGCTGGTCCCTGCCCTCGGTGAGCAGCTTCCAGTTGCGCAGGCCGGAGAGGCAGGAGCAGATCGCGAGGGCGGCGAGCAGCAGCCCGTTGACGAAGCCCCCGTTGTCGGAGAGCCGGACGCCGTCGACGGCGAGGCGCAGGACGAGGGCCACGGCAGCGGTCGCCAGCAGGGCGCCGACCGGCACGACGACCCGGCGCGTCCAGTAGTCGCTGCCACGGCCGACCCAGCTGGTGCCGAACCAGCGGATCGGCTCCGGCTCGGGGGCGCCGGCGGGCTTGGGGGCGGGGGTGGAGTGCTCGGTCACACGGCCGATTATCACCCGGTGCCGCGGGAACGCGGAGGAGCCGTCCGCCGGGCGGAACGGCTCCTCGTGGTGCGCGGTGCCGTGCGCGGGGTGTCAGGCGGGTGCGCGGTGCGTCAGCCGAGCTTGGAGACGTCGCGGACGGCGCCCTTGTCGGCCGAGGTGGCCATCGCGGCATAGGCGCGCAGGGCCTGGCTGACCTGGCGGTCGCGGTTCTTCGGCCGGTAGCCGCCCTCGGCCTCCAGCTTCAGCCGGCGCTCGTGGAGCTCCTCGAAGGAGACCTCCAGGGAGATCTTCCGGCCGGGGATGTCGATGGCGATGATGTCGCCGTCCTCGACCAGGGCGATGGTGCCGCCCGACGCGGCCTCCGGGGAGGCGTGGCCGATCGAGAGGCCCGAGGTGCCGCCGGAGAAGCGGCCGTCGGTGACCAGCGCGCAGGCCTTGCCGAGGCCGCGGCCCTTCAGGAACGAGGTCGGGTAGAGCATCTCCTGCATGCCGGGGCCGCCCCTGGGGCCCTCGTAACGGATGACGACGACGTCGCCCTCCTTGACCCGCTTGGTGAGGATCGCATCGACGGCGTCCTCCTGGGACTCGACCACGACGGCCGGGCCGCTGAAGGTCCAGATCGACTCGTCCACGCCGGCGGTCTTCACGATGCAGCCGTCCTCGGCGAGGTTGCCGTACAGCACGGCGAGGCCGCCCTCGACGGAGTAGGCGTGCTCGACGCTGCGGATGCAGCCCTTGGCCGCGTCGGTGTCCAGCGACTCCCAGCGCTCGGACTGCGAGAACGCCTCGGCGGAGCGGACGCAGCCGGGGGCGGCGTGCCAGAGCTCGACGGCCTCGGCGGACGGCGAGCCGCCGCGGACGTCCCAGGTCTTCAGCCACTCGGCGAGCGAGTCGGCGTGGACGGTGTGCACGTCCTCGTTGAGCTGTCCGCCGCGGTAGAGCTCGCCGAGGATGGCGGGGATGCCGCCGGCCCGGTGCACGTCCTCCATGTAGTACGAGCCGTTGGGCGCGACCTTGGAGAGGCAGGGCACCTTGCGGGAGATGGCGTCGATGGCCCGCATGTCGAAGTCCAGCTCGGCCTCCTGGGCGGCGGCGAGCAGGTGCAGGATGGTGTTGGTCGAGCCGCCCATGGCGATGTCGAGGGCCATGGCGTTCTCGAAGGCGGCGCGGGTGGCGATCGAGCGCGGCAGGACGGAGTAGTCGTCCTGGTGGTAGTGGCGCTTGGTGATCTCGACGACGGTCCGGCCGGCCCGCTCGTACAGCGCCCTGCGGGCGGTGTGGGTGGCGAGCACCGAGCCGTTGCCGGGCAGCGAGAGGCCGATCGCCTCGGTGAGGCAGTTCATCGAGTTGGCGGTGAACATGCCCGAGCAGGACCCGCAGGTCGGACAGGCGTTCTCCTCGATGATCGCGATGTCCTCGTCGGAGACGTTCTCGTTCACCGCCTGGGAGATCGCGTCGACCAGGTCGAGCTTGCGCACGGTGCCGTCGACCAGGGTGGCCTTGCCGGCCTCCATCGGACCGCCGGAGACGAAGACGGTCGGGATGTCGAGGCGCAGCGCCGCCATCAGCATGCCGGGGGTGATCTTGTCGCAGTTGGAGATGCAGATCAGGGCGTCGGCGCAGTGCGCGTTGACCATGTACTCCACGGAGTCGGCGATCAGGTCGCGCGAGGGCAGCGAGTAGAGCATGCCGCCGTGGCCCATCGCGATGCCGTCGTCCACCGCGATGGTGTTGAACTCGCGCGGGATGCCGCCCGCCTGCTTGATCGCCTCGGAGACGATCCGGCCGACCGGCTGCAGGTGGGTGTGGCCGGGGACGAACTCGGTGAAGGAGTTGGCGACCGCGATGATCGGCTTGCCGAAGTCCTCGCGGGCTACGCCGGCGGCCCGGAGAAGCGCCCGGGCGCCTGCCATGTTGCGACCGTGGGTGACCGTACGGGACTTCAGCTCGGGCACTGTGCTCCACTCCTTCGGAGGCCGGCGGCGCCGCCGGTAGGGAGGGTGCGGCGGCCGCTGTGTCTTCCGAGACTACGCCCGCCGTCCGGGCGGTGGACGCCACGTCCGCGATGCGGTCAGCCGCGCGTGCGCGCCACGGTCAGGTCCAGCACGTACGGCTCGGTCACCCAGCCGTCCGGGAACTCCGCCAGCAGGGCCTCGCGCTCGACGGCGAGCAGCGGGGCGCGCTGCTCGGGGGTGAGAGAGGCGAGGTAGGAGCGGGAGGTGAGGTCGGTGAGCACGTGGTCCACCGTGACCCGGCGCTCCCAGCGCAGCACGGCGCTGCCGATCCGCAGGTCGTACGGGGCGAGGTGGCCGGCGATCTCGTTGACCGCGCCGTAGCCGTGGTACCGCTCCTGCAGGGCGACGGCGAGCCGCTCGCCCATGGCGCGCACCCAGCCGACGCTGCTGTCCTTCACGTTCCACCAGGTGGCCAGGGCGCCACCGGGCCGCAGCACGCGGATCGCCTCGGGGACGGAGCGCTCCGGGTGGGTCCAGTGGAAGGCCTGGGCGTAGGTGACGAAGTCGGCCGAGTGGTCGTGGAAGGGCAGCTCGTCGCCGCCGCCCTTGACCAGCGGCAGGGCCGGCGAGGAGGCCAGGAACTGGGCGCCCATGCCGTCGTTGGGCTCGACGCCGATGACGTCGGCGCCGCGGCCGGCCAGCCGCCGGGTGGCGATACCGGTACCCGCGCCGACGTCCAGCACCCGGGCGCCCTTCAGCGGACGGCCGGCCAGGCGCTCCAGCTCGTCGAACAGCTCGTCCGGGTACGAGGGCCGCGCCCGGTCGTACTCGGCGGCCACCCCGCCGAAGGACTTGGCCAGCTCCCGGAAATCCGCCGCTTCCGTCATCTCTCCCCCTCCGTACGGCAGTTCGCGGTCATCGTACCCGGGCCGGGGTGGCCAGGTGGAGCCGGGTGAAGGCGAGCGCCTCGGCGAGGTCGGCCTCGCGTTCGGCGGGGGAGGCCGAGCGCCGGGTGTTGACCTCCAGCACCACGTGGCCGTCGAAGCCGGTGCGGGCCAGGTGCTCCAGCAGCTCGGCACAGGGCTGCTTTCCGCGGCCGGGGATCAGGTGCTCGTCCTTGCCGGAGCCGCTGCCGTCGGCCAGGTGGATGTGGGCCAGCCGGCCGCCCATCCGCTCGACCATGGCGAGGGCGTCGATCCGGGAGGTGGCGGCGTGCGAGAGGTCGATGGTGAAGTGCCGGTACTCCTCCTCGGTGACGTCCCAGCCGGGGGCGTAGGCGAGCATCTCGCGGTCGCGGTAGCGCCACGGGTACATGTTCTCGACGGCGAAGCGGACGTCGGTCTCACCCGCCATCCGGTTGATGCCCTCGACGAACTCGCGGGCGTACTGGCGCTGCCAGCGGAACGGCGGGTGGACGACGACGGCGCTCGCGCCGAGCTTCTCGGCCGCGGCCCGGGCCCGGACCAGCTTGGTCCACGGGTCGGTGGTCCAGACCCGCTGGGTGATCAGCAGGCAGGGCGCGTGCACGGCCAGGATCGGCATCCGGTGGACGTCGGAGAGCCTGCGCAGCGCCTCGATGTCCTGGCTGACCGGGTCGTTCCAGACCATCACCTCGACCCCGTCGTAGCCCAGCTTGGCGGCCAGTTCGAAGGCGATGGCGGTGCCGGCCGGGTAGACGGAGGCGGTGGAGAGGGCGACCTTGGTGTCGGGGATGTGCAGGGCCGGGTGCGGGGGCAGCACCAGACGGTCGGTGGTGCGCAGCAGCGGGGCGGTCCGGCCGGCGGCCTGCCGGGCGGCCTTGACGGACTTCACCGACTGCACGGCGGCCTTGGCGGCGCCGGCGGCGCGTGCGGTCCGCGTCTCACGGGGCGCCTGGGCGGTGGGCGCCTTGGCCGCGGGGGCCTTCCTCGCCTGCTTCCTCGCCGGCTTCCTCGCCGGCCCGGCCGGGGTGGCCTCCTCCCGGGTGTCCTTCTCCGGGGTGTCCTGCGCGCTCTGCGGTGCGGCGCTCCGGGTGGCTTTCCGTCCGGCCCTCTCCGCGGCCTTCCGGTCGACCCCGCCGGCGGCCTTCTTCGCCGCCGCCGCGGTCTTGGCTGCGGTCGCCGCCTTGGCCGCCCGGACGCCCTTCACCGCCTTGCCGAGCTTGCGGGAGCGGCCGGCCGTCCCGTCCGGGCCCTCCGCGGGGCCCTCCCCGCCGGCCGGGCGCGTGCGGCGCGGGGCGTCCGGCCGCGGCTGCCCGTCCCCGGGTGCGCGGCCCTCCTGCGTCCCGTCCTCGCCCGCTGCTTGCGCCACGGGAGACAGCGTAAGCGGACCGCGCCCGGAACGGGGAGCAGGGCCCTCGGGGTCGGTCCGGACGGCCCTCAGGTGGTGAGGGCGGGACGGCGGCGGTCGGTGGGGCTGTCCATGGTGTCCAGGCGGCGCAGGATGATGCCCTCGCGCAGCGCCCACGGGCAGACGTCCAGCTCGTCCAGGCCGAAGAGGTCCATCGCGGCGTCGGCGACCAGCGCGCCGGCCAGCAGCTGCTTGGCGCGGCCCTCGGAGACACCGGGGATCTGCGCCCGTTCGGCGACGGTCATCGCGGAGAGCCGGGGCAGCCAGGCGGAGAGGTTGCTGCGGGTGAGCCGCCTGTCCGCGTAGGGGCCGGCGTCGGCGGGGGCGGCGCCGGTCATCCGGGCGAGCTGCTTGAAGGTCTTGGACGTGGCGACGGCGTGGTCCGGCGCGCCGAGCCGGGCGATCTCGCCGACCACCGCGGCCATCTCGGCCCGGATGTGGCGTCTGAGGCCGCGCAGATCCTCCGGGTCGGCGACGTCGCCGGGCAGCCAGCGGCCGGTGAGGCGGCCGGCGCCGAGCGGCAGCGAGCAGGCGACGTCGGGCTGCTCGTCCAGCCCGCAGGCGATCTCCAGCGAGCCGCCGCCGATGTCGAGGTTGAGCAGCCGGCCGGAGGACCAGCCGAACCAGCGACGGACGGCCAGGAAGGTGAGCCGGGCCTCGTCCTGCCCGGAGAGCACCCGCAGCTCGACGCCGGTCTCCTCGGCGACCCGGCGGAGCACCTCCTCGCCGTTGGCGGCCTCCCGGACGGCGGAGGTGGCGAACGGCAGGATGTCGACGACGCCCTTGTCCTCGGCGACCCGCAGCGAGGAGGCGACCATGCCGACCAGTTTGTCGACGCCCGGTCCGCTTATCGCGCCCTGCCCGTCGAGGAGTTCGGCCAGCCGCAGCTCGGCCTTGTGGGAGTAGGCGGGCAGCGGGGCGGCCCCGGGATGGGCGTCCACCACGAGGAAGTGGACCGTGTTGGAACCTACGTCGAGCACACCGAGTCGCATAACTCTCCACGCTACGCGATCCTGCCCCGGGGCAGACCTGGCACGGCGGTATTGGTGCTGGTCCGGGCCGGTCGGCCGGAGGGCCCCGGCTCAGTGCACGCGGGCGCGTCGCGGGGCGGCCTCCGGGCTCCCGGCGCGGCAGTCGGCGTCCGCCCAACGGCGGGCCCGGGCGGGGGTGTCGGTGATCAGGCCGTCGGCGTCCCGCTCGGTCATCAGCTGCCAGGACTCCTCGTCGTCCAGTGTCCAGACGTAGACCTCGCGGCCGGCCCCGTGCTCGGCGGCGATCCGGGAGGCGGTGGCCAGCGTGGCGTCGAGGGCGATGCCGTGCAGCGGCAGGCCGCCCGGGTCCTCGGCGATGCCGGCGCTCTGGATGAGGACCACCGGCAGGCCGGGGGCGGCGGCGTGGGCCTGGCGCAGGTGCTCGGCGGAGAACGAGTACAGGAAGGCCCGGGCGCCGCTGCCGGCCGCGATCCCGGCGATCCGGGCGACGTCCTCGGCGCGCTGCCACTTGAGCTCCATCAGCAGCGGGACGCCGGTGCCGGCCAGCCGCCTCAGCAACTCCTCCAGGGTCGGTACCGGTTCGGCCGGGCCGGGGCCGACGGTCACCCGCAGCTCGGCGAGCTGGGCGGAGGTCAGGTCGGCGATCGCGCCCTTGCCGTTGGTGGTGCGGTCCACGGTGGCGTCGTGCATCAGCACCGGAACGCCGTCCCGGGTGGTCTGGACGTCGGTCTCCAGCCAGTCGGCGCCCTGCTGGAGGGCCTTCTCGAAGGAGGCCATGGTGTTCTCGGGGGCGTCCAGCGGCGCGCCCCGGTGGCCGATCACCACCGGCGGGGCGCAGACCGGCTGAGCGGCGGCCGGGCGGGCGCGCAGCCCGGGGTCGGAGGCGCAGGCGGCGGCCAGCACCGCGAGGGCGGCGAGCACGGCCGTGCGGGCGGCGCGGGGCGACGTGGTCACGGCGGCGGGGCTCCAGCTCTGTTGCGGACGCCGCGGTGGAGGCGGGCGTCCGGGGGGATCGTCGGAGGTCGGCCAGGAATCGTCAAGATGATCTGACAATCCGACAGTACGGTCGGCTCCCCTCAGGGTGCGCCCGCTCCCCGGGACGCCCGGCCGCGGCGCACCACAGATCGCCCGGACGCACGCGCCCGCCTCCGCCGTCACAGCAGGCCGTCCCAGAGCTGCTCGACTATGACGGCCCACCAGTTCTCCGGGTCGTCGAAGACGGTCGGGTCGATCGCCGCCAACCCGCGCTGCAAGGCGTCGACGGCGGCCCCGGCGGCCAACGGGTCGAGCCCGCGCAGGCCGGGCAGCCGCTCGGCGAACAGCGCCAGGCAGCGGACGAAGGACGCCGGCCCGTCGTTGCAGTGCCGGGCGGTGGCGTAGTCGGGGTCGACCGCCCGGACGGCGCCGCAGGCGGTGTCCACCGTGATCAGTGCCCAGCCGTCCGTGCCCAGCAGCAGCTGCGGGGCCAGGGCCAGGCGCTCCCGCTCAGCCACCCGGGTGCCGCGGCCGATCTCCGCCAGGTGGCCGGCCAGCGGCGGCAGCACCGTACCGGGCCGGGTGCCGTCCGCGATCGCGTCCGGCCGGGGGTGGTGCAGCGCGAAGAAGCCCTCGACCGCCACCGGCACGCCGACCGTCAGCAGGACGCGGGCGGAGGCCTCCGGCAGGTCCGCCCGGGCGACGTCCGCCGGGTCGAACCGCTGGACGCCGCCGGCGCCGAACCGTTCCACCAGCCGGGCCGCCAGCACCCCGTCCGGCTCGGCGGGCACCGGCGGCAGGGCGCGCGGGAACGGCACCCGGTTGCGGGCCGGCGCACCCTCCCCGGGCCCCCCGGGCCCCCCGGGCCCCCCGGGCGCCTCGGGCGGCAGGGCGCGGACGGCCGACGCACGGTGGTCGAAGTACGGCCCGTACGGCAGGTCGAAGCCCACCCGGACGTCCGGCAGCTCGGCCGCCAGCGCGTACGCCGAGTAGCCGCCGGGCAGCGCGCTCAGCCGCAGGTCGGTGTGGACGGACAGCATGTGCTCGGCCCGCACGCCCTGCTCGCGCAGCCACCACCAGCCGCGCAGCGCCGGGTGCGGCAGGCCGGGCGCCGAACGCAGCGCCAGCGAGCGCACCTCGCCCAGGTCGTCCCGGTAGGTCAGCTCGGCCCGGGTGCCCCGGCCGGTGGCCGGCGGCCGAGCCGGGTCGTGGGCGCCCGCACCGAGGAAGTCCCGGTAGAGCGCGACCACCGCGTCCACCGGCACCGACGGCCAGACGGTGAACCGCCCGGTCTCCCGGTCCACCACCGCACAGGCCGCCCCCACCTCCTCGGGAGCCCGCCGCTCCCCCGTCAGCGGGTCGACCCGGGCCGGCGACGGCTCGGCCCAGACCACCCAGCCCAGCTCGAACTCGTGCGAGTGCACCCGTCGGCTCCCGGTCGAACCGTCGGCCGAAGCCCTCGGCAGCTCGCCGTTGATCCAGCGGTGGGCGGCCTCGATCGCCTGCGCGCGGGTGGTCACGTGGTGGAGCTCCTTGCATGGGCGCGAGCACGGACGGACGGACCGGACGGCGGGCACCGGAGCGCCGGTCCGGCCTCCGGCCCCCCACCGGCCACCTGCCAGGATCCCACGCGCCGCCGGCGCACCGGCCGGCCCGGCCCCCGCCCGGGGGGACGGCGCCGGGCGGACGGACGGGACGTCACGAGGCCTGGGCCGTGGCGAAGTCGGGGCGGCGGGCGGCGAGGTCGAGGGGGCGGCCGTCGGGGTCGAGGGCGATGGCCCAGAGGCCGTGGGCGGCGTCGTGCAGGGGGGCGTGGCCCTGGCGGCCGACCTGGTGGTCGAGGTAGGTCACGGTGTCCTCGTGGTTGACGGCGTTCCAGGCGTGCGGGCGGCCGAAGCCGTCCAGGGTGAGCAGCACGGCCTGGGCGCCGTGGCCGGCCCGCCGCAGCTCGCCGGCAAGCCGGCCGAAGGCCGTTCCGCCGTCGCCGAGGTCGCGGAAGGGTGCGCCGAGTTCCCGTTCGGCGCGGTCCCGCCCGCCGCGTTCGCCCGCGTCGCCCTCGGTGGGGATGCGCGGGGCCGCGCAGGTCGGGCGGCCGGTGAAGGTGTCGACGGCGGAGAGGGCGATCTCCAGGCTGTTGTTGGCCCGGCCGGGCTCGCGGTGCCCGCCGTCGTTGACGACCTCGGCCCAGCCGCCGGCCGCCGGGTCGGGGTGACGCAGCGGCAGGCCGTCGGCGTCCCGGGGCGCGCGGCGTTCGATCTCCCGCTGGTGCTCCGGGTCGACGGGGCCGAGGCCGCCGGGCAGGCCGTAGGGGCGGCTGTCGGCGATGGTCCGCAGCCGGAGGACGAGCTCGTCGGGGGCGGTGCCGCGCCTCCCCCGCAGGGCGAGCTGAAGGGCCATCGCGTGGGCGGTGGCGACGGGCACGGCGGCCCAGTCGAGCCCGGTCTGGCCCTCGGCCGGGGAGCCGTCGGGGCGGCGCCGCTGGTCGCCCGGGTGGAACTCGGGGCGCCCGGCGCCGGGGCCGGCGACCGGCGGGGCGCCCGGGGGCGGCGGCACGATCAGCGGGCCCGGTGTGGTGACGGGGTGCGGGGTGCCGGTGGCGGCGCGCGGGCCGCCCCCCGGCCCGGCGCCGGGCCGGGCCTCGCCGGGGGCGTGCTGCCCGGAGGCGCCGGGCGCCGCGGACCCGCCGGGCACCGGGCTGCCCGTGCCGACCGGGACGCCGACCACGCCGGCGGGCCCGGCCGGTACCGGCGCACCGGGGTGGGCGCCGCCGGCCGGCGGACCGGCGACGCCGCCGCCGAACGGTGCCGTGCCGTGCCCGGCCGCCGGCGGGGCGGCGCTGTAGCCGCCGCCGTAGCCACCGCTGTAGCCGGCCGACCCGCCGCCGAGCGGGCCGGGGCCGGTCGGGCCCGCGGCCGGTCCGGCCCCGACCGGCACGTTGAACGGGCCGTTGTAGGAGGTGCCGCCGTACGAGCTGCCGTGCGAGGCGCCGCCGCCCGACGGCGCGTCCGGCCCCGGCGTGTACGACGGGTACGAGGCGGGCGCCGACGGCGCGGGCGGGGCGAGCACGGAGTCGGTCCGCACGGTGACGGGCCCGCCGCCGGAGGCGTGCGAGGCCGCGGCCGGGGTGGCCGGCGCCAGGTTGTAGTCCCCCTCGGCCGGGCCGCCGCCCCCGCCGCCGTGGTGCGCCGGGGAGGCCGGCCGGTCCGGGGTGTCGGGGCGGGCGGGTGGCGGCGACCAGTCGCCGCCACCGGTCACCGGGCCGGTCCGCACCGGCGCCCGGCCGCCGTCGGCGGCGGCGTCCGCGCCGGGGCCACCCGAGGAGCCCGGCCCGCCGCCACGGCCGTGCCCGTTGCCGTCGGCCCCGGCCATGATCACCAGATCGTCCGGCCCGGCCCCGGTCACCCCCGTCCCGGGTGCCACGGGAGCGCCCGGCGCGCCGGGCAGCACGGCCCCCGGCCCGTCGGCGAGCGGGCCGCCCGGCTTGCCGTCGAGCCCGTGGCCGTTCCCCTTGCCGCCCCCCGCAAGGTCGGACAGCGGGACGACGACCTCCTTGCCGTCCTTGTCGGTCAGCACCGGCCGGCCGTCCTTGCCGAGCACCGGCCGCCCGTGCTCGTCGACCTTGACCGTGAGGTCCTCCACCCCGACCACCGGCCTGCCGTCCGCGCCCCGGACGACGAGCAGGCCGCTCGGGTCGGCGACCGGCGTGCCGTCGGCCCGGACGATGACCGGGTTGCCCAGCTCGTCCAGCACCGGCCGGCCGGTCTCGTCCAGCTTGACCGCGAGCCCGGGGACGCCGACGACCGGCTTGCCGTCCTCGCCGATCACCGGCTTGCCGTCCTCGCCGACCACCACCGCCAGGCCGGCGCCGCCCGCGCCGAGCACGCCGGGCTCGCCGAGCGCGGCGGGCAGGCCGGCGGCCAGCGGGTCGAACGCGCCGCCGGGGCCGGTGGTGTACGAGGCCGGGCGGACGCCGCCGGGGCCCCCGTCCGGCCCGAGGCGCAGCATGGCGACCACGGCGGGCTCCTTGAGCGTGCCGCTCAGCCCGTCCTTCATGGCCCGGCCGAGTTCGTCCAGCAGCCCGCCGATCTTCAGCTTCGCGGCCTCGACGGCGAGCGCCGCCGTCACCTCGGCGACCTTCTCGGTGGCGGCGTTCTGCACCCCGGTCGCGATGGCGTTGACGCCCTGCCGGAGCCCCCCGAAGACGCCGCCGGGGGCGCTGCCCCCGCTCTGGGTGGTCTGGGTGGCGGCGGCGATCGCGGCCGCGGCCTCCTTGGCCTTGGCCGCCTGCTCCTCGGCCTTCTTCAGCTCGGCGGCCAGCTCGGTGAGGGTGGCGACGATGTCGCCCTTGCAGCTGTCGACGGCCCGGGCGGCCTTGTCGAAGGCGCCGGCGATCAGGCCGGTGGCGGAGTGGGCGTCGTCCAGGTGGCCCTTGCCGCTCCCGCTGAACGCCTGCCAGTACGCCTCGAAGGCCTCCACCGCGCGGCCGGAGTTGTCCCCGGCGACGCGCTTGGCGGAGTCCCCGCCGCGCTTGCCGAGGCGCTCGGCCTCGGTGCCGAACTCGCGCCAGAGTCCGGCTGCCTTGCGCAGCCCGTCCTCGTCGGCCTGCGGCCACTGGTGACCGGTCCTGGCCAGTACCGGCGCCAGCTCCTCGGGCAGTTTCCGGGACACGTGCCTCCCCCTTCGACGTGCGGTCTTCGAACTGCGGACTTCGCCGTGCGGGCCATCGGCCGCACCGGCCGGACGGGCCGGAGGTCAGGCCGACATGTCCTTGGGGACGGTCTTCCCGCCCGCCGGGGTTGCGCCCGGCCTCCCGCCCGGCACCGCCGCGCCGGGCCCCGCCCCGCCGCCGAACCCCGTCGCGGCCGAGGTGTCCGCGTCCGCGGTCCGCTCGGCCATGGTGTGCAGCCCGGAGCCGACCTGGCCGAGCCGGCCGGCCAGCCCGCGCAGGCCGCCGAGCAGCCCGCCGTGCGCGTCCTTGTAGACGGCGGCGAACCCGCTGCCCGGCTTGTCCAGCCCCCACGGGCTGCCGAGCGCGGCGAGCGCCTGCTCCAGGGTGGCGGCGGCCTTCCCGAAGTCCTGCGAGATCTTCTCGAACTCCCGCCCCTCGCCGTGCAGTTCCCACGGCTTGATGACGAACTTGCCGCCTCCGGACCCGCCTGTACTGCTGCCGCTGGCCATCCCCGTACCTCCCCGTAGCGGACCGGCCGCCATCCTAGGGCCGCTTCCGGGCGCCCCCGCAGCACGCCGGGGACCTCTTCACCCCGCCTTCACGCCCGCCGACGCGGCGTACCCCTGCCGTCACCCGGTGAAATCGTCGCAAATGCCCAAGCCACGGGCGGTTCGCACCGGGCGCCGAGGCTCTACCCTTGCCGAGTGGCAGCAGCAGACACGTCCAAGAAGAAGTCCAAGACCGGCACCACCGCGGTCGACCTCGCGATGCCCACCCTGCGTGCCGAGGTCCCGCTCGACTTCCCGCGCGCCTGGGTCGAGTTCGGCGACCCCGACGACGAGGAGCAGGTCTTCCGCTGCGACCTCACCTGGCTGACCTCCCGCTGGTCGTGCATCTTCGGCCAGGGCTGCCAGGGCATCCGCGAGGGCCGGGGCGAGTCGGACGGCTGCTGCACGCTCGGCGCGCACTACTCGGACGAGGACGACGAGCAGCGCGTGGCCGGCCACGCGGCCCGGCTGACGCCCGAGCTCTGGGAGAACTTCGCGCACGGCACCGACGCCAAGGGCCGGATCAAGCCGGACGGCGGCATCACCATGCTCGACGAGGACGGCGACCGGCAGACCCGCCGGGTCAACGGCGCCTGCATCTTCGTCAACAGCCCGGGCTTCGCGGGCGGCGCCGGCTGCGCCCTGCACGCCCTCGCCCTCAAGGAGGGCAAGGAGCCGCTGGAGACCAAGCCGGACGTCTGCTGGCAGCTCCCGGTGCGCCGCACCTACGACTGGATCGACCGCCCGGACGACACCCGCTACCTCCAGGTCACCATCGGCGAGTACGACCGCCGCGGCTGGGGCCCGGGCGGCCACGACCTGCACTGGTGGTGCACCGGCAGCCCGGACGCGCACACCGGCGCGGACCCGGTGTACGTCAGCTACCGCCCCGAGCTCACCGAGCTGATGGGCAAGGCCGCGTACGACGTGCTGGCCGGCCTCTGCGAGCAGCGGATCGCCACCAAGGGCGACCGCAGGGTGGCCCCGCACCCGGCCGACCCGGCGAAGCCGAAGAAGAAGCAGCCGTAGGCGCGGGCTGCTCGGCGGCCTACTTGTCGATGTCCCCGACGACGAAGAACATCGAGCCCAGGATCGCCACCATGTCGGCGACCAGGGTGCCGGGCAGCAGCTCGGTCAGCGCCTGGATGTTGTTGAAGGACGCCGAGCGGAGCTTGAGCCGCCAGGGCGTCTTGTCGCCGCGCGACACCAGGTAGTAGCCGTTGACGCCGAGCGGGTTCTCGGTCCAGGCGTAGGTGCTGCCCTCGGGGGCCTTGAGCACCTTGGGCAGCCGCAGGTTGACCGGGCCGGGCGCCAGCGTGGCCAGCTTGTCGAGGCAGGCGTCGGCGAGGTCCAGCGCGTTGACGGTCTGCTCCAGCAGGCACTCGAAGCGGGCCAGGCAGTCGCCCTCCTCGCGGGTGACCACGGTCAGCACCGAGCGCAGCTCGTCCGAGCCGTACGCGAGGTAGGGCTCGTCGCGGCGCAGGTCGAAGTCGAGCCCGCTGGCGCGGGCGATCGGCCCGCTGACGCCGTACGCCTCGGCGTGCGCCCTGCTGAGCACGCCGACGCCGGCGGTGCGGGCGCGGAAGATCTCGTTGCCGAGGACGAGGTCCTCGAAGACCGGCAGTTGCGACCGGACGGTGGCGACCGCCGCACGGACCCGGCCGAGCCAGCCGGCCGGGAGGTCCTCCTTGAGGCCGCCGACCCGGTTGAACATGTAGTGCATCCGGCCGCCGGAGGCCTCCTCCAGGACGTGCTGGAGGTCCTCGCGGCCGGAGAAAGCGTGGAAGATCGGGGTGATCCCGCCCAGCTCCAGCGGGTAGGAGCCGAGGAACATCAGGTGGTTGAGCACCCGGTTCAGCTCGGCGAGCAGGGTGCGGATCCAGACCGCGCGCTCGGGCACCTCCATGCCGAGCATCCGCTCGACGCCCAGCACCACGCCCAGTTCGTTGGCGAAGGCGGAGAGCCAGTCGTGCCGGTTGGCCAGCATGATGATCTGCCGGTAGTCGCGGGCCTCGAAGAGCTTCTCCGCGCCGCGGTGCATGTAGCCGATCACCGGCTCGGCGGTCACGATCCGCTCGCCGTCCAGCACCAGCTTCAGGCGCAGCACGCCGTGGGTCGCGGGGTGCTGCGGGCCGATGTTGAGCACCATGTCGGTGGTGCCCGCCTCGCCCGTGAAGTTCTCGGCTCCCGCCCCGATGCCGACCGTGGTCTCCCTCATGACCCCAGAGTCTGCCATCCCGGCAGCATCCCCAGGCTCTCCGGTACCGGCATGCGGACGGTCTGCGCGAGCCAGCCGAACGCGCCCAGGCCCGCGGGGTCGGTCAGCTCGGCGCCCTCGCCCGCGGCGCCGAGCGCCCGCAGGTAGGCGAGGGGGTCGGTGGAGGCCAGGGCGAGCGCCGGGCGGGCGCCGCTGACGCCGAGCGCCCGCAGGGCGTCGCGCTGCGTCGTCCACAGGCTGTGGAGACCGGGCACGGCCACCGCGTCCAGCGCCACGTGCGCGGTGACGTCGCGGGAGCCGTCCGGCACCGGCGGCACCTCGCGTCCGGCCCGGAAGCCGGTCAGGGTGGCCAGCGGCGGGCGGCGGGCGGCGGTGTGCCCGTAGTCGACGGCGACGGCGAGGCCGCGCTCAAGCCCGGCGACGGCCCGCGCCCAGGCCGCGTCCCGGGGCCCGCCGAACTCCACGTACGCCCCCGGGTGGCGGACCGGCCACCAGCGGGCGGCCCAGGCGGCGTCCGCCGCGTCCACCGGCCCGCCCGGGCGCTCGACGCCCGTCACGGTGTCCACCTCGACGTAGCGCAGCACCCCGTCCCCGTCCACCTCGCCGGCGTCCAGCGGCACGTTGTCCAGCCACTCGTTGGCGAACAGCAGCCCGGTGACCCCGCTCGGCACCTCGTCCGTCCACAGGGCTGTGGACGGACATGCGTCCGGCCGGTCGGCGATCTCCACGCCGTACGGCCGCAGCCGGGCCCGCACCGCGTCCGGCAGCTCGGCCAGCACGCCGGCCAGCAGCTCGCCACGGCCCGCCCCGACGTCCACGAAGGCCAGCTCCTCCGGACGGCCGAGGGCCGCGTCAACCTCCAGCAGCAGCCGGGCCACCGCACGGGCGAACAGCGGTGAGGCGTGCACGGAGGTGCGGAAGTGCCCGGCCGGGCCCTCCGGCCTGCGGTAGAAGCCGCCGTCCGGGTCGTACAGGGCCCGTTCCATGGCGGGCTGCCACCGCATCCAAGTCATGCAGCGGGACGCTACCGGGATCCGGGCGCACCCTCCCAAACGGAGCGGGGGCTTCTCCGACCTAGGGAGTAGGACGGATCGCCCTCCCGGCGGACCTGGGCACACTGTGCGACTGCCTACGCTTGAGACGTGCAACGACTCAACGCCTGGCTCCGCCGTCACCCCATGGTGGTCGACTCCGCCTGGGCGGCGATCGTGCTGTTCTTCGGGGTGCTGCCCAGCGACGCCGGCGAGGAGGAGTGGCGCGGGGGCGTGCAACTCGCCGTGGCGATCATCCTGCCGCTGCTGATGGTCTTCCGGCGGCGCCGGCCCGACCTCACGGTGGCCGCCGCCGTCGTCATCGGGCTCACCCAGGTCGCGCTGAACGTCGACCCGGGCGCCTCCAGCATCGCCTACCTCGTCTTCGCGTACACCGGCGCCGCCTTCGGCTCCGCCTGGATCTCCAGACTGGCCCTCGCCGCCGGCCTGGCCGCCGGGCCGCTGGTCTTCTGGCAGCAGGGGCTGCTCAAGAGCACGTACCACCCGGAAACCAGGACGACCACCCTCCACCCCTACGGCGTCGGCGAGACGCTCCTCATCATGGCGCTGATGACCAGCCCCTTCATCCTCTGCTGGGCGTGGGGCCGGCTGACCCGGGTGCGCCGGGCCTACCTGGTCGAGCTGGAGGACCGCGCCGCCCGGCTGGAACGCGAGCGGGACGCCCAGGCCAAGGTGGCCGTCGCCGCCGAACGGGCGCGGATCGCCCGTGAGCTGCACGACGTGGTCGCGCACAACGTCTCCGTCATGATCGTCCAGGCCGACGGCGCCGCGTACGTCCTGGACAACTCGCCGCAGCAGGCCAAGGAGGCCCTCGGCACGATCGCCTCCACCGGGCGCCAGGCGCTGGTCGAGATGCGCCGCCTGCTGGGCGTGCTGCGGACGGCCGACACCGCCGAGGAGTACGTGCCGCAGCCGGGCATCGAGGAGCTGCCCGAGCTGCTGGACCAGGTCCGCACGGCCGGCCTCCAGGTGGAGTTCGCCACCTCGGGCAACCTCCGCGAGCTGCCCCGCGGCGTCGAGCTGACGGTCTACCGCATCGTCCAGGAGGCGCTGACCAACGTCCGCAAGCACGGCGGCCCCGACGTGCACGCCCGGGTCGCGGTCGACTTCGGCGAGCGCGAGCTGGCCGTCCTGGTCGAGGACGACGGCCGCGGCTCCACCGACGAGCAGCTGGCCACCGGCGGCATCGACGGCCAGGGCCACGGCCTGATCGGCATGCGCGAGCGGGTCGGCATGGTCGCCGGCAGCCTCGACGTCGGGCCGCGCCCCGGCGGCGGCTTCCGGATCCGCGCCGTCCTGCCGCTCAAGGCAGCCCACTGACCGGGCCGCCCCCCCCCCGAACGCCCCCACCGCGCCGCCCCCGAACTAGGAGCCACCTTGACCATCCGCGTGATGCTCGTCGACGACCAGGAGCTGCTGCGCACCGGCTTCCGGATGATCCTGCAGTCACAGGGCGACATCG
The DNA here is from genome assembly GCF_055579305.1 of Kitasatospora sp. NPDC032757. Lineage (NCBI taxonomy): Bacteria > Bacillati > Actinomycetota > Actinomycetes > Kitasatosporales > Streptomycetaceae > Kitasatospora > Kitasatospora sp. NPDC032757. The sequence continues at coordinate 108,682 of NZ_JBVINN010000014.1, read as the reverse complement.
AGATCGCCGCCGAGGCCGGCGACGGCGCGCAGGCCCTGGAGAAGCTGAAGCACACGGAGGTGGACGTGATCCTGATGGACGTCCGGATGCCCCGCCTGGACGGTGTGCAGACCACCCGCCGGATCTGCCTCGCCGAGGACGGCAGCCCCCTGCCGGACGCCCCGCACGTCCTCATCCTCACCACCTTCGACCTCGACGAGTACGCCTTCGCCGCGCTCAAGGCCGGGGCCAGCGGCTTCCTGCTCAAGGACGTGCCGCCGACCGAGCTGGTGGCCGCGATCCGCGCCGTGCACGGCGGCGACGCGGTGGTCGCGCCCACCACCACCCGCCGCATGATCGACCGCTTCGCCGAGGTGCTGCCCACCCCGGCCAGCGCGCCCGGCCCGGACACCCTCGGCCCGCTCACCGAGCGCGAGCGCGAGGTCTTCCTGCTGGTCGCCCAGGGCCTGTCGAACGGCGAGATCGCCGCCCGGCTGGTGCTCTCCGAGGCCACCGTGAAGACCCACGTCGGCCGGATCCTGGCCAAGCTCGGCCTGCGCGACCGGGTCCAGGCCGTCGTCCTGGCCTACGAGGCGGGTCTGATCCGGGCCGGCGCCACGGATTGAAGGCGCGCCGGGCCGCGCCCGTAGAATGGGCCGGTGCGTCCGGTACCCGAGGAGGACCGGAACGGAGAGTGAGGACCAGGGCCGAGCCGTGAGCAGTGCCGACAGTGCCGACTTCACCCCGCTCGCCGACGGTTTCGGCGACCCGGCCGACCCCGGCAACCGCCCCGCCCGGCTCGCCGTCGGCGTGGTCGGCACCGGCCGGGTCGGCCCCGCGCTCGGCGCCGCCCTCCAGCTCGCCGGGCACCGGGTGGTCGCCGCCTCCGGGGTCTCCGCCGCCTCCCGCCGACGCGCCGACGCGCTGCTGCCGGGCGTACGGATCGTCACCCCGCCGCAGGTCCTCGCCGCCGCCGACCTGGTGCTGCTCACCGTCCCCGACGACGCCCTGGCCGACCTGGTCGCCGGCCTCGCCGCGACCGGTTCGGTCCGCCCGGGCCAGCTGCTCGTGCACACCTCCGGCGCGCACGGCGTCGCCGTCCTGGAGCCCGCCACCCGGGCCGGGGCGCTGCCGCTGGCGCTGCACCCCGCGATGACCTTCACCGGCACCTCCGTCGACCTCGCCCGCCTCGCCGGCTGCCCGTTCGGGGTGACCGCCCCCGAGGAGCTGCGCCCGGTCGCCGAGGCGCTGGTGGTGGAGATGGGCGGCGAGCCCGAGTGGGTGCCGGAAGGCGTCCGCCCGCTCTACCACACGGCCCTCGCGCACGGCGCCAACCACCTGGTCACGCTGGTCGCGCAGGCCCTGGAGCTGCTGCGCACCGCCGGGGTCGCCGAACCCGGCCGGCTGCTCGGCCCGCTGCTCGGCGCCGCCCTGGACAACAGCCTGCGCTCCGGCGACGCGGCCCTGACCGGCCCGGTCGCCCGGGGCGACAGCGGCACCGTGCGGCGCCACCTGGCGCAGCTCAGTACGGTGTCCCCGGACATCCCGGCCGCCTACCGGGCGATGGCCCGCGCCACCGCCCAGCGGGCGCTCGCGCACGGGACGATCGACGAAGCGTCGGCGGCGGCACTGCTGGACGTACTGAACGAGGAGAGCTGACCAATGGCACGCGGCAAGCAGCCGGGCAAGGCCCAGCGGGCACCCAAGGTCCACCGGGCCGTCGTGACGCGCACCGTCGCCGACTTCGAGGCGGCCTTCTGGCCGGACGAGCAGCCGGTGGACAACGCGGTCGTGATGACCATGGGCGCACTGCACGAGGGCCACGCCGCGCTGATCCGGGCCGCCCGCAAGCAGGTCGGCCGGGAGGGCCGGGTCGCCGTCACCGTCTTCGTCAACCCGCTGCAGTTCGGTGCGGGCGAGGACCTGGAGCGCTACCCGCGCACCCTGGACGACGACGTCAGGCTCGCCGAGGAGTCCGGTGCCGACGTGGTCTTCGCGCCGTCCGTCGACGAGGTCTACCCGAACGGCGAGCCCCAGGTGCGCCTGGCGGCCGGCCCGATGGGCGCGCGCTACGAGGGCGCCACCCGCCCCGGCCACTTCGACGGCGTGCTGACCGTGGTCGCCAAGCTGCTGCACATCACCGACCCGGACTTCGCCTTCTTCGGCGAGAAGGACGCCCAGCAGCTGGCGATCATCCAGCGGATGGTGGCCGACCTGGACTTCGACGTCGAGATCGTGGGTGTTCCGACGATCCGCGAGGAGGACGGGCTGGCGCTCTCCTCCCGCAACCGCTACCTCTCGGACGAGGACCGCGTGCACGCGGCGGCCCTCTCCAAGGCGCTGTTCGCCGGCCGCGACGTGGCCGCGCAGGGCCCGAAGGCCGTCCGCGAGGCCGCCGCGGCCGTCCTGGACGCCGCCGAGGGCGTCACCCTCGACTACCTCGCCCTGATCGACCCGCACGCCTTCACCGAGGCGGCGGACGACTTCCAGGGCGAGGCGGTGCTGGCCGTCGCCGCGAAGGTGGGCTCGACCCGCCTGATCGACAACGTCCACGTCATCTGCCGCTAGGCGGATGGGCACGAAGCACAGAACCACCCGGCAACCCGGGCGAATCCGGTAGGCAACCCCCAGGCATGCACTCACAGGAGGCGTGACCCGCAATGCTCCGCACCATGCTCAAGTCCAAGATCCACCGGGCCACCGTGACCCAGGCCGACCTGCACTACGTCGGTTCCGTCACGGTGGACGAGGACCTGCTCGACGCCGCCGACCTGCTCCCCGGCGAGCTGGTCCACATCGTCGACATCAACAACGGCGCCCGGCTGGAGACGTACACCATCGCCGGCCCGCGCGGCTCCGGCGTGATCGGCATCAACGGCGCCGCCGCCCGCCTCGTCCACCCGGGCGACCTCGTCATACTCATCGCCTACGGGCAGATGGACACCGCCGAGGCCAAGGGCTACGAGCCGAAGGTCGTCTTCGTGGACGCCGACAACCGGATCACCGGCATGGGCGGCGACCCCGCCGAGGCCGGGGAGGGCACCGGGCTGCTCCGCGGCGACCAGGCGTACGGTGACGGCAACGACGCGGCCCCGACCGCCGCGCGCTGAAGGAGCCACTGAACGCCATGTCCGTCACGCACCGCCTCGCCGCCCCCGCCCCCGGCTGGACGACCACCACCGACGTCGTCGTGGTGGGCTCCGGCGTGGCCGGCCTCACCGTCGCCCTCAACGTCCGCAAGGCCGGCCTGCGGGCCGTGGTGGTCACCAAGGCGATGCTCGACGACGGCTCCACCCGCTGGGCCCAGGGCGGCATCGCCGCCGCCCTGGGCGAGGGCGACACCCCCGAGCAGCACCTGGCCGACACCCTGGTGGCGGGCGCCGGACTCTGTGAGGAGGAGGCCGTGCGGACCCTCGTCACCGAGGGCCCGGAGGCCGTCCGCCACCTGATCGCCACCGGCGCCGCCTTCGACCGCGGCGAGGACGGCGAGATCCTGCTCACCCGCGAGGGCGGCCACCACCGGCGCCGGATCGCGCACGCGGGCGGGGACGCCACCGGCGCCGAGATATCGCGCGCGCTGGTGGCCGCCGTGCGCAGCGACCCGGGCCTGGAGCTGATCGAGCACGCCCTCGTCCTCGACCTGCTGACCGACGCCGACGGCCACGCGGCCGGCCTGACCCTGCACGTGATGGGCGAGGGCCAGCGCGACGGCGTCGGCGCCATCCGGGCCCGCGCGGTGGTGCTCGCCACCGGCGGCATGGGCCAGGTCTTCTCGGCGACCACCAACCCGGCGGTCTCCACCGGCGACGGCGTCGCGCTCGCGCTGCGGGCCGGCGCCGAGGTCACCGACCTGGAGTTCGTCCAGTTCCACCCGACCGTGCTCTGGCTCGGCCCGGAGGCCGAGGGCCAGCAGCCGCTGGTCTCCGAGGCGGTCCGCGGCGAGGGCGCGCACCTGGTCGACGCGGCCGGCACCCGGTTCATGCTCGGTCAGCACGAGCTGGCGGAGCTGGCCCCGCGCGACATCGTCGCCAAGGCGATCACCCGTCAGATGCAGCTGCGGGGCACCGACCACATGTACCTGGACGGGCGGCACTTCGGCGCCGAGATGTGGGAGCAGCGGTTCCCGACCATCCTCGCCTCCTGCCGCGCGCACGGCATCGACCCGGTCACCGAGCCGGTCCCGGTCGCCCCGGCCGCGCACTACGCCTCCGGCGGCATCCGCACCGACCTGCACGGCCGCACCACCGTCCCGGGCCTGTACGCCTGCGGCGAGGTGGCCTGCACCGGGGTGCACGGCGCCAACCGGCTGGCGTCCAACTCGCTGCTGGAGGGCCTGGTCTTCGCCGAGCGGATCGCCGCCGACCTGACCGGCCGGCACCGCGCGGGCGACCTGCCCGAGCGGTCGGTGGACGTCGCGGCCGCCCGCGCCGCGCACGCGGTGCCGCTGCCCGCGCCCGAGGCGCGCGCCGAGATCCAGCGGCTGATGTCGCGCGGCGCCGGCGTGCTGCGCTCGGCCGCGTCGATGGCCGGCACCGCCGCCGGGCTCGCCCTGCTCGCCGGGCCGGGGTCAGCTCACAGCCGCCGGGCCGGGGGCGGGTCCGCGGACGGCGCCGAGGAGAAGCCGGCCGACCCCCGGGTGGAGACCTGGGAGGCCGCCAACCTGCTGCTGGTCGCCACCGCCCTGGTCACGGCCGCCGCGCAGCGGGCCGAGACCCGCGGCTGCCACTGGCGCGAGGACTTCCCCGAACGGGACGACGCCCACTGGCAGCGCCACCTGATCACCACCCTCACCGCCTCCGGCGACCTTGTCAGCACCCCTGAGGAGCAGTAGAACCATGACCCACTCCCACGAGGAACTCCCGATGGCCGGCGGCTGCGGCGACGGCTGCGCGTGCGGGGACGGCGAGGGCTACGAGACCGGCCTGGACCCGCAGCTCGCCGAGCTGCTGGAGGAGGCCGGGCTGGACCCGATCGAGGTCGAGGACATCGCCACCCTGGCGCTGGCCGAGGACCTGGCCGGCGGCGAGGACGTCACCTCCGTCGCCACCGTGCCGGCCGAGGCCGTCGCCACCGCCGACTTCACCGCCCGCGAGGCCGGCGTGGTGGCCGGCCTGCGGATCGCCGAGGCCGTCGTCTCGCTGGTCTGCGAGGAGGAGTTCGAGGTCGAGCGGCACGTCCAGGACGGCGACCGGGTCGAGGCCGGCCAGGTGCTGCTCTCCGTCCGCAGCCGCACCCGCGACCTGCTGACCGCCGAGCGCAGCGCGCTCAACCTGCTCTGCCACCTCTCCGGCATCGCCACCGCCACCCGCGCCTGGGCGGACGCCCTGGAGGGCACCGGCGCTGTGGTCCGCGACACCCGCAAGACCACCCCGGGCCTGCGGGCGCTGCAGAAGTACGCGGTCCGCTGCGGCGGCGGCGCCAACCACCGGATGGCGCTCTCCGACGCCGCCCTGGTCAAGGACAACCACGTGATCGCGGCCGGCGGCGTCGCCGAGGCGTTCCGGGCGGTCCGGGCCGCCTACCCCGACCTGCCGGTCGAGGTCGAGGTGGACACCCTGGAGCAGATCCCGCCGGTGCTGGACGCCGGGGCCGACCTCATCCTGCTGGACAACTTCACCGTCCCGCAGCTCAAGGAGGCCGTCGAGCTGGTGGCCGGCCGCGCCCGGCTGGAGGCTTCCGGCGGCCTGACCCTGGCCTCCGCGCACGAGGTCGCCCAGACTGGTGTGGACTACCTGGCCGTGGGCGCGCTCACGCACTCCTCGCCGATCCTGGACATCGGCCTCGACCTGCGCGCCTGATCACCTGATCGCCCCTCACGCAGAAGGCACCCATGCTGCTCACCATCGACGTCGGCAACACCCAGACCACACTCGGCCTGTTCGACGGCGAGGAAGTGGCCGAGCACTGGCGGATCTCCACCGATCCGCGCCGCACGGCCGACGAGCTGGCGGTCCTCCTGCAGGGGCTGATGGGCTCGCACACCGCGGTCAACGAGGCCGCGGTGGAGGGCCTGGCGATCTGCTCGTCCGTCCCCTCGGTGCTCCACGAGTTCCGCGAGGTGACGCGCCGTTACTACGGTGACGTCCCCGCGGTGATCGTGGAGCCCGGGGTGAAGACGGGCGTGCACGTCCTGATGGACCACCCCAAGGAGGTCGGCGCCGACCGGATCGTCAACGCGCTGGCCGCCAACCACCTGTACGGCGGCCCGTGCATCGTGGTCGACTTCGGCACCGCCACCACCTTCGACGCGATCAACGCCCGCGGCGACTACGTCGGCGGGGCGATCGCCCCCGGCATCGAGATCTCCGTGGAGGCGCTCGGCGCGCGCGGCGCCCAGCTGCGCAAGATCGAGCTGGCCCGGCCCCGCAACGTGATCGGCAAGAACACCGTCGAGGGCATGCAGTCCGGCATCCTCTACGGCTTCGCCGGCCAGGTCGACGGCCTGGTCGACCGGATGGCCCGGGAGCTCGCCAAGGACCCGGACGACGTCCAGGTCATCGCCACCGGCGGGCTGGCCCCGCTGGTCCTCGGCGAGGCCGGCACCATCGACGTGCACGAGCCCTGGCTGACCCTGATCGGCCTGCGCCTGGTCTACGAGCGCAACCGCCCGAGCTGAGCCCCGGCGGACGCCGCCTCAGGGAGCGGCCGGCGGCGAGGCCTGGGCCGTCACCGGACCGCTCTGCGGGGTGGCCTGGGCCGTCACCAGACCGGCCGGCGGGGTGGCCGGGAGCGTCACCGAACCGGCGGGCGGGGTGGCGCCGTCCGGCTTCGGGAGCGGCGGCTGGGGCACCGTCGCGCCGGCCCCCGGGACCGGGGTGGCCGGGCCCTTCCGCTTCGCGTCCTCGACCAGTGCGGACACCATGTCGGAGGGCAGCGGCCGGCCGCTCTCGTGGGTCACGACGATGCCCGGGCCGCCGTCCGGCCCCTGGATGGTGGTCGTCACGTAGGGCTGCTTCTCCCCCGGGATCGCGGCGGCCACCCGCTCCCAGCGCCGGTCGGCCACCACCTCGGCCATCCGGTCGGTGGTCAGCGGCGGATCGGCCCTGGTGACGGGGGAGTCCTTCTCCAGCGGCTTGCGGTTCCACTCCTGGAGCATCAGCTGGTAGCCGTTCTTCGAGTACAACGAGGCGGACCAGGTCTTCGATCCGGCCGGCTCGCCGGACCGCGTCCCTGCCTGGTAGACCACGACGCGTGACCCGTCCGCCGCGGTGGTCTCGGCGCAGACGTCGGGTGCGACGGTGTGCTCGCAGCCGCCGTCCGCGACCTTCACGGCGCGGGTGATCCAGAACAGGTACTGCACCACGCCCTGCCCGTCGTCGTAGGTCAGCCGCAGCTGCGGGCTGCCGCCCTCGGTCCCCCTGGCCTCACCGACCTCGACGACCTTTCCGGCCGGCAGCAGGCCGGTCAGCATGCCGAGGAACTCCTGGCCGGAGACCGGTGCGGCCGAGGCCCCGGAGGCCGGGACGGCGCCCTCACCGCCGGTCAGGGAGCCGACGGCGACACCGCCGACCCCGATCAGCGCCAGCGCGGCGGCACCGGCCAGGACCGACGCCCGCCGGCGGCGGCGCAGCCGGCGGCCGTACGCCCAGCCGGTGTCGACCAGCGAGGTGGTCTCGGTCTGGAATGTCTCCCCCGCGCTTGTGATCGCCGCGGCGAAGTCCTGCTCGTACTGGGCGTCGGGAAGATCCCGGTTTGCGGGCATGCTGAACCACCGTTTCAGGTCGGTCGGTCGGGTGTGCGTGAAGGCGAGCCGGCTCAACGCCCGGCGAGCTCGCCGAGGCTGTCGCCGAGTACGGCGCGGATCCGGTCGAGCGCCCGTACCGTCCGGGTGCGGACCGCGCCCGAACTGCTGCGAAGGATCTCGGAGGTCTCCTCGACGCTGCGGTCCTCCCAGTAGCGCAGGACGAGCACCGCCCGGTCACGCGGCGGAAGCCGGCCGAGGGCGTCGACCAGGGTCAGCCGCAGTGCCGGGTCACTCTCCCGGGCGGCGCCGTCCGGGACGGCGTCGACGGGCTGCTCGCCGCTGCTGCGCCGGCTGCGGTGCGAGAGGAAGGCGCGCACCAGCACCGTGTGCGCGTACCCCGCCGGGTTGTCGATCCGGGCGCGCGGGACGAACCAGGAGGTGCGGTGCCACTGGGCGTAGATCCGCCCGAGGGTCTCCTGGACCAGGTCCTCCGCCAGGTGGGTGTCCCCGCCGGTGAGGAGGCAGGCGGTGCGGTACAGGTGCGGGGTGCGGGCCGCCGCGAAGGCCCGGAAGTCCTCGTCCCGGCCCTGGACTCCTGCCGTCCGAAGCTGACCTTCTCGTGCCATCTGCCGGGCTCCCCTGCCTCGTTTTCCCCTACACCTGAATGACCGGCGGCGGCCCGGGGATGTTACAGAGGTCCGCCGGGCGCGGGTCCGCGGGAACGACGGGGGTTCGGCCGGGGGGTCGGAGGGGACCGCGGCCCGGGCCCTCTCCCCGGGCAACAGGCCATCTGATTTTCCGTCAATGGTGTTGTATACAAGCCTGGTTGACCCAGTCGTGAAACGTGGCCCGGGGGGCCGGATCGAGGGTGGGGCATGACGGAGTTCGAGGGGACGGCCGGGGGCAGGCCGGCCGGGGGGCCGGAGGCGCTGGAGGACGAGTCCGGGCGGCACGGGCTGCGGCGGCGCGGACGGCTGCTGTTGGCCGTGGTGGCGGCCGCGGTCGCCCTCTCCGGCGGCGGGCTGGCCGCCTCACTGGTGATCAAGTCGCCCGCGCAGGCGGCGGCGGAGAGCGACCCCCCGCCGGCAGACGTGCTGACCGCCCCGGTGGAGAAGCGGGTGCTGACCGACTCGGTGGTGGTCCGCGGGCAGGTCAGCGCGGGCCAGTCGGTGGACGTGGCGCCGGCCGGCGGCGGGGCGGGCGGGGTCAGGCCGGTGGTGACCAAGCTGCCGATGAAGGCCGGCGACCAGGCCCGGGCCGGGCAGTCGGTGCTGGAGGTGGCCGGGCGGCCGGTGTTCGCGCTCAAGGGCGACCTCCCGGTCTACCGGGACCTCAAGCCCGGGGCCACCGGACAGGACGTCCGACAGCTCCAACAGGCCCTGGAGGAGCTCGGTTTCGGCTCGGACGGCGACCCCGGGGGCACCTACGGGGCGGCGACCAAGACCGCGGTGAAGGCGTTCTACGCGGCGCACGGCTACGACCCGCTGCCGGCCTCCCCGGACGGGGACGCCCAGGTGTCGGCCGCCCAGGACGCGGTGACCGGCGGCGAGCGGGCGCTGTCCGACGCCAAGGACGCTCTGAAAGCCGCCCGGAAGCGGTACGACGACGCGGTGGCCGCCCAGCAGTCCGCCCGGGCCCCGGGCCCCGCGACGGCCATGGCAGGCGCGCCGGCCACCCCGCCCCCCGGCGGCGGGGTGACGGGCTCCGCCGGCGCGGGCGCGAGCTCCACGGGCACGGGATCGGCCGCCGCGGGCGCGGGCTCCGCCGGCGAGAGCCCGGTGGACGCCGCCCGCACCGCCGTCGCCACCGCCCAGAAGCAGGTGACCCGCTCCGGCGAGGACCTCGCCAGGCTCCGGAAGAAGGCCGCCGACGTCACAGCCGCCGACGGCCCGATGGTCCCGGCCGCCGAACTGCTCTTCCTCTCCGGCTTCCCCGCCCGGGTGGACGCCGTCACCGGCCGGATCGGCGGCGAGGTCAGCGGCAGGGTGCTGACCGTCTCGGCCGGGGCCCTGGTGGTCAAGGGCACGCTGACCGTCTCCGACAAGGGCCTGGTCCACCCCGGCCAGCCGGTCGAGATCCTCTCCGAGGTGACCGGGGTCAAGGCCACCGCCAAGGTGGCGGCCGTCGCCGACGCCCCCGGCGACGGCCAGCAGTCCGCCCCCGGCAGCACCCAGGGCGGCACCGGCCAGCAGGCCGGCGGCGGTCAGGGAGGCGGGCCGGCCGGCTATCAGCTGGTCGTCCAGCCGGACGCCCCGCTCGACCCGAAGCTGGCCGGCCAGGACGTCCGCCTCACCGTCCAGGCCGCCTCCTCGGCCGGCCCGGTGCTGGTCGTCCCGCTGTCGGCGGTCTCCGCGACGGCCGACGGCAAGACCGTGGTGACGGTCTACGAGAACGGGCGGCGCCGCCGGGTGGAGGTGACCCCGGGCACGGTCGGCGGCGGCAGCGCGGAGGTCCGGCCGCTGACCGAGGGCGCGGTCGGGCCCGGCGACCAGGTGATCGTCGGCGTGAAGGACGCCTCCGGGGCGGGCGCCCCGTGAGCACCCCCGTCGTCGAGTTCCGCCAGGTCGGCCTGACCTACCCGGGGCCGCCCCCGGTCACCGCCCTCAGGCCCTGCGACCTGGCCGTCGCCCCGGGCGAGTACGTCACGGTGACCGGGCCTTCCGGCTCCGGCAAGTCCACCTTCCTCAACCTCGCCGGCCTGCTGGACACCCCCACCACCGGCCGGTACCTGCTGGACGGCATCGACACCGGCGCACTCCCGGACGGCGACCGCACCGCGCTGCGCGGGCGCCGGATCGGCTTCGTCTTCCAGTCCTTCCACCTGCTGCCGCACCGCTCGGCGGCCGAGAACGTCGCCCTCGCCCTGCTGTACACGGCGGCCCGCGGCCGCCGGGCCGCCGCCGAGCGACGGGAGCGCGCCCGCGCGGCCCTCGTCCAGGTGGGCCTGGGCCACCGGCTGGACGCCCTGCCGACCCGGCTCTCCGGCGGCGAGCGGCAACGGGTCGCGATCGCCCGGGCGCTGGTCGGACGGCCCTCGCTGCTGCTCTGCGACGAGCCGACCGGCAACCTGGACACCGCCACCGCGGAATCCGTCCTCGCCCTGCTGGACGAGCTGCACGCGCGGGGCCTGACCGTCCTGCTGATCACCCACGACCCGCAGGTGGCCGCCCGCGGCCGGCGGACGGTGGCGATCCGCGACGGCGTGCTGCGGGAGGTGGCCGCGGCATGAGGCTGCGCCGCCGTACCCCCGTGGTCGAACCGTCCCGGCTGCCGCTGCGCGACCTGCTCTCCGAGGCCCTGGCCGGGCTGCTGCAGCGGCCCGCCCGCTCGGCGCTGACCGGCCTCGGGACCGTCCTCGGGGTCGGCGCCTTCGTGGCCGTCCTCGGGCTGACCGCCACCGCCTCCTCCCGGATCGACTCCCGGTTCAGCGTGCTGACCGCGACCGAGGTGAACGTCGAGGACACCGGCGGGCCGCGGCCGGAGCTGACCGCCCTCTCCTTCCCCTCCGACGCCGACGCCCGGATCCAGCGGCTGAACGGGGTCGAGGCGGCCGGCGTCTACTGGCCGGTGCACCAGGCCACCGGCACCGTCCGGGCCGCGCCGGTCGGCCGGCGGAACGGCGGGGAGCAGGTGGCGGTGGTCGCCGCCTCGGCCGGCGTGCTGGCGGCGGCCGAGCCGCAGCTCGTCCAGGGCCGGACCTTCGACTCCTGGCACGACGGCACCGGCCGGCAGGTCGCCGTGATCGGCGCCGCGGTGGCGGCCCGGCTGGGGATCACCACGCTGGACACCCAACCCGCGGTCTTCCTGGACGGCAAGCCGTTCAGCGTCATCGGGATCGTCGGCGACGTCCGCCGCAAGGCCGACCTGCTGCTCTCCGTCACCGTGCCGCGCGGGGCCGCCGAGAGGCTGTGGGGCCCGCCCGACCGGAGCCGGGCGAAGATGGTCATCTCCACCAGGATCGGCGCGGCCCGGCAGATCGCCGACGAGGCCGCGCTCGCCCTGGACCCGGCCCACCCGGAGAACTTCAAGCCGGTGCCGCCCCCGGACCCGCGCACACTGCGCTCCGACGTCACCTCCGACCTCGACCGGCTCTTCCTGCTGCTCGCCGGGCTCTGCCTGGTGATCGGCGCCGTCGGGATCGCCAACACCACCCTGGTCGCCGTCCTGGAGCGGACCGGCGAGATCGGCCTGCGCCGGGCGCTGGGCACCAGGGGCCGCCACATCACCGGCCAGTTCCTCGCCGAGTCGGCCTCGCTGGGGCTGGTCGGCGGCCTGGTCGGCACCTCGCTGGGGGTGCTCACGGTGCTCGGCGTGGCGCTGGCCCGCGACTGGACCCCGGTCGTCGACCCCGCGACGGTGGCCGCCGCGCCGGTCATCGGCCTCGCCACCGGCCTGCTGGCCGGCGTCTACCCGGCCTGGCGAGCGGCCCGGATCCAGCCGGCGGAGGCGCTGCGACGCTGACGCCGCACCGGTCCGGCGCCGGCGGACGGCCCCGGCCCCCGCCCGGGCCCTTCGTCCACGGGACATCCGCGGGCATTCGGCGGGCCGAACGTGGGGCGTCGGCGCGACGTTACCGACAAATCGGATATTCCTCACGTAGTGTCAACCCATGCCTACGCCACACGGATCGCGCGGCGGCATGGCCTTCAGCGCCGACGAAGTCCGCGTGCTGCGCCGCGCCCTCGCCCAAGCCCTGCACCCTGCCGTCCCCCTCCATCTCCAGGCCCCCGACCGGCTGCCGTTCGCCGGCGCGGGCGCGGACATGTGGGCCGAGGACGTCCAGGAGGCCCTGCGCCTGACCGAGGCGATCGACGAAGCCGTCCAGGAGGGCGGCCGGCTGCGCACCTTCCTGCTCGCCGACCTCGGCCGCTACCGGGCCGCGCTGCCCGGCAGCGCCCGCGGCTACCTGGAACGCCTGGAGGAGGCGGTGACCGACGGCTACCTCCCGGGGCCCGAGGACCTCACCGCGCTGCGCGGCCTGACCCGCCAGCCCTGCGGCCAGAGCGAGCGGGCCCGCCGCTCGCGGCTGGCCGGCCGCTGCCACGCACTGGCCGAGGCCGCCGTCCGCGAACGGCTCGCCCTCACCACCGGCCAGCGCCACCTCGTCGCCGTACCGAGCCCCGCCGCACCCCCGAGCAGTCTCCCCACCCCTGTTGGAGGACGGATTCCGATGAGCAGCACCGACGCCGGCACCGAGCAGCCCGCCACCCCCGCGTCCGCGCCCCGCCCGCACCGGATGCCCACCCCGGCCGAGCTCTTCGGCCGCCGCCCCAAGCCTCCGGCCCGCCCCGCTCCCCCCGCCGCGCCGGAGGAGGAACTGGAACTCGCCACCGGCACCGGCTGACCGGGAGGGCCGAGAGGGGCGGCGGGCCGACGGCCCGCCGCCCCTCTCTCTTCGTCTCTTCGTTGCCGAACAGTGATCGTCAAAGGGCAGCCCCGATGATCACCCCACTGGTATGACTGTGTGCTGCCGGAGTACGCCTCCGGTGGGGGCGGGCTCTGCAGGAACACTCTTTCGTTCGTTTCACCGGTCACGATGCCCGTGGCCGGGCCGGACCGTGCGCGGTCCGCCATCGTTCGCTCCCTGATCTGCCGACTCGCGATCCCTGGAGCATGGATGGACCGGTCCACCCCCTACCCGCCGCGGCCCCGGGCCTGGGCACCGCCGCGCACACTGCTGCGCCTCGCGGTCGCCGCCACCGCCCTGGCCCTCGCGGCGGTCACCGTGCCGGCGTCCGCCGCACCGGCCGTCTCCCCCGGCGACCCCGTCCCGCCCGCCGCCGTCCAGCCCGGCCGGTTCGTCCAGACGGACCTCACCAGGCTGCTGGACACCCGGGCCGCCATCGGCGTCCCGGCCGAGGGGCCGCTCGGCGGCGACAGCACCCTCCGCTTCCCCGTCGGACAGCTCGCGCCCGGTGCCACGGCAGTGGTCCTGAACGTGACGGCGACGGACACCACCGAGGACAGCTTCGTCACCGTGCACCCCGACGGCCGGCCCCGGCCCGGGACGTCCAACCTCAACTTCACCCCCGGCCAGACGGTCGCCAACCTGGTCACCGTCCCGGTGTCCAACGGGTACGTCGACGTCTACAACCACGTCGGCTCGGCCAGCCTGATCGCCGACCTGTTCGGCTACTACACGGACGACCCCGCGGCGACCGCCTCGACCTTCCAGCCCGTCACCCCGTCGCGGGCGCTGGACACCCGCACGACCGGTCCGGGCGGCACCGCGCAGCCGGTCGGCACCGACGCCACGGTCAACCTCGCGCTCGCCGGGCGCAACCGCGTCCCGGCCGCCGGGGCCACGGCCGTGGTGCTCAACGTCACCGCCACCGACACCGAGGACTCCAGCTTCCTCACGGTGTACCCGCACGGCACCGCCCGGCCGGTCACCTCGAACCTCAACTTCACCGCGGGCCGGACGGTGCCCAACCTCGTCACCGTCCCGCTCGGGGCCGACGGCAGCGTCGACCTCTACAACCACGTCGGCTCGGCCGACCTGGTCGTGGACGTGTTCGGCTTCTACACCGGCGCCCCCAGCGGCTCCGGCTTCACCTCCGCCGGCCCGGCCCGGGTCCTGGACACCCGCGACCCGGGTCACCACCCGGTCGGCCCGGGCGAGATCCTGAGCTGGTCCGTCGGCGACGAGCCGGCCCTGCCCGCCGGCAAGGTGAGCGCCGTCGTGCTGAACGTGACCGCGACCGGCCCGACGGCCACCAGCCACCTCGACGTCTACCCGGGCGGGAGCCCGCGGCCGAGCAGCTCGAACCTGAACTACACGGCGGGGCAGACCGTGGCCAACACGGTGATCGTCCCCGTCGACGGCTCCGGGGACGTCAACTTCTACAACCACTCCGGCTCGGTGGACGTGGTGGTCGACGTGTTCGGCTACTTCACCGCACCGCAGGGCGGCCCGACCGGGCTGTCGATGGACTACGACAACCCGGTCGCCTGCGACCTCCCCGGCCCGGGCCGCTGGCTCCGCCCGGGCCTCTACTCGACCGGCTTCAACGCCGTCCAGGGCGCGCTGCCGGGCGCCACCGGCCCGGTGTGGACGCAGCTCGTCGTGACCGGCCCGGCCGGCACCAGGACCTACGCGGGCAAGCCGGCCGGTCCCGGGACCAAGTCCACCATCGGCGTCCCGCTGCCGGACCTCCAGCAGGGCACCGCGTACAGCTGGTACGCGTACACCACGGACGGGGTCCACACCTCCGCGGCCAGCAGGCCGTGCTACTTCCGCTACGGGAACGACCCCGGGTTCAGGATGAAGATCTCGGATCCCAGCGGGCCCGTGTACACCGGGCAGACGACCCGGATCACGTTCACCGCCACCACCGACGACATCGAACCGGGCCTGCAGGCCGCGTCGTTCCGCTACGGCCTCGGTGACGTCTACAACATGAACTCCACCGTGACCGCGACCGACGGCACCGCGACGGTCGACCTCCGCCCGAGCAGCTGGGGCTCCCAGGTCCTGTACGTCGAGGCCACGAGCGCCGACGGTACGCGGGTCTCCAGGGCGAGCACGTCGTTCTACGTGATCTGGCGCTGACCGGAAGCACACGGAAAGGGGGAGGGCCCACGGCGCCCTCCCCCTTTCGGCACGCGCTGCGGATATCCCGTGGCGGAGCACGGTGTGTGGCTGGCTACCCTTGTGGGGTGAGCGATCAGAGCCCCCTCCCCGCGACCGACGACCTTCCCGAGCAGATGCGCGTCCGGCGCGAGAAGCTGGACCGGCTCCGGGCGGCCGGCGTCGACCCGTACCCGGTCGGCTTCCCCCGGACCAGCACCATCGCGGACCTCCGTGCCAAGCACCCGGACCTCGCTCCGGACACCGCGACCGGCGAGCGGGCCGGCATCACCGGCCGCGTGATCCTCTCCCGGACGGGCGGCAAGCTCTGCTTCGCCACCCTGCGCGACGGCAGCGGCGACCTCCAGGTGATGCTCTCCCTGGACAAGCTGGGCGAGGAACGGCTGGCGGCCTGGAAGTCCGACATCGACCTCGGCGACCAGGTCGGCGTCGAGGGCGAGGTGATCACCTCCCGCCGCGGCGAGCTGTCGGTGATGGTGGACAGCTGGGCGCTCACCGCCAAGTGCCTGCGCCCGCTGCCGGACAAGCACAAGGGCCTGACCGACCCGGAGGCCCGGGTCCGCCAGCGGTACGTCGACCTGATCGTCAACCCCGAGGCCCGCGAGATCCTGCACCTGCGCTCCAAGGTGGTCCGCTCGATCCGCCGCACCTACGAGGAGCGCGGCTACATCGAGGTCGAGACCCCGATGCTCCAGCCGGTGCACGGCGGCGCCAACGCGCGTCCGTTCAAGACGCACATCAACGCGTACGACATCGACCTCTTCATGCGGATCGCCCCCGAGCTGTACCTCAAGCGGCTGGTGGTCGGCGGCGCGGAGAAGGTCTTCGAGATCAACCGCAACTTCCGCAACGAGGGCGCGGACTCCACCCACAACCCGGAGTTCACCTCGCTGGAGTCGTACGAGGCCTACGGCGACTACGACACCCAGGCCGAGCTGATCCGGGCGACGATCATCAACGCCGCCCGGGACGCGCTGGGCACCACGGTGATCCGCGGCCTGGACCCGCACGGCGTCGAGCACGAGATCGACCTGGCCGAGCCGTGGGCCGAGGTCAGCGTCTACCCCGGCATCTCCGCCCACCTGGGCACCGAGGTCACCCCGGAGACCGGCGTCGAGGAGCTGCGCAAGCTGGCCACCGAGCACGGCATCCCCTTCGAGAAGGAGTGGGGCCACGGCCAGATCGTGCTGGAGATGGTCGAGCGCCTGCTGGAGGAGAACGCCGTCGCGCCGACCTTCATCAAGGACTACCCGACCGAGGTGTCCCCGCTCACCCGCCAGCACCGCTCGATCGCGGGCGTGGCCGAGAAGTGGGACCTGGTGATCTTCGGCACCGAGATCGGCACGGCCTACTCCGAGCTGGTCGACCCGGTCGAGCAGCGCGCCCGCCTGACCGCGCAGTCCCTGCTTGCGGCCGGCGGCGACGTCGAGGCGATGCAGGTCGACGAGGACTTCCTGCGGGCCCTGGAGTACGCGATGCCGCCCACCGGCGGCCTCGGCCTCGGGGTGGACCGCCTGATCATGCTGCTCACCGGCAAGAACATCCGGGAGACCGTGCTCTTCCCGCTGGTCAAGCCGGAGCCCAAGGCGTCCGCCGCCACCGCGGCGGAGAAGACCGAGGAGGAGTGACCTGATGGACTACGTCAGCGCGATCGTCCCGCCGCTGGTCATGGCGATCGGATTCGGCTTCCTGGTGCGGGCCATCATCCGCAGCCAGGGCGGGGCCCAGAAGGCCAAGGAGGACCTGGCCGACTGACGCCGTCAGCCGCCCGCGGACACCGGCGCGCCGCCATTCCCGATTCCCGGGGTGGCGGCGCGCCGGTTTGGCAGCACTTCACAAGATTTGCCCCATTCACTCCCTATCCTGGCCGCACTATGGTCCGGCAACTCGGCGAACTTGAGAACGCCATCATGACCCGGGTGTGGCGGTGGAACCGACCGGTCACGGTTCGCGAGGTTCTGCTGGATCTGCAGTCGGAACGCGAAATCGCGTACACCACGGTGATGACCGTCCTGGACAAGCTCCACAGAAAGGGCTGGCTGCGCCGCGAGCGCGCCGGCCGGGCCTATCGATATGAACCGGTCTCGTCCCGCGAGGCGTACACGGCGGCCCTGATGAACGACGCCTGGGCCACCAGCGACAATCCGGCGGCCGCCCTGGTGCACTTCTTCGGCCTGATGTCGCCCGAGCAACGGGAGGCGCTGCGGGACGCGCTGCGGGTGGCCGCTCTGTTCCCGACCGATCCGGCCCCGCCGGATTCCGCCGGGCCCGGGACGGATACCGGGGAGACCGGGGCGGGGCTGGCGCGATAACGTCCCGCCATGGAGGTCACCATCCGCCGGGCGCGGACCACGGACGTGCGGACAGTGCGCAGGCTCATCGACGCCTACTCGCGCGACGGCATTCTGCTCGACAAGCCCACCGTCACACTGTTCGAGTCCGTCCAGGAGTTCTGGGTCGCGGAACGCGACGACAACGGGGCGGTGGTGGCCTGCGGCGCGCTGCACGTCATGTGGGAGGACCTCGCGGAGGTTCGTACGCTCGCCGTCGATCCCTCCTGCCGCGGACACGGCGTCGGACACCTGCTGCTGGAGAAGCTGCTGCAGACCGCGCGCTGGCTGGGCGTCCGTCGGATTTTCTGCTTGACGTTCGAGGTGCCCTTCTTCGCGAAACACGGTTTCGTCGAGATCGGCGAGGTCCAGGAAACCGATGATGGTACGACAGACCCGGCGGCGATCGCTACGGATGTCTATGAAGAACTTCTCCGCTCGTACGATGAAGGTGTCGCGGAGTTCCTCGACCTGGAGCGGGTGAAGCCCAACACTCTGGGCAACTCGCGCATGCTGCTGCACCTGTGAGCGGCTCCCGACCCCCTCAGGGGTTTGTGTTTTCCGCTGAAAGGCGCTTTCCTTTCCTTAGGCAATGGGTCGTTTAGCGGAAAGGGAAGCCCGTGGCACAGAGGGTGCAGGTCATTCTTGAAGACGATCTCGACGGTGGTTCGGCGGACGAGACGGTGACGTTCGCGCTCGACGGCGTTGCCTACGAGATCGATCTGAAGAGCGCCAACGCGGACAAGCTCCGCGGTCTGCTGGCGCCGTACGTGGAGAAGGGCCGCAAGCAGAGCGGCCGGCTCGCCGGCGCCCGCCGCCCGGGCCGTGGCACGGCTCCGCGCCCGTCCGGCAGCGCTCCGGACACCGCCAAGATCCGCGCGTGGGCCAAGGAGCAGGGCCTGGAGGTCAACGACCGCGGCCGGGTGCCGAGCACCGTCCGCGAGGCCTACGACAAGGCCAACGCGGCCTGACCCCGGCGCCGCCGGATCAGGTGCGGGGCGCCGGCGCGGGCCGGCGGTGTTCCTGGCACACGCGCGGGGCGCGGAGGGATCCTCCTCCGCGCCCCGCGGCGCGCGCCCGGGCGGCGGGCACCGGTCCGGCCGTCGTTCCGGACCACGTTGCGGGCGGCGTTCCGGGCGGCGTTCCGGGCGGCGGAACAATCACAGGCTGTGCAACGCTGTAGGGGCGAAGCGGTAACGCAGGCACCACCGGGATGGCCTACCGGCCACAGCGGCCGCGGCTGAACCACCGTCACCGCCGGCCGACTTCTCGCCAGGCGAACACCGCCACCGCGGAAACTGCGCGAGAACCACCCCGATACCGGGTATGAATGCAGGTGGACGGGGTCCTCGACCCCGCCCGGGGCAGTACGTGCGACCGGCCGGGGGCCGTTCCGGATCCGCCGAGTCCGGCGATGTTCGCCGATGGCGTAGCGGTATCTGGTGCATCCGGCCCACCTGTGGGAACACCGTCTCCCAGCATCAGGTTGGGATTGGTGTCGGCTGGTCGCGCAGCATGTCGCTCCCGTACCGGGGAGTGAATCCGTGGGCCGCGCCGCTGAGCGGGACTAGCATGCGGAAGGACAGGGCGGGGACCGACCCCGAACTGCCCGACCGCTCTGAGGAGCGATAAACGATGTTCGAGAGGTTCACCGACCGCGCGCGGCGGGTTGTCGTCCTGGCTCAGGAAGAAGCCCGGATGCTCAACCACAACTACATCGGCACCGAGCACATCCTCCTGGGTCTGATCCACGAGGGTGAGGGTGTCGCCGCTAAGGCCCTGGAGAGCCTCGGGATTTCTCTAGAGGCTGTTCGCCAGCAGGTCGAGGAGATCATCGGCCAGGGCCAGCAGGCCCCGTCCGGTCACATTCCCTTCACCCCCCGGGCGAAGAAGGTCCTGGAGCTGTCGCTCCGCGAGGCCCTGCAGCTCGGCCACAACTACATCGGCACCGAGCACATCCTGCTCGGCCTGATCCGCGAGGGCGAGGGCGTCGCCGCCCAGGTCCTGGTGAAGCTGGGCGCCGACCTCAACCGGGTGCGCCAGCAGGTCATCCAGCTGCTCTCCGGCTACCAGACCGGCGGCGGCAAGGAGTCGGCCACGGCCGGCGGGCCCGCCGAGGGCACCCCGTCGACCTCGCTGGTCCTGGACCAGTTCGGCCGCAACCTCACCCAGGCCGCCCGCGAGGCCAAGCTCGACCCGGTCATCGGGCGCGAGAAGGAGATCGAGCGGGTCATGCAGGTGCTGTCCCGCCGCACCAAGAACAACCCCGTGCTGATCGGTGAGCCCGGCGTCGGCAAGACCGCCGTGGTCGAGGGCCTGGCCCAGGCGATCGTCAAGGGCGAGGTCCCGGAGACGCTCAAGGACAAGCAGCTCTACACGCTGGACCTGGGCGCCCTGGTGGCCGGCTCGCGCTACCGCGGTGACTTCGAGGAGCGCCTGAAGAAGGTGCTCAAGGAGATCCGCACCCGCGGCGACATCATCCTGTTCATCGACGAGCTGCACACCCTGGTCGGCGCGGGCGCCGCCGAGGGCGCCATCGACGCCGCCAGCATCCTCAAGCCGATGCTGGCCCGTGGCGAGCTGCAGACCATCGGTGCCACCACGCTGGACGAGTACCGCAAGCACCTGGAGAAGGACGCCGCGCTGGAGCGCCGCTTCCAGCCGATCCAGGTCGCCGAGCCGTCGCTGCCGCACACCATCGAGATCCTCAAGGGCCTGCGCGACCGCTACGAGGCCCACCACCGGGTCTCCATCACGGACGCCGCCCTGGTCGCCGCCGCCACCCTGGCCGACCGCTACATCTCGGACCGCTTCCTGCCGGACAAGGCCATCGACCTGATCGACGAGGCCGGCTCCCGGATGCGCATCCGCCGGATGACCGCGCCGCCGGACCTGCGCGAGTTCGACGAGAAGATCGCCGACGTGCGCCGCGAGAAGGAGAGCGCGATCGACGCGCAGGACTTCGAGAAGGCCGCGTCCCTGCGCGACGACGAGAAGCAGCTCCTGCAGGCCAAGGCCAAGCGCGAGAAGGAGTGGAAGGCCGGCGACATGGACGTCGTCGCGGAGGTGGACGAGGAGCTCATCGCCGAGGTCCTGGCCACCGCCACCGGCATCCCGGTCTTCAAGCTCACCGAGGAGGAGTCCTCCCGGCTGCTGCGCATGGAGGACGAGCTGCACAAGCGCGTCATCGGCCAGAAGGACGCCATCAAGGCGCTCTCCCAGGCCATCCGGCGCACCCGTGCGGGCCTCAAGGACCCGAAGCGCCCCGGCGGCTCGTTCATCTTCGCCGGCCCGTCCGGTGTCGGTAAGACCGAGCTGTCCAAGACGCTCGCCGAGTTCCTCTTCGGCGACGAGGACGCGCTGATCTCGCTCGACATGTCCGAGTTCTCGGAGAAGCACACCGTCTCCCGGCTCTTCGGTTCGCCCCCCGGCTACGTGGGCTACGAGGAGGGCGGGCAGCTGACCGAGAAGGTGCGCCGCAAGCCGTTCTCCGTCGTCCTCTTCGACGAGGTCGAGAAGGCCCACCCGGACATCTTCAACTCGCTGCTGCAGATCCTGGAGGACGGTCGCCTGACCGACTCCCAGGGCCGCGTGGTCGACTTCAAGAACACCGTCATCATCATGACGACCAACCTCGGCACCCGGGACATCTCCAAGGGCTTCAACCTGGGCTTCGCGGCCACGGGTGACACCCAGACCGGGTACGACCGAATGAAGGCGAAGGTCGGCGAGGAGCTCAAGCAGCACTTCCGCCCCGAGTTCCTGAACCGCGTCGACGACATCGTGGTCTTCCACCAGCTGACCGAGGAAGACATCATCCAGATCGTCGACCTGATGATCGACAAGGTGGACGGCCGCCTCAAGGACCGCGACATGGGCCTGGAGCTCAGCGTGGAGGCCAAGAAGCTGCTGGCCAAGCGCGGCTACGACCCGATCCTGGGTGCCCGTCCGCTGCGCCGCACCATCCAGCGCGAGATCGAGGACCACCTCTCCGAGAAGATCCTCTTCGGCGAGCTGCGGGCCGGCCACATCGTGGTCGTCGGTGTCGAGGGTGACGGCAAGGATGCCAAGTTCACCTTCCGCGGCGTGGAGAAGTCCGCGGTCGCGGACACCCCGGCCGCCGTTGCCTCGCCGGGTCCGGACCTGACGAAGTAGCAACATTTAACAGATAACAGCAAACGGTCTGAGCCCCCGGCGTTCGCGTCGGGGGCTCAGGCCGTTTTTCGTGCCGCCGCAAAAGGTGTGATCCACCCCACGATGCAGCAGGTGGGAGGCCTGATCGCGGGGTGGTGCGAGGGCGATCGAATCAATCATCATCTTTTAATGCCAATGTTGTTGACAGATCGTCAGCTGATAGGGAGTCGCGGAGCATAGCGCTGTGGCCATGTCACGGTCAAGGTCTATCTTTTCCGTCCACACTTGGATCAAATGACGTCCACCTGTCTTTCATTGGTTTACCGGAAGGCCATGAGCCGGACCGGTTTGGGGAGGACGTCACAACGTTGAAGATGACCAGGAAAGCCGCTGCGGCCGTTTCGGCCGCCGCGGTCATAGCCGCGCTCGGCGCGGGGCTGCTCCCGGGGACGGCCTTCGCCGCCGGATCCGCCCCGGTGCCGCAGGACCCGGCCGACGCCGTTCAGGTCAGCACTGAGCACAACCTGCCGGGCCCGCTCACCGAGAAGGTCGAGGCCGAGCAGAAGGCTGCCACCGAGCAGCTGCTCGCCGGCACCGCCCAGATCGAGCAGCACGGCGGCGGCAGCAGCATCAAGCTCGGCAAGGACAAGTACGTCGAGCTGGCCCGTGAGCGTACGGACAAGATCTTCACCATCCTGGTCGACTTCAGCGACCAGGTGGACAGCACCACGAAGACGCCGGACGGCAAGGTCAAGTACGGCGGCACGCCCGGCCCGCAGCACAACCAGATCGAGAAGCCCGACGCGGCGACCAACAACTCGACGCTCTGGCAGGCCGACTACAACCAGTCGCACTACCAGGACATGTACTTCAGCAAGACCCAGGACTCGCTGAAGACCTTCTACGAGAAGCAGTCCTCGGGCCGCTACTCGGTCGACGGCCAGGTCACCGACTGGGTGAAGGTGCCGTGGAACGAGGCCCGTTACGGCTCGGACTACTGCGGCTCGCACGTCTGCTCCAACGCGCAGGACCTGATCCGCGACGGCATCAACGCCTGGGTCGCCGACCAGAAGGCCAAGGGCCAGACGGACGCTCAGATCAAGGCCACCATCGCGCAGTACGACCAGTGGGACCGGTACGACTACGACCACGACGGCAACTTCAACGAGCCCGACGGTTACATCGACCACTTCCAGATCGTGCACGCCGGTGAGGACCAGTCGGCGGGCGGCGGCAAGCAGGGCGACAACGCCCTCTGGGCCCACCGCTCGTACGTCTACGGCACCCAGGCCGGCTCGACCGGTCCGTCGAACAACCTGCTCGGCGGCACCCCGGTCGGTGACACCGGCATCTGGATCGGCGACTACACCATGCAGCCCGAGAACGGCGGCCTCGGTGTCTTCGCCCACGAGTACGGTCACGACCTCGGTCTGCCGGACCTGTACGACACCTCGGGCAGCGGGATCGACAACTCGGTCGGCTTCTGGTCGCTGATGTCCTCCGGCTCCTGGCTGGGTGAGGGCAAGAACTCGATCGGCGACATGCCGAACGACCTCGACGCCTGGAGCAAGCTCAAGCTCGGCTGGCTGAAGTTCGACAAGGCCAAGGCCGGCACCGAGTCGACCCACCACATCGGCCCGGTCGAGTACAACTCCAAGCTGCCGCAGGCGCTGGTCGTCGACCTGCCGAAGAAGACCGTCACCACCACGATCAACACCCCGTTCGCGGGTGCCAACGAGTGGTGGAGCGGCAGCGCCGACGACCTGAACGTCACGCTGACCCGCGACGTCGACCTGACCGGGAAGACCTCGGGCTCGCTCTCCGCGAAGGCCTGGTACGACCTGGAGCAGGACTTCGACTACGCATACGGCGAGGTCTCCACCGACGGTGGCGCCACCTGGAAGGCCCTGGAGGGCACCTTCAACGGCACCGCCCTCCCGCACAACGCCGCCGACAAGGCGTCGCTGAGCGGCAGCTCGGCCAACAAGTGGGGCGACCTGGTCTTCCCGCTGGACGCCTACGCGGGCAAGGCCGTCAAGGTCCGCTTCCACAACACCACCGACGGCGGCCTGCACATGAAGGGCCTGGCCCTGGACGACATCGTCGTCACCGCCGACGGCGCCACCGTCTTCACCGACGGTGCCGAGAACGGTGACAACGGCTGGGCCGCCAAGGGCTTCTCGCGCATCTCGGGCAAGTTCTCCAACGACTACGCCCAGTACTACATCGCCGAGAACCGCCAGTACATCTCGTACGACCGGACCCTCAAGACCGGCCCGTACAACTTCGGCTTCGGCGCCGCCAAGCCGAGCTGGGTGGAGCACTACCCGTACCAGGCCGGTCTGCTGATCTGGTACTGGGACGAGTCGCAGACCGACAACAACGTCACCAACCACCCGGGCCAGGGTCTGATCCTGCCGGTCGACTCCCACCCGACCCCGGTCAAGTGGGCCGACGGCACCCTGATGCGTCCGCGCATCCAGGGCTACGACTCGACCTTCGGCTCGCGCAAGACCGACGCGCTGACCCTGCACAAGAACGGCGTCGAGACGGTCGTCCCGAGGGCCAAGGGCGTCGACGAGTTCAGCGACCTGAAGTCGTACTGGTCCGAGGACAACAAGTACAGCAGCGTCAAGGTCCCGAAGACGGGCACCAGCATCGAGGTCGAGAACGAGTCCTCGAACTACCTGGAGACCTGGATCCGGGTCCGCCCGGTCGACAACTGATCGCACCGAGCAGTGACGATCAGCCTCTGACCAGGCATCACTGATTCACCGTCCGGCCCGTCCCCGCACCCGCGGGGGCGGGCCGGACGTCTTTTCAGGCCCGTGCTCTCAGGCCCTCAGAACGGCCTCGTCGGCAGCAGCGCGAGAAAGGCGTCCACCGCCTCCGCGATCTCCTTCTCGGTCCAGTCCAGCGCGTCGGCCGCCACCGTGACCTCGGTCATCGACAGGCCCGGCAGGCCCTGCTCCCGCCAGGAGCCGAACAGCGCCGTCCCCGCCTCCTCGGCCAGCCGCAGACCCGCCGTGTCCAGCTCCTCCGGGGCGTACGGCAGCCAGAGCTGGAACTGGTGGGTGTGCGGCGGGGCCGGGTGGATCCGGGCCCCCGGAACGACCGCGAACGAATCGGCGAGCGCCGCCGCGACGGTCTTGGCGTGCGCCACGTACCCGGGCAGCCGCGGCAGTTCGCGGTCCAGCCCGGCGAGCGCGGCCAGCGCGGCCGGCCACTGCTGGAAGAGCTGGCCGCCGTAGCGGTGCCGCCAGGCCCTGGCGGTCCGGACGAAGCCCGAGCGGCCGGCCAGCGCGGCGCCGCTGATCCCGCCGAGGGTCTTGTAGAAGGAGACGTAGACCGAGTCGGCCGTGGCGGCGATCTCCGGCAGCGACCGGCCGAAGTGGACGGCCGACTCCCAGATCCGGGCCCCGTCCAGGTGCAGCGCCGCGTGGTGCTTCTCCCGGACCACCGCGGCGACCGCCTCCAGCTCGGCCCAGGACGGCAGCACGAAGCCGGCCTCGCGCAGCGGCAGCTCCAGGATCATCGCGGCGTACGGCTCGTCGAACGCCTCCAGCTCGGCCACGGTCGGGAGCCTCGGCGCGACGGTGGGCCAGACGCTGCGCAGGCCGCTGAGCACGGTCAGCGCGTGGCGTTCGTGCTGCTCGGTGTGGCCGAGCGGGTGGGTCGCGACCGTCGGCAGCCCGGCGGCCTCGGCGTGGATCCGCAGCGCGACCTGCTGGGCCATGGTGCCGGTCGGGAAGAACGCCGCGTCCTCGGTGCCGAGCAGCCCGGCGACCTTCTGTTCCAGGGCGCGGACCACGCCGTCGCCGTACATGTCCGGCCGC
This sequence comes from Kitasatospora sp. NPDC032757, assembly GCF_055579305.1. NCBI lineage: Bacteria > Bacillati > Actinomycetota > Actinomycetes > Kitasatosporales > Streptomycetaceae > Kitasatospora > Kitasatospora sp. NPDC032757. Next base: position 83,128 of record NZ_JBVINN010000014.1, on the reverse strand, counting down.
CGGTCCAGGTCGTACACGCCCTCGGCGTCCTCGGCCAGGGCGGCGAGGTGCTCGCGCAGGCTCAGCGGCCGGGCACCGGAGAGCAGCCGTTCGCAGCCGCGCCGCGCGGCGAAGCGGCGCTCCTGGAGGCCCGGGCCGTGGCCGCCTTCGGTGGATTCGCTCCTGTTGGGATACATGCGTCGATGGTCCCGCAGCAGGGGCGCCCGGTCAGCGGTGCGGGCACGTGCCCGGGATTCGTGCCGCGGAAACGTCCGAACCCCGGCGGCGGGTGGGACTGGTCACAGGGATCCACAGCGGTACGACCGGCGGTAGTAGACGCGAGGAGCGGGCGTCCGGAGTGGCCCGACCCCCGAACGGACGACCGGATCACATGATCGTTGCTCCGTCAGCTTGAATCTCCGGCACGACGCCGACTACACGCCGTAGTACGTCACACCGTTTGGGAGTCCGCTCGGTGACGGTTACACCTGAGTGGTCCCCCGCTCAGCACGCCCGAACGGGCTCGTTGTGCTGCCCCCGTACGTCCGTGAGGTTGAGCTTCCGATGTCTTCCGTCCCGCCCATGGGGCCGGCCCTTCGCCGCCTCGCCGCCCGCGCGGCGACCCAGGCGGCCGCCTGGCAGCCCCGGCTCGGCCACGCCGTCCGCACCCACGCCGCCCCGCTGCACGCGCTCACCGCGCCCCGGCACACCCTGCCCGGCGGCCCGCTCCGGGCCGACCGGCACCGCACCGTCACCGCGGTCGGGGCCAGCGCGGTGATACTCTCCGGCGCCCTGCTGGTCGCCGCCCCGGGCAGCGCCTCGGCGCAGACGGTCACCCCCACCACCCCCGGCAGCTCGGCGTTCACCGTCGCGCAGGGCGCCGCGCCCACCCCGGCGCTGGTCCAGGTGGCGGGCCCGAGCACGTACAAGCTCCCGCACGAACACGGCTCCGCACAGGAGTACGTGGCGGTCGCCGCCAACCTGCAGGCCCCCGAGCCGCCCGCGGCCGCCCCCTCCGCGGACCAGGCGCCTGCGTCCGCGCCCGCCCCGGCCCCCGAGCCCGCTCCGGCCCCGGCCCCCGAGCCCGAGCCCGCGCCCGCCCCGGCACCCGCTCCGGCCCCCGAGCCCGAGCCCGCGCCCGCCCCGGCACCCGCTCCGGCACCCGAGTGGTCCGCCCCCGTCCCGGGCGCGCCGACCAGCAACCCGTACGGGGTGGCCAACCCCGAGTACGCGGCGGGGTACCACACCGGGGTGGACTTCGCCGTCGCCCCGGGCACCCCGCTGCTCGCGGTCGGCAACGCCACCGTGGTGTCGGCCGGCTGGGACGGCGCCTATGGCAAGGAGGTCGTGCTCCGGCTCGCCGACGGGCGCTTCGCGCAGTACGCGCACATGTCGGCGATCTCGGTGAAGGCGGGCGAGCGCGTGTCGGCGGCCGAGCAGATCGGCCGCTCCGGGAACACCGGCAACTCGACCGGGCCGCACCTGCACTTCGAGATCCGCTCCAGCAACCACTACGGCTCGGTGATCAACCCGATCGCGTACCTCTCCGGACACGGGGTCACCGGGTTCTGACCGGCCCGCGCACACGCCCGAGGGGCGGCCCGGAGCCGGGCCGCCCCCCTCGGGCGTCAGTGTCGACCGCGCCGGTCAGACGTGCGCCGCGGGGTGGTCGATCAGGGCGCCGATCTCCAGGGCGACGCGCTGCGCGGCCGCCATCGCCTCCTCCAGCGAGGCCGCCCTCACCACGTCGTCCGGGATGTGCCCGGCGGCCTCGCCGTCGCAGGCGTCCTGCTTGAGCAGGAACAGCGCCGAGTTGATGGTGAACAGCGACATGGCGGCGCGCAGCCGGTCCTCGAAGGTGGCCTGCGGGCCGTGCACCAGGCGGACCATGGCGACCATCCGCTCCTTGAACTCCAGCCCGGCCGGCGAGTCGCGCAGTGCGGGCTGGTTCTCGTGGAAGAAGCGCAGCAGCGGTGCCCGCTCGGACATGCCGGCCGCGAACCGCCGGATCAGCTCGTCCCGCAGCTCCGGGGTCCACGGCTGCTCGGCGCCCCACGCGAGGGTCTCGTCGATCGGCGCGGCCATGCTCTCCACGATGCCGTGGACGATGTCGTCCTTGGTCTTGAAGTGGTAGTAGAGCGCGGCTTTGGTGACGCCCAGCCGGTCGGCGATCTCCCGCAGCGAGGTCTGTTCGTAGCCCTGTTCCGAGAAGAGCTCCAGCGCGACCACGATGATGCGGGCCCGGGTGTCGCTGCGGGGGCTGTGCGGAGTACCCATGGCCTGCCTCATGACTGCGTCGGTTGACTGCTGCTCGTTCTCGGGTGCCCCTCGGCACCCACCCCCGGGCTCATTCTCCCTGCCCAGGCCGCCGGCCGAGAAACTGGCTTGACGACCGGCTAGCAGACAACCTACCGTGCCCACGGTCAACAAACTAGCCGGGCGACAAGTAAGTGCCGTCGAAGGCCCGAACGATCGTCCGATCCTGTCCGGGAGACACCCCCCATGTCACAACCCAAGGCCGACAACCCGGCACCGGAGAAGAAGACGTCCGAGGAGGAGGAGCAGCCGCGCTCCCCCCGTGAGATCCGCCTGGTCATGGTCGGCCTGGTGGTCACCATGCTGCTCGCCATGCTCGACGGCCTGATCGTCGGCACCGCGATGCCGACCATCGTCGGCGACCTCGGCGGCGCCGAGCACCTGTCCTGGGTGGTCACCTCCTACACCCTGGCCACCGCCGCCTCCACCCCGATCTGGGGCAAGCTCGGCGACCTCTACGGCCGCAAGGGCACCTTCCTCACCTCGATCGTGATCTTCCTGGTGGGCTCGGCCCTCTCCGGCCTCTCCCAGAACATGAACGAGCTGATCGGCTTCCGCGCCCTCCAGGGCCTCGGCGCCGGCGGTCTGATGGTCGGCGTGATGTCGATCATGGGCGCGCTCGTCCCGCCGCGCGACCGCGGAAAGTACCAGGGCATGTTCGCCGCGGTGATGGCGCTCGCCACCATCGGCGGCCCGCTCGTCGGCGGCTTCATCACCGACCACCTGAGCTGGCACTGGACCTTCTACATCAACCTGCCGCTCGGCCTGGTCGCGCTCGCCGTCGTCATGGTCACCCTGAAGCTCCCGAAGGTCCGCAACAACGCCCGGATCGACTACCTCGGTGCGGTCCTGCTCACCACCGGCATCACCGCGCTCACCCTGATCACCACCTGGGGCGGCCAGCAGTACGCGTGGGGCTCCAAGCAGATCCTGGGCCTGGCCGCGCTGGCCGCCGCCACCCTGATCGCCTTCTGCTACGTCGAGCAGCGGGTCCAGGAGCCGATGCTCCCGCTCGGCCTGTTCAAGAACCTGAACTTCACCCTGGTCTCGATCATCGGCTTCGTCGTCGGCTTCGTGATGTTCGGCTCGACCGTCTTCCTGCCGCTCTACCAGCAGATCGTGCAGGGCGCCTCGGCCACCAACTCCGGCCTGCTGCTGATGCCGATGATGTTCGGCATGCTGGTCGTCTCGCTGGTGGTCGGCCAGGCGGTGACCAAGACCGGCAAGTACCGGATCTTCCCGATCATCGGCACGATCGTGATGACCGCCGGCTTGGTGCTGCTCTCCACGCTCTCCACCGACACCGGCAGCTTCGCCGCCTCCTGCTGGATGGTCGTGCTCGGCGCCGGCATGGGCTTCCTGATGCAGATCACCATGCTGGTCGCGCAGAACAGCGTCGAGCTGAAGGACATGGGCGTGGCCAGCTCCACCGCCACCCTGTTCCGCACCATCGGCGGCTCCTTCGGCGTCGCGCTGTTCGGCGCGCTGTTCAACAGCCGGGTCACCGAGACCATGAAGGACCGGCTCGGCGACGCGGCCGCGAACGGCGGCGGCAAGGGCGACCCGAGCCAGCTGAGCCCGGCCGCGCTCAAGGCGCTGCCGGCCCCCGTCCAGGACGCGTACCACCACGCGGTGGCCAACGGCATGCACACCGTCTTCCTGTGGGGTGCCGCGGTCGCGGTCATCGCGGTCGCCGCCGCGCTCTTCGTGCGCGAGGTCCCGCTGCGGGGCGCCGGTGCGCCGGCATCGGACGGCGACGGCAAGGCCACCGAGCCCAACGCCGAGGCCGTCGCCATCTGACGTCCGCGGTCCGGAAATCCCCCTTGCCCCTCTCCCATGAGAAGGGCAAGGGGGATTTTCCGTCATACCGGCCGGTGCACCGGCAGCCTGCCGCGGCGGCCGGGTCTTCCTGTCATTCCGGCCGGTGCACCGGGAGCTGCTCCGGGAACTCCGGTGCACCGGGAACTGCTCCGGGAACTACTGCGGCAGCCGGTAGACGCCCTGCTCGACCGGCTCGACCAGGCCGTCGGCGACCAGGCCGTCCAGCGCCCGGGCCCGCTGCACCGCGTCCGGCCAGACGGCGTCCAGCCGGGCCTGCTCGACCGTGCCGTGCTCGGCGCGCAGCACCGCCAGGAGCTTCCCGCGGACCTGCCGGTCCGTCCCCTCGTACGACTGGCCGCGCCGCGCCGGGCCCTCGTACGGCGGGCGGCCTGCCCGCTGCCAGGCGCAGCCGGTGAACAGCGGGCAGTCGCCGCACTCCGGGCTCCGCGCCGTACAGACCAGCGCGCCGAGCTCCATCACGGCGACCGCCCAGGTCGCCGCCGTCTCCGCGTCTTCGGGCAGCAGTGCCGTCGCCGTCCGCCGCTCGGCGGCCGTCGTGGCCTGCGCCGGGTACTCGACGCCCGTCACCGCACGGGCGAACACCCGGCGGACGTTGGTGTCCAGCACCACGTGGCGCCGGCGGAAGGCGAAGGAGGCCACCGCGGCCGCCGTGTACTCCCCCACCCCGGGCAGCGAGAGCAGCGTCGCGTGGTCGTCCGGGACGAGGCCGCCGTGCTCCTCGGTGATCGCCACCGCGGCCGCGTGCAGGCGCAGCGCCCGCCGCGGGTAGCCGAGCCGGCCCCACATCCGGACCGCCTCGCCGGGCGCGTCGGCGGCCAGGCCGGCCGGCGTCGGCCAGCGCTCCAGCCATGCCGCGTAGGCGGGCAGCACCCGCTTCACCGGGGTCTGCTGGAGCATGAACTCGCTCACCATCACCGCCCAGGACGAGGCCTCGGGGGTCCGCCAGGGCAGCTCACGGGCGTTGGCCCCGTACCAGCCGAGGACGGTGGAGTGCAGCACCGGCAGCGGCAGAGGCAGCGGGACGGCGGCGGGACTGGGGGCGGGGGTGACGGTGATGGCAGCCATGGCCCTTCGATCCTCCCACGCCCGCTCCGCCCGCCGAAGCGGAGTCCGAAGATCCGGATCGCCGCGCCAAAACCCCCGATCAGCCTCCCTCGAACGGCGCAAATGGCGGATCATGTGAAGGAAGGGGCGAGTGTGCGGTGTTGGTGAGTCAAAGGGCACACACGGTCTCGTAGAGTTTGGGCGTGCCCTCTCTCCGTCAACCCGTGGGACCGCTGCCGGCTTCGATCTACTGGCGACGGCGCGTCGTCGTGCTCGTCGCCGTCGCCGCGGTCGTCGCCCTGATCGCCTGGCTGATGTCCGATCAGGGCGGTGGTGACGGTGGATCATCCGGCAAGGCCGCACAGGCCGCGCCGTCCCAGACCCCCGTCCAGGCGATCACGCCCGGCGCCTCCCCCAGCGGCCCCGCGAACAACTCGCGCCCCGGCAGCGGCGGGAGCGGTGGCACCAGCCCTGGCGGCGGCGCGGTCTCCGGTTCCGGCGGCGGCGACGTCAGTCTCAGCACCGGCGGCACGGGCGGGGCGCCCAACCCGGCCCCCGCGACCGGCGGCGGCGCGGCGGCCGGCGGGACGGCCGCGGGCGGTGGAGCGGCCGGCGGCACCGGTGGTGGCGCCGGTGGTGGCACCGGCGGCAGTGGCGGGGCTCCCGCGGTGAACACCCCCGAGGTGATGGGGCTGCCCGTCTGCGCCTCGTCGCAGGTGACGCTGGAGCTGGCCGGCGCACAGAACTCCTACCAGCCCAAGGACAAGCCGAAGCTGGCGCTGACCGTCCGCAACTCCTCCGGTGCCAACTGCCGGGTGGACCTGGGCCGGACCGCCTCCGCCATCACCGTGACGGCCAGCAACGGCGAGCGGATCTGGTCCTCCGGCGACTGCCCGTCCGACCGGGGCAGCACCTGGGTGCAGATCCCGGCGAACAGCGGTCTGACCGAGACCTTCACCTGGGACCGCAGCCGCAGCAAGCAGCAGTGCGCCACGGCCGACCCGGCGGCCGCCCCCGCCGGCAACTACCTGGTGGTCGCCGACCTCACCGGCCTCTCCGGCGGCCAGGTGTCGGCACGCTCCTCGATCCGCCTGGAGAGCTGACCGCTCCTCAACCCGCCCTCCCCGAGGCCCCGGCGCGATTCCGCGCCGGGGCCTCGGCGTGCGGCGTGCTTCGGTGTGCTTCGCGGGCGTTCGGGGGTCCGCGCGGGTGTTCGCGGTGGTCGCGGGTTCACGGGTGTTCGCGGGCGTTCGCGGGCGTTCGCGGGCGTTCGCGGGCGTTCGCGGGTGGGCTCGCCTCGGTCGGCGGCCCCGGCCCGGCCCTGCTGCTCCGCTGACGCCGTAGCGGTCACGGAGCGACAGGACGGCCCCCGGGGAGTGGATCCCCGGGGGCCGTCCTCGCGCGTGCCGGCGGTGTGCCGGTCAGACGTACCGCTCCAGGATAGACGATTCGGCAAGGCGGGACAGGCCCTCGCGGACCGAGCGGGCGCGCGTCTCGCCGACGCCCTCGACCGTCTGCAGATCGTCGATGCTGGCGGCCAGCAGCTTCTGCAGACCGCCGAAGTGCTCGACCAGCCGCTCTATCACCGTGTTGGGGAGCCGGGGGATCTTGGCCAGCAGCCGGTAGCCGCGCGGCGAGACCGCCGAGTCCAGCGACTCCGGGGAGCCCGAGTAGCCGAGCGCCTTGGCCACCGTCTGCAGGTCGAGCAGCTCGGCGTGGGTCAGCGCCTCCAGGTCGGCCAGCACCTCGGTGACCGTCCGGCCCTTCTTGGCGGCCCGCTCGGGGAAGTAGTCCCGGGCGACCAGCTCGCGCTCCGGCTCCACGCCCGCGATCAGCTCGTCCAGCTGGAGCGAGAGCAGCCGGCCGTCGATGCCGAGCTCCAGCACGTAGCCGGCGATCTCGGTGGCGATCAGCCGGACCATCTCCAGCCGCTGGGCCACGGCGGTGACGTCCCGGACCGTCACCAGGTCCTCGATCTCCAGGGCGGAGAGCGTGCCGGCCACCTCGTCCAGCCGGAGCTTGTAGCGCTCCAGGGTGGCCAGCGCCTGGTTGGCCCGGGAGAGGACGGTCGTCGAGTCCTCCAGGACCCGGCGGGTGCCGTTGACGTACATCGCGATCAGCCGCATCGAGTGCGAGACCGCGACCACCGGGAACCCGGTCTGCCGGTTGACCCGCTCCGCGGTGCGGTGCCGGGTACCGGTCTCGTCGGTGGGGATGGTGGAGTCCGGCATCAGGTGCACCCCGGCCCGGACGATCTTGGTGATGTCCTTGTCGAGCACCACGGCGCCGTCGAGCTTGCACAGCTCGCGCAGCCTGGTCGCGGTGAACTCGACGTCCAGGACGAAACCACCGGTGCAGATCGACTCGACCGTCTTGTCGAAGCCGAGCACGATGAGACCACCGGTGTTGGCCCGCAGCACCCGTTCCAGGCCGTCACGCAGCCCCGTGCCGGGCGCGATGGCGGTGAGGGAGGCCCGCAGCAGGGCCTCCTCGCGGGAGGACTTGTCCGCCCGGTCGCTGGCTGCCACGTGACTCCTCCGGTCGACCCCGTGCCGCGCGCCTCGCGCCGTGCGCCGGCCTACGGTCTGTTGCTCTGTCGCTTAGTACTGCCTTATCACCAATGAGACAGGGGAAAGTCTAACTGTGTACGGCAACGACAGGGCTTGGGTCAGTGCAGTTCGTCGGAGTCGAGCGGCTCCCACCCCTCCATCAGCTCCTCCGGGTGGGCCACGACGGGGGGTGCGGCGGCGGCCCGGCGCGGGGTGGGCGGCCCCGACGGTGCCTCACCACGGGGCTTGGCGGCGGCCCGGCGGCGGCCCGGAATGGCCCGCAGCGCCTCGCCGATGTCCGCGACCTCGACCACCTTCATGCCCGGCGGCACCTTGCCCGGGTCCGGCGGGACCAGCGCGTGGGTGAAGCCGAGCCGGTGCGCCTCCGCCAGGCGGCGCTGCACACCCGTCACCCGCCGCACCTCGCCCGCCAGGCCGACCTCGCCGATCGCCACCAGGTTGCTCGGGAGCGGGGTGTCGGAGGAGGAGCTGGCCACCGCGAGGGCGACGGCGAGGTCGGCCGAGGGCTCGCTCAGCTTCACCCCGCCGACCGTCGCGGTGTAGATGTCCTGCTTGCCGAGCTTGACCCCGCCGTGCCGCTCGACCACGGCCAGGATCATCGCGATCCGGGGCGACTCCAGGCCCGACGTCGTCCGGCGCGGGGACGGGATCTGCGAGTCCACCATCAGCGCCTGCACCTCGGCCACCAGCGGGCGGCGGCCCTCCAGCGTGACGGTCAGGCAGGTGCCCGGGACGGGCTTGTCACGCCTGGTCAGGAAGAGGCCGGACGGGTCGGCCAGGCCCGCGATGCCCTCGTCGTGCAGCTCGAAGCAGCCCACCTCGTCGGTGGCGCCGTACCGGTTCTTGACCCCCCGGATGATGCGCAGCCGGGCGTGCCGGTCCCCCTCGAAGCTCAGCACCACGTCCACCAGGTGCTCCAGCAGGCGGGGGCCGGCGATCTGGCCGTCCTTGGTGACGTGGCCGACCAGCAGGGTGGCCATGCCGCGCTCCTTGGACGCCCTGATCAGCGCACCCGCCACCTCACGGACCTGCGCCGGGCCGCCGGGCGCGCCGTCCAGCTCGGCGGAGGCGATGGTCTGCACGGAGTCCAGGATCAGCAGGCCGGGGTTGACGGCCTCGATGTGGCCGAGGACGGCGCCGAGGTCGGACTCGGCCGCGAGGTAGAGGTGCTCGGAGAGCGCGTTGATCCGGTCCGCGCGCAGCCGGACCTGGCCGGCCGACTCCTCGCCGGTGACGTAGAGCGTGCGGTGCTGGGCGGTGGCCGCCTTGGCCGCGACGTCCAGCAGCAGGGTGGACTTGCCGACACCGGGCTCACCGGCCAGCAGGACGACCGCACCGGGGACGAGACCGCCGCCGAGCACCCGGTCGAGCTCGGGCACGCCGGTGGAGCGGGCCGTCGCGACCTGGCCGTCCACCTGGGAGATCGGGCGGGCGGGCGCGCTGACCGGGCCGGCGGCCGTCGTCCGGATCGGGACGGCGCCGTACTCCTCGACCGTGCCCCAGGCGTTGCACTCCGGGCAGCGGCCGACCCATTTGGGCAGCTGGTTGCCGCACTCGGTGCAGCGGTACGCCGGGCGCGGCTTGGCGGTGGTCTTGGTGCGGGCAGCCATGCGGTCACCGTAGCGCCTGGGTCCGACAACGGGCCGTGGGCGGGGGCGGGCGAGGGGGCGGGCGAGGGGGCGCGGGCCGGGACGCGGGGGCTCGCGTGAGGTCCACGAATGGGCGATGTTGTTACCCGAAAGAAGTACAACAGCAGGGAATAGCCCGGATGCCGTGCTCCGGCTCTCTACCGTCGGACGGGTGACAACGAGTACTGAAGGGCCGCAGAGCACGGAAGGCCCGCGCGACCCCGCGCTCGCGGCGTACGAGCGGCAGGTGGACGGCCTGTTCACCTACTGCCTCTCGGTGCTGTGCGAGCACGACGCGGCCGCCGACGCCCTGTGCGAGGTGCGGGAGCTGGCGCTGCGGCACGGGGTACGGCTGGCGGAGCCCGGGATGGTGCGGGCCTGGCTGTACTCGCTGGCGCGGTACTGCTGCCTGCGGCGGCTGGAGGACGGTACGGGGCCCTCCGGTGCCGGTCCGGGCCCCTCGGTGGCGGAGGCCGGGGCGGGCGTTCCGGCGGCGGAGGCGGCCCGGCGGCGGCGCGAGCTGGCCTCGCTCGCCTGGCCCGAGGCGGCCGGCACCGACCCCGAGCAGCGCGAGGCGCTGGAGCTGTCGGTCCGCCACCGGCTCAGCCCGATCGAGGTGGCGGCCGTGCTGGGCGTCCCGTTCGAGACCTCCCGCGTGCTGCTCGCCTCGGCCGAGGCGGAGGTCGGCCGGACCAGGGCGGCGCTGCTGGTGCTCGGCGTCGGCAGCTGCCCCGAGCTGGACCGCCTCGGCGGGGCCGGCGCGGAGAGCTGGCGGGACTGGGTGCTCGGCCCGGCGCTGCGCCGGGAGCTGGTGCAGCACGTGGTGGAGTGCCCGACGTGCCGGGGCACGGCCGAGCGGGTGGCCGGCGAGGTGGCGGAGGGGACGGCGGGCCTCTCGGGGCTGCCGGTGCTCACCGCGCCGTCGGCGCCGGCCAGGCCGTCGGCGCCGTCGGCGGGCGAGGCCGGCCGGGGCGGCGGGGTGTTGTTCCTGCCGCGTGCGGCCGGGGCCCCGGCGGGGCGGCGGACGGCCGCCCCCGCCCCGGTGGTCGAGCCGGGCCTGCGGTTCGACCAGGGCGGGTTCCCGCGCCACCGCGCGCCGGACGCGGGCCGTGCGGTGGCGGTGCGCCGGCGGGTGGTGACCACGGGAGTGCTGGCGGCGGTGCTGGCCGCGCCGGTCGTCGCGCTCTGGGCCGGCCACCGGGGTGGCGGCGGCGCCGGCGCGGCCGCGGCGGTCTCCTCCGTCCGGGTCGAGGACGACCAGCGGGCCGCCGGACACCGGCCGGGCGGTTCCGGGCCGGCCGACGGAGGGCCCGGGCAGGCCGGGCAGGTCGGCGGGGTGGTGGGCGCCGTAGGGGCGGCTCCGGCGGTGGCCGGGATGGAGCTGGCGTGGGCCGGGCCGGTGAGTGCAGAAACGTTGCTTCCCGGGATCCAGGGGCCGGCCATCCCCGTGCCCGCACACGGTGCGACGCCGCTCGGCAGTCCGACGCTGGTCGCGGCACCAGCGCCGGCACCGGCGCCCGCTGCCGGTCCGGCGGCGGGCGGTGCCGGGGGCAGCGGGCCCGGAGCCGGGGTGCCCGTACCCGCCCCTGCCGGGCTGCTCACCGTCGAGGCCGGCGAGTACGGCAACCGGACCGTGCTCACCCTCACCAACTCCGGCACCACCGAGATCCGCTGGCACGCCGAGGTGGACGCCGCCTGGCTCCGGCTCAGCCGGGACGCCGGAACGCTCGCCCCGGGCCAGCGGATCACCGTGATCGTCACCGTGGACGAGGACCTCGCCCCGGACGGGCACTGGACCGCCCGCATCGCGCTGCCGCCCTCGCAGGCCGTGGTCACCCTGGAGGGAGGCCCGCACAACCGCGGCGGCTCCACCTCGGCCCCGGCCGAACCGACGACGGGCCCGGCCCCGTCGGGCACACCCTCGCCGGGCGGGACGCCCTCCGGTAGCGGGACACCCTCCGGCACGCCGACCGGCGGGCCGACCGGTACGCCGAGCTCGCCGGGCTCGCCGACCGCGACGACGTCACCGTCGTCCGCTTCACCCCCGTCCGCCCCGCCGACGACTGCGCCGACGGCGACGGCATCGGCCTCGCCTCCGTCGTCGCCCCCGTCGTCGCCCTCGCCGTCGGGGAGCGCGTCCGCCCCTGCCGCGACCGGGTCCGTGTCACCGCACTGACCCGTGGGGGCGGGGTGGGCCAGGCTGCGGCCGGGGTGGTTGGGGTGGCCGGGGTGAGGGGGGCGGGGTGGCCGGGTGGCCGGGGCCGCTAGGCCGTCAGGCCCGAGATCGCGTCGCCGATGTACTTCACACCGAGGACGACCAGGACCACCACCATGATCGCCGCGTTGTGCGCCGCCATCCACGCCTTCCACTCCCCCAGCACGCGGGCCGAGCGGTCCCCGGCGAACAGGTAGACCGAGAGCGGCAGCAGCGTGCAGAGCGAGCCGATCAGCACCATCAGCGCGGCCGCGACCGCCTTGCCGCCACCGGAGGCCGTACTGGTCGCGATGGAGACGGCGCCGCCGACCGCCAGCACCAGGTTCTTGGGGTTGGCCGCCACCAGGACGGCGGCCAGCCCGGCCGCCCTGCCCGGGGTGATCCGGTCGATCGCCTGCATCCACTTCGGCGGGCCGTGGACGTGCCCCTCTCGCGGGCGGCCCTGCCACTGCTTGAGGCCCAGCAGCACGAAGAGTACGCCCAGTGCCAGCTTCAGCCACCACGCCCAGGTCGGTTTGGACGAGTCGGTGCTCAGCCCCGATCCCGCCGACACGACCACGGTGACCACCGCCGCCAGCGTCACCACCCAGCCGGCCGTGAACGCCAGGCCGTTGGCCTTCCCCTTAGGGGTGGCCAGCATCAGGATCACCGCGATCAACGGCATCGGGCTGATCGCGATGCCCACGGCCGAGGCCAGCATCTGGCCGACGGCGTCGCCCATCCCTGCGTCCCTTCGTCGGTGCGCCGGCTGCCCGTCGGTGCCGGCCGGTGCCGGTCCCCGGCCTCGGCGCCCGGACCCGTGCGGTTCAGGTGCGCGGCCTCGGCGCCCGGACCCGTGCGGTTCAGGTGCGCCGGATCGGCGGTACCCGGTAGGTGCCGTCCAGGGCGGCCGGCTTCGGCTGGTAGAGCCGGATGATCGGGCGGAACCCGCCCTCCGGGGTGGGCAGCCAGTTCGCCGCCCCGGCCGGGTCGGCGGGCCGCTCGTGCTGGAGCCGGAGCGTCAGCGAGCCGTCCTCGCCGTAGACCAGGCCGGGGGTGCGGTCGCCGATCGAGTAGCGCGCGTCCGGGTTCGCCACCAGGTAGTACTCGGGCAGGCCGTACATGGTGACGGACCAGAAGGCGTCGGCCGGCGGGGGCTGGTCGAAGCGCAGCGTGTACGCGTGGGCGCCGTTCAGCGGGCGGCCGTCGGAGTCGTCGTACGTCATCGCGTACACCGCCTCGTACGCGTGGTTGCCCCAGAGGCCGGCGCGGGCGGCGGCGGCCCGGCTGAGGTAGGCGGCGCGGCGGTCGGGGATGCGCCACTCCTGGTCGTCGATCGTGCCCGGGCCGAGGAAGTCGACGTTGTAGTCGAACAGGTGCAGGGCAGTGCGCCATTCACCCGCCGGGTGGTCCTCCGGCGGCCGGGTGGCGTCCTCGACCCGTTCGCGGCCGGCCGCCATGCCCTTGAGCAGGGCGAGGGTCCAGTCGGGCGCGGCGGCCCGGTACGGCGAGGGCCCCGAGTCGAGCAGACCGAGCGGGGCGAACCGCTGCTGGTACTCGACGTCCGCCGCGGACGGCGGGAAGGCCGCCATCCAGACCCGGAGCCGTTCGAAGAACGACAGCCGCTCGGGCACGTCCGGGTCCGGTGCGGGCAGCCCGGCGACCAGGCCGCCCGGCTCCAGCGATTCGAGCGTCAGTCCCTCCTGGAGCGCCCCGACGCGCGGCAGGTCGTCGGGGCCGGTGCAGGCGAAGCGGCCGACGATGGTGGCCACGGTGGTCGGCGAGACGATCACGTGCTCGTGGTCCGTCGGGGTGCCGTGCCAGCCGGGCGGGACGATCAGCCAGGTCTGCGCGCCGGTGCCGGTGGCCCGGCGGCCGACGTAGGCGAAGTTGTCGGTCCACGCGTCGACGAACTGCAGCACGTAGTACGCCCCGTCGGTGTCCGGCACGTGCAGCACCTGGGGGCCCTCGGAGAGGTCGAGCTGGGCAATCGAGTAGACGGTGTCGTTGTTGACGGAGACGAAGGGGTCGTCCGGCCCGGCGAGCCGGGCGGCGTGGCTGACGTGGTTGAACGGAGCCGCCGGCAGGATGCCCATGCCGCCCTCGGTGAAGCGCTCGACCATGGTGAGGTCGGAGACCAGCGGATAGCCGTAGACGTAGGCGTCGGCGGCCAGGGCCTCCAGCTCGGGCTCGGTCATCGGGATTCCTTCTCGGGTCCGGCGTGCGTGGGTACGGGTGGTGCGGGCGGTACGGGTGGCTGGCGCGGGTTGCACGGTCCGGGCAGGCCGGTGCGGGTGAGGTGGCGCGAGGGCGCGGTGGTCAGCGCGGTGTCAGGGGCGGGGGCGTCCAGCGGCCGTCGAGGACCGACTCGTCCGGGCCGTAGAGCCGGAGGACCACCGTGAAGGGGCCGTCCGGCGCGGGCAGCCAGTTGGCCGAGTGCTGGGCGTCGGCGGGGCGCTTGTGCTGGAGGTAGAGGGTGAGGCCACCGTCCGCGTCGCGGACCAGCCCGGGGGTGCGGTCGCCGATCGAGTAGCGGTCCAGGATGTTGTCGACCAGCTGGCGCTCCGGGAGGGCGTACATGGTGGCCGACCAGAAGAACCGGGCCGGCGGCAACCCGTCCGGGCCGAACCGCACGACGTAGTCGTGGTCGGCGGCGTCGGGCGGCCGGTTGTCCTCGCTGTCGGCGAGCCAGCCGCCGTACCAGGCCTCTTGCACGGGCAGCCCGTACAGGCCCTTCATCGCGCCGACCGCCTGCTTCAGGTAGGCGGTGCCGAGCTGCTCGCGGGTACCGAAGAGACCGGTGGAGCCGGTGGTCTCCTCGGCCGCGCGTTCCAGCTCGGCGCGGCCGTCGGCGATACCGCGCTCGATCTCGGCGCGGACCGCGATCGGCAGCGCGGCGGGCTCGAACTCGCCGCGGCCGTCGATGCCGAGGTCGGTGAGGCGGCCTCGCAGGTCGGCCTCGGCGGGCAGGGCGGGGAAGAAGCCGAGCAGGAAGTCGAGGAAGCTGAAGAACTCGATGGTGTCCAGCACCTCCTCGCGCCAGACCGGCCAGACCGGGTTCGGCACGGGAGCCGGTGCCGCTGTGCCCGCGTACTCGTGCAAGGGGCGCAGGCGGTACTGCTGCTGGATCGCCTTCAGCTCCTCGACGGCCCCGGGTGACGTGCCGCCGAGGTAGGTGCGGCCGAGCACGCCGATCAGCTGGGTGGCCGTGCGGATGACGCCGTTGATGCCCTCGGGGGCCTCGCCCCGCCAGCCGGGGCCGGCCACCAGGTAGTCGCCGGCCTCCTGGCCGGTGGCGCGGGCTCCGACGAAGCCGGCGAAGACGGTGTCGAGTTCGTGCAGCGGGAGCACGTAGTAGCGGTCCTCGGCGGGTACCGAGATCACCCACGGCTCGGCGCGGAGGTCGAGCCAGGCCCAGGAGTACGGGGTGTCGTTGTTGGGGGTGACGACGTCGGTGTTGGCCGGGGTGAAGGGCTGCGGGTAGTGCCGGAAGACGCCGAAGCCGCCGACGTACCTCGGGTCGGCGTCGTCCACCGCCTGCGCGTACATGGTGCGGTAGTTCTGCAGGATCGGATAGCCGCGGACCCACGCTTCGGCGGCGGTCGCACGGATGGTGGCCGGGTCCACGAGTGCCGGGTTGACCATGCTGTCGCTCTCCCCAGTGCCGGAGCATCGCCCAGAAGACCGGATCATTGCTCAGAAATCAGACATATAGGTACACGGGGGATGCTATGCGGAGCCGATTGGATCAGCACCTCGACCGGCAGGCCCGCCTGTCCGGGGTGGCCAGCCCGCCGTCCCGCACTGCCCGCCCCCGCCCGGCGCCGCCGGCCCGGCGCCCTCTGCCGAGAGCGAACGAGCGCATGCGGATGAAGCAGGGGAGGCAGCCTTACCGGTATGAAGATCCTTCTGCTCGGTGGCTCGTCCTTCCTCGGGCGGGCCTTCGCCTCCGCTGCCCTCGACCGGGGCCACGAGGTGACCACCTTCAACCGCGGCCGCTCCCACAGCGACCTGGCCGGGGTCGAGGCCGTCCGGGGCGAGCGCGACTCCGCCGACGACCTGGCACGGCTGGTCGAGGGACGGCACTGGGACGCCGTCGTCGACACCTCCGCGCAGCAGCCCGCCCAGGCCGTGATCTCCGCCCGGCTGCTCCGCGGGCACGCCGACCACTACACCTTCGTCTCCTCCGTGCACGCCTTCTCCGACTGGCCGGCCCTGGCGGTGAACGAGGACTCACCGCTGCACCCCTGCCCCGCCGACACCCCGCCCGACCAGCCGCCCGGCAACACCCTCAAGGCCGGCTGCGAGCGCGCCGTGCTGGAGCACTTCGGTGCCGACCGCACCCTGATCCTCAACAGCGGGCTGCTGATAGGCCCGTACGAGAACGGGGGCCGCCTGCCCTGGTGGCTGGAGCGGATGGCCCGCGGCGGCCCGGTGCTGGCGCCGGGCGACCGGGAGCGGGCGATGCAGGTGATCGACGTCCGTGACTTCGCCGCCTTCGGCATCGAGGTGGTGACCGCCCGGCACACCGGGCGCTACATCACCACCGCCCCGACCGGGAACGTCACCTTCGGGGAGTTCCTCGCCACCTGCCGGGAGGTGGTCGGCGAGCCCTCCGACGGCCGCCCGGCCGCCGAGCTGGTCTGGGTCGAGGACGGCCCGCTGCTCGCCGAGGGCCCGGACAGCGTCCTGCCGTGGCTGGAACTCCCGCTCTGGGCGCCGGACGTGCCGGAGATGGCGGGCGTCTGGCTCGCCGACACCTCCCGGGCACAGGCGGCCGGGCTGCGTTGCCGGCCGTTCACCGAGACCGCGCGCGACACCTGGGCGTGGCTCCAGCAGCGCGGGCCGGCCGAGGACACGGACCCGGACGGCCTCAAGGGGCGCAAGGGCGCCCGGCACAGGCAAGGGATCGTCCCGGCGAAGGAGCAGCGCCTGCTCGCCGCGCTCGCCTGATCCCTGCCGGGCGCGTAATCCTGGCCCCGCCTGCCCCTGGCGCGCGTAATCCTGGCCCGCCTACACCTGGCGCGCCTGCTCCTGGCCGGCCAGGCGTGGGCGGGAGTGGGGCGTCGGGCCCGCCGACCTCCCACTCCCCCGCACGCCGTCCGGTCAGTGGGTACGACGGGTGACCAGCTCCGCGAGGGCGAGCAGTTCGTCGGCCGCGGACGGCTCGGGCACCGCCGTAGCCAGCTGGGCGAGCGCCGTGGCCATCCGCTCGCAGGACTCCCCCTGGGCCCAACCGCGCCCGCCGGCCCCCTCGACGGCGGCCGCACAGCGGTTCAACTCGTCCGGGCTGAGCGGACGTTCGAGTGCGTACAGCTCGGCCAGGGCGCGCCCGTCGGCCGTGCCGGAGCCGAGCGCCGCCACCACCGGCAGCGACTTCTTGCGCGCGGCCAAGTCCGCCCCGACGGGTTTGCCGGTGACGGCCGGATCGCCCCAGATCCCGATCAGGTCGTCGATCAGCTGGAACGCCAGGCCGATCTCGCGGCCGAAGCCGTCCATCGCCTGCGCGGCCTCCTCCGAGGCACCCGCGTACGTCGCGCCCATCGCACAGGCGGCGCCGAGCAGCGCTCCCGTCTTGGCCTCCGCCATCGCCAGGCACTCGGTGAGCGAAACGTCACTGCGCTGCTCGAAGGCGCAGTCGATCTGCTGGCCCTCGCAGAGCTCGACCACGCAGTCGGTCAGCCGGCGGATCGAGCCCTGGGCAGCCGGGTGGGTGTCCTCGGCGAGCAGGCGCAGGGCCAGCGAGTGCATCGCGTCCCCCGCGAGGATGGCCTCGGTGGTGCCGAACACCCGCCAGGCGGTGGGACGGTGGCGCCTGGTCTCGTCACGGTCGATGACGTCGTCGTGGAGCAGGGTGAAGTTGTGGACCAGCTCGACGGCGGCCGCGGCAGCGGTGGCCGTGGCCGGGGTGCCGCCGAGTGCCTGGGTGGCGGCCAGCACCAGCGCCGGTCTGATGGCCTTGCCGGAGGGCGCGGCCACGGGTGTGCCGTCCGCCTCCCACCAGCCGAAGTGGTAGCCGGCCACCCTGCGCATCGAGCCGGGCAGCGAGTCGACGGCGGCGCGCAGGACCGGGTCGACGAGGCCGCGGGCGCGGGCGAGCACGTCCTCCGCCTCGTGCCCCTCGCGGTGGTCGCGTTCCAACGTGAAGATTGCCATTGGGTTCCTCCCCCTGATGTGGCGATGGGCGCCGCCCGGCCGGGGTGCGGGTGAGCCCGGCCGGGCAGCGCGGGTCCGACCGGCCCCGGTCAGTCGCGGTGGTGCGCGACGTCGACGTTTTCCAGGACGCCCACCGCGTCGGGCACCAGAATGGCGGCGGAGTAATAGGCGCTGACGAGATAGGAAATGATGGCCTTCTCGCTGATTCCCATGAACCGGGCGGAGAGGCTCGGCTGGTATTCGTCCGGAATTCCGGTCTGGTGCAGCCCGATGACTCCCTGGTTCTCCTCCCCGGTGCGCAACGCGATGATCGAGCTGGTGTGACCGCCGACGACCGGGATCTTGTTGCACGGGAAGACCGGCACCCCGCGCCAGCCGAAGACCTGCCGGCCCTGGACCTCGACGGTGTCCGGGTAGAGGCCGCGGCGGTTGCACTCCCGGCCGAAGGCGGCGATGGCCCGCGGGTGGGCGAGGAACATCTTGGTGGAACGGCGCCGGCTCAGCAGCTCGTCCATGTCGTCCGGGGTGGGCGGGCCGGAGTGGGTCTGGATCCGCTGGTCGTACTCGGCGTTCTGCAGCAGCCCGAACTCCTCGTTGTTGACCAGCTCGAACTCCTGGCGCTCGCGCAGCGCCTCGATGGTCAGCCGGAGCTGGTGCTCGATCTGGTTCATCGGCTGGTTGTAGAGGTCGGCGACCCTGCTGTGCACCTTGAGGACCGTCTGCGCGACGCTCAGCTCGTACTCGCGCGGCTTCAGCTCGTAGTCCACGAAGGCGCCGGGCAGCTCGTACTCGCCGTGGTGGCCGGCGGAGAGACCGATCGCCGCCTCGCCGTGCTTGTTCTGCGCCTGCTCGAAGCCGGCCAGGTAGTCCATGATCTGGAGCTGGAGCGCCTCGGAGCGGTCCGCGAGCTCCTGGAACGAGGGCCAGGCGAGCGCCAGGACGGTACCGGCGGTGGCGGCCTTCACCGTGTACGGCCAGGCGCCGTCGTCCTGCCGGAGCGCCTCGTCGCCCAGGTGGTCGCCGTCGGCGAGGGTGCCGACCACCGTCTGCTCGCCGTACTTCCCGGATCCCAGCCGGTCGAGCTTGCCGTGCGCGATGATGAAGACCTCGTCGATCGGGGCCCCGGCCGCGACCAGCACGTCACCGGCGGAGAACTCGCGTTGGACGAAGCGCCCGGCCAGCTCCTCCAGGACGGCGTCGTCCTCGAAGCCGCGCAGCACCGGTACCTCGCGCAGCGTCGGCGGGACGATCCGCACCTCGGAGCCCGTCTTCACGAAGCTCACCCGGCCGCGGCCGACCGAGTAGCGCAGGCGACGGTTGACCCGGTAGGTGCCGCCGGACACCTGGACCCACGGAAGCATCCTGAGCAGCCAGCGCGGGCTGATGCCCTGCATCTGCGGCGCGGACTTGGTGGTCGTCGCGAGGTTCCTCGCGCCCGCCGTGCCGAGACTCTGCTGCTGCCGGGCCTGCGGCTCGCCGCCCGGCGCAGGAATACCGACGTTGGTTTCGGTCGACATAGGGAGCCCTTCAAATACCCGATGAAGTGTCGCCTTGCAACAATCATGGTGAGGCCATTCGGTGGGCTTCGCAATCACTCTTTCGAGTGGTCGGAATAACCGAACAAATAGGACGACTGGATCACCAGATCGATATCAGTTCGACCATTATTCGAACATTTAATAATGCCTCGCCCCGGCGGCCGCCCCGCACTCCCTCCCCGGAGCCGCCCGCGGCGCCGCTCCCGCCCCTCACCCACCCCGGGTTCGCGCCCGTGCGAGGGGCCGCTAAGGTGCCACCTCAAAGGGCCACGGGGCCAGTTGACGAGTGTGGTCGGACCGGATGCCCTCCCCTCGTTCACCTCTGCCCTGGGAGCCGTCATGAGCGCCCCCGTCCGTATCTGGCTCAACCGCACCTACGCCGAGAACGTGTTCTTCATCGAACAGCTGCGCGAGGCGCCGCGGCCGGTCGAGATCCACGCCACCCACGTCGACCCCGACTCCCCCGTCCTCGCCGCCGCCGACCACGCCACCCTGGAGCCGGGCGACCTCACCCCCGACGCGTACGTCGGCTACGCCCTCGACTACTGCACCCGGCACTCCGTCGACGTCTTCCTGCCCCGCCTCCACCAGCTCGCGATATCCCTGCACCACCAGGAGTTCGAGGCGATCGGCACCGCCCTCGTCTGCCCGCCCGCCACCGCCGTCGCGGCCTTCGACAGCAAGGCGGACGGCTACGCGGCGATCGCCGCCGCCGGCCTGCCCACCCCGCCCTGGTGGCAGGTCCGCACCGCCGCCGACCTGCTCGCCGCCGTCGAACGGATCGAGGCCGCCGGGCTCACCGCCTGCCTCAAGCCCTCCTCGGGCGCCGGCGGCGAGGGGTTCCGGGTCCTCACCCGCGAGCCCTTCGGCCTGCACCGGCTGGCCGGCTGGGACAGCCGGGTCCAGGTCGACCAGGTGGCCGCCGCGCTGGAGGCCGCCACACCGGAAGGCGTCACCCCCGGGGGCGCCGGCGGTCCCGCCGACCTGCTGGTGATGCCCTACCTGGAGGGCCCCGAGGTCTCGGTGGACTGCCTCGCCGACCGCGACGGCACCCTGCTCGCCGCCGTCGGCCGCAGCAAGCACCGGCGCCGCCGCAGCTTCACCACCGCCCGGCGGTACCTGGAACCCGCCCGCCGGGTGGTCGAGTCCACCGGGATGGCGTTCCTCTCCAACGTGCAGTTCCGCCACCTGGCCGGGGAACCGGTGGTCATCGACGTCAACACCCGGCCCTCGGGCGGCCTGCACCAGCTGCGCCTGTGCGGCCTCAACCTGCCGTGGAACGCGGTGCAGTTGGCGCTCGGCGAGCGGCCCGACACCGGCCGGGCCGGAGACCTCGCCCGGGACTTCACCGGAGACTTCGGCGGGGACTTCGGAGGCATCGACTACACGCTCGTCTCGGGCATCCAGCCGGTGCTGCCGCGCCAGGCCCCGTTCGCCCGCGGCCTCGCCCCGGTGGAGCTGGTCCACTGAGCACGAGCGGACGCGCTCCGGGACCCGACCGGACTGCTACAGCGGCCCGTTCCAGTCCAGCGTCGGTTCCAGCACGCCCTCAAGGGTGAGCAGCCAGCGCTTCACGTCGATCCCGACCCGCCCGCCGCCGAAGCCGCCGATCCCGTCCGCCGCCACCACCCGGTGACACGGCACCAGCAGCGCCACGGGATTGGCGGCCATCATCTGCCCGACCGTCCGGGCCGCCAGCCCCGGCTCCGACACGTCCTCGAACACCCCGCTGCGGGAGGCCAGTTCGCCGTAGGTGATAGTCCGCCCGAACGGCACGTCGCGCCAGAGCGTCTGCAGCACGGCGCG
The DNA here is from genome assembly GCF_055579305.1 of Kitasatospora sp. NPDC032757. Classification (NCBI taxonomy): domain Bacteria; kingdom Bacillati; phylum Actinomycetota; class Actinomycetes; order Kitasatosporales; family Streptomycetaceae; genus Kitasatospora; species Kitasatospora sp. NPDC032757. Next base: position 62,055 of record NZ_JBVINN010000014.1, on the reverse strand, counting down.
GTGCGGCCCGGCGCTCAGGCTCCAGTCGATCGGCAGCCCCAACTCCCGGCTGCGGCCCGCAAGGTAGGCACCGATCCGGTCCGTGACGGCGGCGATCTTCGGCTCGTCCGTGCAGCGCGGCAGCTCACCGCCCGCGTGACCCAGGTAGCCCGCGGCCGCCACGCCCAGCGGCGTCACCGCGATGTGCATCGGCCCGCTCGGCAGCGGCGTCTCCACGGTCAGCCACGACATCGGGCCGGGCCCGGAGCGGCTGCCGGCACCGGTGCCGGTGCCGGACCTCGGGCCGGGCCCGGGGCCGGACGCCTGCCGGGGCTGCGACTCGGACTGCGACACGTACGGGCCCCCACCCTCCTCCGCCGGGCCGGCCGCCGGCCACGCCGGCACCCGGAAGGCGCGCGAGGACCACCCGCCCCGCGCGCCATCGTACGGCTCCGGCCGGTCCGGCACGGCCGCGGCTAGAGCCGCCCCTTCAGCTCCGCGGCGAGCCCGCGCGACCAACGCGACAGCTCGGCCCGGTCCGGCGCCCGGCCCTCGCAGAGGGCGCCGAGCTGGGCGTCGTTGATCCGGTTCGGACCGGGGATCTCCAGCAGATACGCGAGCTCCTCCAGCACCGTGGCAAGCCGCTTCCCGTCCGTGTGGTCCAGGGCGACCGCCGACTCGTGGTGGCTGATGGTAGAAGAACCGGGCATGGCCTACCTCCTCCGTTCGCCCCCGCACTCCCTCCACCGTACGACCGCCCGGGCCGCCCTGCGCGCCCGCTCACCGCGGGTGACGGGGCGGTCGTGCCGCGCGGTCGCCCGGGGCGGCACCCGCGTGCCGGTCCTCGCCCGCCCGGCCGGAACGCCCGGCCGCCGCGCCGGGCGCCGCCGGTTCGTCCCATCGCCGCCGGCTCACCGCTGGAACCGCCAACACCACTGCACCCGCGCCCAGTTGCCACAACGCGCCGAAGCCGAGCACGGACGCCGCGCCCGCCCGGTCCGCCAGCGGGCCGGCCGCCGCCAGGCCCAGCGGCCCGAGCACGAACGCACCGAGTCCGCCGAACGCGGTGACCCTGGCGAGGACGTCGGCCGGCACCCAGCGCTGCATCGTGGAGTCGTACAGCGCCCCGCAGACCGCAGAACCGAGCCCGGCCACCAGCGCCGCCGCCGCCGTCCAGAGCAGTGGAAGGCCCGCCGCCAGCGCGGCCGAGGGCAGCGCCCAGCCGAACGTCGCCGCCGTGGCCACCGCGAGCGGCCGCGCCGGCCTGCGGCCCAGCATCAGCAGGCCGCCCAGCACCGCGCCGGCCCCGTACACGCCCATCACCAGGCCCCAGCCGCGGGCGCCGCCGAGCGCGTGCTGCGCGGTCAGCGGGCCGAGCACCAGGAAGGGCGCCCAGACCAGCAGGTTGAAGAAGGCCATCTGGACCGTGGTGATCCAGAGCCACGGCCGGGAGCGGAACTCCGACCACCCCTCGCGCAGGTCCACCAGCATCGACTCCGGCTCCCCCGGCTCCGCCGGTGCGGCCACCGCGATCCGGGCCAGTGCCAGCGCGCCGACCGCGTACGTCACCGCGTCGGCCAGCAGCACCGCCGCCGGGCCGTACACCGCCACCACCACCCCCGCGGTCGCCGGACCGGCCACCGTGGACACCGAACGGGCCAGCCCCAGCAGGGTGTTGGCGTCCGGGAGGTGCTCCTTCCGGGAGACCAGCGCGGGCACCAGCGCCCCGAGCGCCGGCAGGAACACCCCCTCGCCGAGCCCCCAGAGCGCGACCAGCCCGACCATCACCCAGACCGGCGCGTGCCCCGCCGCCAACGCCGCCGCGAACACCCCCTGCACCCCGCAGCGGAGCACGTCCGCCACCAGCATCACCCGTCGGCTGCCGAGCCGGTCGGCGACCACCCCGCCGACCAGCATCACCAGCACGATCGGCAGGATCCGGGCCGCCATCACCCACCCCAGGTCGGTCCCGCCCCCACCGCCGTCGAGCACCGCGAAGGCGACCGCCACCGGTGCCATCGAGGAGCCGAACAACGACGTCGCGTACCCGACGAAGAACCACCTGAAATCGCGCTCGCCCAGCACGGCGAGACGCCCGCCCGACCGCTGCCGACGCGACGGAACCTGCTCCGTATCCACTGCCATGGGCGGCAAGTCTGCCCCCGCCGAAGAGCCGCGAACAAGGGTTTCCGGAGGAAAAGTTGAGCCTTTACGCATCAATTCTTCGGACGGTCGGACCTGCCGCAGTAAATATCCTCAATCCACCACATCAGCATGCGGTTTACTGCAGCCAGTGGCTATTCTTGAACCCCTCCTCAAGATGTCGTTTACTGCGGAAAGAAGAACCGTTCCGGTGGAGAGCCCCCAGCCTGTCGAGTACGCAGTCGCCGTCGAGCGCTACCTGGCCGCCGCCGGCCTCGGCGCGGCCTCCCGCCGCATCTACCGGATCGCCCTGGACACCTGGGCCTGGGCTCTCGCCGACCGCCCCGCCCCCACCGGCCCCGGACGGCGCCGCGCCCGGCCGCCCGTCCTCCCCCTCGCCCTGCTCGACCACCCTGACGCCCCCGCCCGCCTCCGGGCCGGCGCCACCCACCGCGCCGCCGACACCGACCCGCGCACGCTCAACCGCGAACTCTCAACCCTGCGCGCCGCCGTGGCCTTCTGGCGCGCCCACGGCTGGATCCGCACCGACCCCACCACCGGCCTGCGCCCGCACCCCCTTCCCGCCACCGCCGACGGCCCCGCCCCGCTCACCGCCGACCAGCTGCGCACCCTCTTCACCCTCCGGGCCCCGCTGCGCGAACAGGCCCTCTGGCACCTGCTGCACGAGAGCGGCGCCGCCATCGAGACCGTCCTCGCCCTCGACGCCGACGACCTCGACCTCCCCCGCCGCCACACCCTCCCGTCCGCCCCGCCCCTCCGCTGGCGGGCCGGGACCGCCCGCCTGCTCCCCCTGCTCCTCGCCGGCCGCACCACCGGCCCGCTCTTCCTCACCGACCGCCGCGCCCCCGCGACCACCCCCGCCGCCGACCGCTGCCCCCACACCGGCCGCGCCCGCCTCTCCTACCGCCGTGCCGCCGAACTCTTCACCACCCTCACCCGCCCCCTCGCCCCCACCACCCCCTGGACCCTGCGCCAACTCCGGTCCGACACAGGTGCCCCGAGAAACGCCACCGGCCCCGGGCAGAAAACCCGGGGCCGGTAATCGGAGCGCACGTCACACATCGCACGGGCAGGATCCGATGCGATCAAGCGCTTCAGGCGATGAAGCCCTGGAGGTCGACGATCACGTCGGTCGAACCGGCGTTGTTGTAGACCTCGATGTTGCCGTCGGAGTCCACCGGGACCAGGGCGAGGTTCGGCACGGTGGCACCGGGTTCGACGTTGAGGTTCGAGGCGGCGGCCCACGGCTTTCCGGGCGTGGAGACCTTCAGCCAGCTGCTCCCCGTCGCGTTGGTCGCCGTCAGGTTCACCATCACGGCCGAGACACCGTCCGGCACGCCGGCGGCACCCCGGACCTTGACCGTCAGCCGACCGCCTTCACCCAGCTTCTGCTGGGAAGCGCGCGTGTCCGCCAGCCGGGTCGGTGCGGTGGTCAGGACCGCCCTGGTGTCCGCAGTCGTGATCGCCGAGGCGTAGTAACCCTGGATGTCGGCGACGACATGGACGTTCCCCACATGGTTGTAGAGCGTGATCGTGCCGTCGGCGTTGATCGGGGCGGTGATCTGGTTGGCGACCGTCTGTCCGGCGGTGAAGTTGAGGTTGGACGTGTGCGGCGGCACTACGCTCGGGGTGGCCGTAATGAAGCTGCTCTCAGTACCCTCGGTGACGGTCAGATTGACAACCGCGATCTCGGCATCCTTGGGGAGCATCCCGTCACCGCGGACCGGCACCGTGATGACCTCATTCGGCCCCACCGGCCGGTTGATGCCGCCGGTTCCGTTACGGGTGTCGAGGGCACGGACGTTGTTCTGCGCAGAGCCCAGGCGTACCGACCAACTCAGAGGCTCTGTGGTGTAGTAGCCCAGGATGTCGACGACCAAGTCGACGTTCCCAGCGTGGTTGAAGAACGAGACTGTGCCGTCCGCGGCCACTGGCACGAGTACGGCGTTGCCGACGTCGTGGCCTGGGGTTACGTTCACGTTCGACGCCGTCGGCACCGCGCCACCGGGAAACGCCGTGATGTGGGTACCCTCAGTGGCGTTGGTGGCGGTCAGATTGAGCAGAACCGCGGTGACCTTGCGATTGTCCGGGACTCCGCCGGTGGCAGACTCGGTGACCTGCAGCTTGACTACGCCTCCGGGGCCCACCGCCTTGGCGGGAGCGCCCTTGCCGATACGAGTATCGAGGTACCGCGTGGGGTAGTAGAGCGGCACATAGCTGCTACCCACACTCACAGCCCGTGAGGTGGTGGCGGTGCGACCGTGGTCATCCGTGATCGTGTGGGTCACCGTGTAGGTGCCGGGCACCGCGTAGTCATGCCGGTAGGTCCCGATCCCCGCAGTCTCGGGCGCCGTGCCGTCGCCGAACTCGACGACGTTCCTGGTGATCGGGTATTCGCTCTCCCCCACTCCGAAAATACTGGCGGTCACCCTCAACGGGCGATCGGCCTCTCCGTATCCAGGCCGGTACACGGCAACCGTGAGATTCGGCTGGATCGGGGAGTCGGCAAAGGCGGGAGACGCCAGCGGCAGGCCGCTGGCCGCTGGCAGGACAAGGACAGCGCCGGCTATGAAGCGCGCTCCGCGCATGGAATCCTCCTAAGTGGCCTATGGCAGATTGATCTTGCCAGGTCACCCCGACAACCCGATCGGCCAAGCGGAGCCACCGCGTCCGCCCATGCAAACGGCCTCGGACAATTCGTCCGAGGCCGCTGACGAAGCCTCCGGAAGGCCAAAGTCCCGCCTCAATTCCGGGTGGTGCAGTGAGCCCCCTGTCGGGTTCGAACCGACGACCCCCGCTTTACAAGAGCGGTGCTCTGGCCAACTGAGCTAAGGAGGCATGGTGACCGTCCGCGACATGGTCACGGCGGCACCGGGGGCAGTCTACCGGGCGGGGGTCGGGCGGTGGTGGCATATCCGGGGGATGGGCCGGGCGGGGCCCGGGCGGGGCGGGGTGGGCGGGCGTGATGGAACCGATGCCGAAATCGGGTGGGCCGGGGGCTGACAAGCGGCGAAGGCGCCGGTAGCGTCGCCTGGAGTCGCCGTGTTCAGTGGTTCAGACCACTGGGCGGGCGGCGCGACATCCACCCTTTACTCGGATCGTCCGGCACGTTCCTGCCGGTGAAGGAGAGCACAGCCATGGCTTCTGTGACGTACGACAAGGCGACCCGTGTCTACCCCGGGGCCGACAAGCCCTCTGTGGACGCGCTGGACCTGGACATCGCGGACGGGGAGTTCCTCGTCCTGGTCGGCCCCTCGGGCTGCGGCAAGTCGACCAGCCTTCGCATGCTGGCAGGCCTGGAGGACGTCAACAGCGGCGCGATCCGCATCGGCGACCGCGACGTGACGCACCTGCCGCCGAAGGACCGGGACATCGCGATGGTGTTCCAGAACTACGCGCTGTACCCGCACATGACCGTCGCGGAGAACATGGGCTTCGCGCTCAAGATCGCGGGCGTCAACAAGACGGAGATCCGGGCCAAGGTCGAGGAGGCCGGGAAGATCCTGGACCTCACCGCGCTGCTGGACCGCAAGCCGAAGGCGCTCTCCGGCGGTCAGCGCCAGCGTGTCGCGATGGGCCGCGCGATCGTCCGCGAGCCGCAGGTCTTCCTGATGGACGAGCCGCTGTCGAACCTGGACGCCAAGCTCCGCGTCTCGACCCGCACCCAGATCGCCGGCCTCCAGCGCCGCCTGGGCATCACCACCGTGTACGTCACCCACGACCAGACCGAGGCGCTCACCATGGGCGACCGGGTCGCGGTGCTCAAGGACGGCCTGCTCCAGCAGGTCGACACCCCCCGCAACATGTACGACCGGCCCGCCAACCTCTTCGTGGCCGGCTTCATCGGCTCGCCCGCGATGAACCTGGTCGAGGTGCCGCTGGTCGACGGCGGCGTGAAGTTCGGCGGCTCGGTCGTCAACATCTCCCGCGAGGACCTCGCCGGCGCCGGCACCGACAAGACCGTGACCGTCGGCATCCGCCCGGAGCACTTCGAGATCGTCCCGAGCGGCGGCATCGAGGGCGTCGCCGTCACCGTCAACGTGGTCGAGGAGCTCGGCTCGGACGGCTTCGTCTACGGCACCACCAAGATCGGCGGCGAGGACAAGGACCTGGTCGTCCGCGTGCACGGCCGCCAGATCCCGGCGCGCGGCGAGACCATCCACGTCGTGCCGATCGCCAACGAGACCCACGTGTTCTCCACCAGCTCCGGCGCCCGCCTGAGCAACTGAGCGACCCGGCGCCCCACTGCCCGAGGACGTAGGGCGCGGAGCAGCGCAGGACGGAGCCCCGTCGGACCGTCGCGGTCCGGCGGGGCTCCGCCGTCAACCGGCCTTCGTCAACACGGTGAAGGGACAAACCGGGACACCACGTCACTCGATGGTGTAACGGAGGGCGATCCGACCCCTACCCGGCGCTACTCTCCTGAGCGTGAAGCAGCTTGTTCGCCGTATCGGCCAGACCATCGCCCTCACTCTGCCCGTCGTCCTGGTGACCACGGGCACCCTCGCCGTGACCAGGGTGCCGTGGGCTCCGCCGACGGGCCTGGACCAGCAGGTGGTGGCGGCGTCCAGCGGGGACGGCGCCGGCATCGGCCGGGCGTCCACCGGCAAGGCGCCGGAGGGGCTCGACCCGCAGGACGCGCTGCGCGTCGCCCTGCTGGACGAGCTGCGCGCGCACAACCCGGGCACCGCGCTGGACCTGCTGGAGCGCTCGATGCGCGAGCAGCCGGCGCTGACGCCGTACTGCAGCACGCTCGCCACCGAGCTGGGCAAGGCGGCGGTGCGCAAGTACCAGGGGGACGCCCAGCGGGCCCGCTCCTTCGCCCGCCCGGTCTGTGACGGCTCGTTCGCCTCGGGAATCACCGGCTGACCCTCCCTGCCACTGTGGGCCGCCACCGGCGCGCGCCTATTGTGCAGGCATGACCGCTGACACCACGCCCCCGCAGGCGCCGCAGCCTCCCACGCCCCAGCAGACCGTCGTCACCCAGGCCGTCATCCTGGCCGGCGGCCAGGGCTCCCGGCTGCGGCCCTACACGGACGACCGCCCGAAGCCGCTGGTCGAGATCCCGGGGACGGGCACGCCGATCCTGGGGCACCAGCTGGCCTGGCTCGCCTCCGAGGGCGTCACCGACGCGGTGATCTCCTGCGGGCACCTGGCCGACGTGCTGGAGGAGTGGCTCGACAAGGCCGACCTGCCGCTGCGGGTCCGCACCGTCGTCGAGGCCGAGCCGCTCGGACGCGGCGGCGGTCTGAAGTACGCGGCCAAGGCGCTGCCCCGGCCGGGCGAGCCCTGGTACGCCACCAACGGCGACATCTGGACCAGGTTCAGCCTGCGCGACATGGCCGCCTTCCACCACGAGCGGGGCGCCGTCGCGACCCTCGCGCTGGCCCGGCCGCGGATTCCGTGGGGTGCGGTGGAGACCGACCAGTTCGGCAACGTGCTGGACTTCATCGAGGCCCCGCCCTCGCCGTTCCTCATCAACGCCGGGCTGTACGTGTTCAGTCCGGAGTTCGCCGAGCTGCTGCCGGACGTCGGCGACCACGAGCGCACCACGTTCCCGCAACTGGCCCGCGGCAAGCGACTGGCCGGGTACCAGCTGCCGCAGGGCGTCTACTGGCGTGCCATCGACACCGCGAAGGACCTCACCGAGGCGGCCAAGGAGCTCGCCGCGGGGGCGGGCCGCACTCCCGGCTAGACGCTCTCCCCGAGGGCCCTCAGGAGGCCGCAGGGCGGCCACCGCACGGCCATGGGCGGCCCCCGCCCGAATCGGGGGCGGCCACCGCACGGCAATCGGCCGGGTGCTCCCCCACGGAGCACCCGGCCGATCCGTTCCCCGGCCCACTGAGGGGCCGGAGCCCCCGAGCGACCGGACGGTCCGTCAGGTCGACGTCGGCGACCCCGGTCGCGGACTGCGGGCGCCGCCGCCGGACAGCTCGGACAGCGGCCCGCTGCCCAGCACCCCGCCCAGCAGGCCCGAGCCGGAGCCGGTGCTCTGGCTGGGCTTGGGCGCCGTCCCGGAACCGCCCGGCGCCGGTGTGGTGCGCTGCGTGGAGGACGAGCCGGCCGGCGCGGCGGCCGACGGCGCCGCCGACGGTGTCGAGCCGGTACCGCCGGTCTCGGGCTTGGTCGACCGCGCCTTGCCGCTCGGGGTGGCCGTCGCGGCCTTCGCCGAGGCCGAGGCCGGCGTCGGCGGCGCGGACGCACTCGGCGTCGGCGAGGCGGGCCGGGAGGGGACGGGTGAGGGCGAGGTGGACGGGCCCTGCCCGCCGGGCGCCACGGACGGCCCGCCGCTCGGCCAGACCGGCGTGCCGTAGTCGGTGCCCGGCCGGGACGGCGCGGGGTGCGGACGGCCGCCGGTGCGGACCGCGGCGCCCAGCATCGACCCGAGCACCAGGGTCAGGCCGACCACCACTGTGGTGACCACGGCGCCACGCCGCAGCACGCGGCGGCGCAGCACCCCCGGTGCGCCGGAGCCGTACCGGCGCCAGGCCTCCAGGTTGAGCCGCCCGTCCAGCGAGGCGTACGGCGCTCCGGCGATCAGCAGCGGGCTCCAGGCCGCCAGGAAGATCAGGTCGGGCGTGTCGTAGACCGGCACGGACCGCCAGCTGACGGTGAAGAGCAGCGCGGCGGAGAGCAGCATCGCCGCCCCGGCCGCGAGCCGCTGCCAGAGGCCGAGGAGGGTCAGCACGCCCACCACGATCTCGGTGAACGACACCACCAGGCCCGAGCCCACCGGGTGCGCCATCGCGAAGGACAGCAGCGGCTCGGCGACCTTCCACGGGTGCAGCGAGGAGAGCCAGCGCATCATCGAGCCGCGCTCGCCGCCGTCGAAGTACACCGGGTCGCAGAGCTTGCTGAACCCGGCGTAGACGGAGAGCGAGCCCAGCACGGCGCGCAGCGGCAGCAGCACCAGGCCGAGGTCGACCCGGCGGCCGGGGTACCAGGGCTGCCTGCCCTCGGCGGACGCGGCCGAGACCTCGGGCAGCTCGCCGCTGGGCGTCCAGCCCTGCGGCACGCCGACCGGGCCGACGCCGGCCTCGGTGACCGCCCCGCCGCCCTCGCGTGGCTGGCGCGGGACGGTCCGGGCGCCCGCGTACGGCGGGATCACCTGGGTGTCGTAGTCGGCCGGGTCTCCGTCGCCCATGCCGCGCCTGCCGCCCCCGGCCGGCGCGGGCACGCCGGTGAGCCGGACGGCGTCCAGCAGCTGGGTGGCCGCGAGGTCCCCGGGGGGCGCCTGCCCGGTCCAGGTGACGGCGGTGACCCGGCCCTTGCGGCGCGGCGCACCGGCGCCGCCGGCCCCTGCGAACGCCGGCACGGCGGAGGCGGGCACGACGACCTGCGGGGTGACCAGCGGACGTCGGATCAGGCCCTGGGTGGCGTACGGGTCGCCGAACGCGGCGCCGGTGGACAGCAGTCCGGCCGGGGCCTCGATCAGCGGCGCCACCGGGGTGCCGAGCCGGAGCCGGAAGCTCGCCTGGGTGCTGCTGAGGCGCGCGGGGTCGGACGGCACCTTGACGGTGTTGAGGCCGGGGCCCGCGTCTATCCCGGTGCTGCCGTCGCCCAGGAGGGGGCGCCGAGGTGTTCTGGTGTCCACACCCGTCTAACCGGGTGTCACCCGGTTAGGACACTCTCGCAGGTGGATATCCGGCGCCCACTTGAAGTGATCATGAGAAAAGCGATCGGGCCCGGTCGGGCCCGATCGCTTTCACCCGGATTGCGGACGCGCTGCGGAAAATTCGGAAGATCGCCTGCGCCGCGCGCCTCGCCTGTGCTGGGCCGATAGCCCGCCTCAGCCGACCTTGCTGCGCAGGCGCGCGGCCTCGTACAGCACGATGCCCGCGGCGACGCCGGCGTTCAGCGACTCGGTGGCACCCGGCATCGGGATCCGCACCCGGATGTCGCAGGTCTCCGAGACGAGCCGGGACAGGCCCTTGCCCTCGCTGCCCGCGACGATCACCACCGGGCCGGACAGCGCCTCCAGGTCGCCGACCTCGGCCTCCCCGTCGGCGGCCAGACCGACCACCATCAGGCCGGCCTTCTGGTACGCCTCCAGCGCCCGGGTCAGGTTGGTGGCGCGGGCGACGGGCAGCCGCGCCGCGGCACCGGAGGAGGTCTTCCAGGCACCGGCGGTCATGCCGGCCGCCCGGCGCTCGGGGATGACAACGCCGTGCGCGCCGAAGGCGGCGGCGGAGCGGACCACGGCGCCCAGGTTGCGCGAGTCGGTGACGCCGTCCAGCGCCATGATCAGCGCGTCCTCACCGGCGTCGGCGGCGTCGGCCAGCAGGTCCTCGGGGTGCGCGTACTCGTACGGCGGGACCTGGAGCACCAGGCCCTGGTGGTTCATGCCGCCGGTCATCTGGTCCAGCTGGGGCCGCGGGGCCTCCATCAGCGGGATACCGCGGTCGTTGGCGGCCTGGAAGGCGTCGCGGACCCGGTCGTCGGTGTCGATGAACTGCATCACGTACAGCGCCGTGGCCGGAACACCGCCCTGCAGGGCCTCGACCACCGAGTTGCGGCCGAACACCAGCTCGGCGGCACCGGCGCCGCCGCGGCCGCCCCGGCCGCCGGCGCCGGCCCGGCGCATGCCGGCCCGGGCCTTGGCGTCCCGCTCGCGCTTCAGCGCGGCGTTGGCCTGGCGCTGCTTCGGGTGGCCCTTGCGCTCCGCGCCGGGAGGGGTCGGGCCCTTGCCCTGGAGCGCCTTCCGGCTGTGGCCGCCGGTACCGACACTCGCGCCCTTCTTCGATCCGGGGTTGCGACGGTTCCTGCGTGCACTGTTGCCGGCCATGGCTGTACTTCCTGTCTGTCCGGCATGCCCGGCCGCCCGGTGGAAACCGGAGCCGGCCGACGGCATGCGCTACGTCATGCGGGAGGGCCGCACCGGTCCGGTACGGCCCACCCTCACCCCGATCGTCAGATGGGGTTACTGGCTGTTGATCGTCCAGCGCGGGCCGGACGGGGTGTCCTCGATCGCCAGCCCGGCCACGCCGAGCTGGTCGCGGATGGCGTCCGCGGTGGCGAAGTCCTTGCGGGCCCGGGCCGCCTGCCGCTGCTCCAGCACCATCCGGACCAGCGAATCGACCACGCCGTGCAGGTCGTCACCGCGCTCCGCCCCGGCCCAGTGCGGGTCGAGCGGATCGAGACCCAACACTCCGAGCATCGCACGGACCTCGGCCAGACGCGCCACCGCGTTCTCCTTGTCGTCCGCGGTGAGGGCGCTGTTGCCCTGGCGGACGGCGGTGTGCACGATGGCCAGCGCCTGCGGAACGCCCAGGTCGTCGTCCATCGCCTCGGCGAAGGCCGGCGGCACCTCGGGCGCCGCGTCGACCGGCCCGCAGCGTTCGACGGTCCGCTGGACGAAGCCCTCGATCCGGCCGAAGCCGGCCTCGGCCTCGCGCAGCGACTCCTCGCTGTACTCGATCATCGAGCGGTAGTGCGGGGCGGCCAGGTAGTAGCGGAGCACGATCGGCCGCCAGCGCTGGACCATCTCGGAGACCAGCACCGAGTTGCCCAGCGACTTGCTCATCTTCTCACCGGCCATGGTGACCCAGGCGTTGTGCACCCAGAAGTTCGCGAAGTCGTCGCCGTACGCCTTGGACTGGGCGATCTCGTTCTCGTGGTGCGGGAAGATCAGGTCCAGCCCGCCGCCGTGCACGTCGAAGGCCGCGCCGAGGTACTTGTGGGCCATCGCCGAGCACTCCAGGTGCCAGCCCGGGCGGCCGCGGCCCCACGGGGTGTCCCAGCTCGGCTCACCGGGCTTGGTGGCCTTCCACATCGCGAAGTCGCGCGGGTCGCGCTTGCCGGTCTCGCCCTCGCCCGCGGGCTGGCGGAGGTCCGCCAGCTTCTGGTTGGAGAGCGCGAGGTACTCGGGGTACGACTTCACGTCGAAGTAGACGTTGCCGTCGGCCGCGTAGGCGTGCCCCTTCGCGATGAGCGTCTGCATCATCTCGATCATCTCGGGGACGTGCCCGGTCGCCCGCGGCTCGACGGTCGGCGGCAGGCAGCCCAGGGCCGAGTAGCCGTCGTTGAAGGCGCGCTCGTTCTCGTAGGCGATCTGCCACCACGGGGTGCCGAGCTGGCGCTCCTTGGCGATCACCTTGTCGTCGATGTCGGTGACGTTCCGGGCGAAGGTCACCTGGTAGCCGCGGTAGGCGAACCACCGCTGCATGATGTCGAAGTTGAGGCCGGACCGGATGTGCCCGATGTGAGGCGCCGACTGGACGGTAGCGCCGCACAGGTAGATCGAGACACAACCCGGTACAAGCGGGACGAAGTCGCGTACCTGGCGGGTGCTGGTGTCGTACAGGCGAATGCTCACAGCGTCAAGCGTAGTGGGCAGCAGGGGGTGCCCCGCGACATTCTCGAATGTCAATACCGCGGCTGCGCCGTTTCTTCTCCGTGACTTGGTGGAGGCGCCCCCTCCGTGCCGGACCGCCGGACCGGCCGCTCAGAGGTTGCCGACCACCTTGCGCGGGGCGATCCGCACGACCACCCGCACATCGTCCGGGCCGTCGAAGCGGTAGACCTTCTCACCGCGGTACTTGTGCGCCAGCTCGTCGATCAGCTCCCGGCCGCCCTCCCGGGTGAGCGTGACCTCGCCGCGCACCTCCAGGTAGGAGTACGGGCTCTCCGGAGGGTTGACCACCAGGGAGATCCGCGGGTCCTTCAGCAGGTTGAGGTGCTTGCGGCGGCCTTCGACGGTGGAGAACAGGACGTCGTCGCCGTCCCGCTTCACCCAGACCACGGAGGACTGGGGGCTTCCGTCGGGCTGGATCGTGGAAACGACGGCGAAGCTCTTGCCGTCGATCAGGGCCTTGGCCCGGTCGGAGAGATGCGCGGTCATCGGGACCTCTTCTCGTCAAGCGGGTACGGGAGGCCCCTGCCGAGGGGCCCGCACCGAACCGTAGCGACTCCCGCCCCGGCAAGGCGTCCTGAACACCCGTCAACCTCAGGGTGTCCCCGGAACGGACCCCTCATCTCCGGGTGCCCCCGGAACGGACCCCGCGCCCGGCCGACGACGCCCCCGGGCCCGGCCGGTGAGGCCCGGGCCGGGCCCCCGACCCGCCGGGCCCCTCAGCGCCGCTCGTACACCAGGGCGGTGGCGATCGCCGCCAGGCCCTCGGCCCGGCCGGTGAGGCCCAGGCCGTCGGTGGTGGTGCCCGAGACCGAGACGGGCGCGCCGGCCGCCGCCGAGAGCGCGGCCTGGGCCTCGTCCCGGCGCTTGCCGATCTTCGGCCGGACGCCGATCACCTGGACGGAGACGTTGCCGATCTCGAAGCCGGCCTCGCGCACCAGCCGGGCCGCCTCCTTGAGCAGCGTGACGCCGGAGGCGCCCGACCACTCCGGCCGGTCGGTGCCGAAGTGCGCGCCGAGGTCGCCGATCCCGGCGGCCGAGAACAGCGCGTCGCAGGAGGCGTGCGCGGCCACGTCGGCGTCCGAGTGCCCGGCCAGGCCGTACTCGGCGCCCGGCCACTCCAGCCCGGCGACCCAGAGCGGCCGGCCGGCCTCGAAGGCATGCACGTCGGTGCCGATGCCCACCCGGGGGATCAGCGGTACGGAGGGCCCAGCGGCCGTCGTCGGATCAGTAGCCATCGGATGCCCTCCGGCGGGCGAGTACGGCCTCGGCGAGCACGAGGTCCAGCGGACGGGTCACCTTGAACGCCTCCTCGTGGCCGGGCACCACCACCACCCGGCCGCCGAAGCGCTCCACCAGGCCGGCGTCGTCGGTGACCGGCGGCAGACCGCCCTCGGCCTCCTCGGTCAGCGCCTTGGCGTGCACCCCGGCCAGCGTCTCCCGGCGGAAGCCCTGGGGCGTCTGGACCGCCCGCAGGGTGGCGCGGTCGGGCGTGTCGAGCACCGGCTCGGGCCCGCCCGGGTTGGGCTCGACCCGCTTGACGGTGTCGGCCAGCGGGACGGCGGGCACCACGGCCTCGGCCCCGGACCGGACGGCGGCCGCGACCGCGTCCACCACCTCGACCGGGACGAGCGGCCGGGCCGCGTCGTGCACCAGGACGATCTCCACCTCGGGCGGGATGGCGGCGAGACCGAGCCGGACCGACTCCTGGCGGGTCGCCCCGCCGGCCACCACCCGGACGTCCTTGCCGTCCAGCCCGTGGCTGTCGAGCAGGCCGACCACCTCGGCGACCCCGTCGGCCGGCGCGGCGACCACGACCAGGCCGACCGCCCGGCTGCGGGCGAGCGCCCTGACGGCGTGCACCAGGAGCGGCACCCCGCCCAGTTCCCGCAGGGCCTTGGGGGCTCCGGGCCCCAGCCGCTCACCGCGTCCCGCGGCGGGCACCACTGCTGCTGCAACTGCTGCTGCGGCGTTCAGGTTTCACTCCTTCGGCGAAGTGGGTATGGCCATGGCGTGCACGACGACCGCGTGCACGACGGGCGTCCGGACCCCTTCCGAAAGCACCATGGTCCCCCCGCCCGCCGAACACGCACCGCGGCACACGCAGAAGCAGTACGCGCAGAACGGTCATGCAGACCCGGGACCGGCCGGCTCGGGTGAGGGGGCGTCGTCCGGACACGCCTCAGCGCCCGAAGTGCCACTGCACCACTCCAGGACGGTTCGTCCGGGGAGCGGCGCGCCGGCATCGGGCGCTGTGAGCGGTGGGCGGCAGCCCGACTGCACTACGAGGCGAGCACCTCGTCGAGCAGCGTCTCCGCCTTGTCCTCGTTGGTGTTCTCGGCCAGCGCGAGCTCGCTGACGAGAATCTGGCGCGCCTTGGCGAGCATGCGCTTCTCGCCGGCCGACAGACCGCGCTCGCGCTCGCGACGCCAGAGATCGCGCACAACCTCGGCGACCTTGATAACGTCACCCGAGGCGAGCTTCTCCAGGTTCGCCTTGTAGCGACGGGACCAGTTGGTCGGCTCTTCGGTGTACGGTGCGCGGAGCACCTCGAAGACCCGGTCCAGACCCTCCTGGCCGACCACATCGCGCACGCCGACGAACTCCGCGTTCTCGGCGGGCACGCGGAGCGTCAGGTCTCCCTGCTGCACCTTGAGCACCAGGTAGGTCTTGTCCACACCTTTGATCTGGCGAATTTCGATGGCCTCGATCAGCGCGGCCCCGTGATGGGGGTAGACCACCGTGTCGCCAACCTTGAACGTCATGTGACAGGACCCCTTCCGTGGCTTTCCAGAATAACACGCTTTTCGGCGCACCCGAAGGGCGTTTTCGCAGGTCAGGGCGGGTCTCGGGGCTTGACAAGGACCCCCATGACGTGCTGCGACCGGTGTTCGACGGGGGCTTACCGCAGGTCGGAGGCGGTTCCGGCACCCACCGAAACCTGCGGCAACACTCCCGAAACCGTGATTGGATCTTGAGTTTTCACCGTTTATCGGGCCGTTTCCCGATCGTGATCCGATCTTGGTCGATTTTGACCTGGACACGGCGATGTGCCGCCGTACGGGCGCCCGGGACAGCTTCGGCGGGCGACACGGGGACCACCCCGTGAGGAGCGCATAAGCAAGGTCGATAATCTGAGACCCGACCACCCGCCACGTGACCTAGGAGAAGCCGCCGCCGTGAGCCGCAGCCTTCGAGTCGGCAGCATCGCCGCCATCGCCGCCCTCGCCATCGCCTCGCTGTCGTCCTGCGCGGCCGGCAACACGCCGGACACTCTGGAGATCAAGCCCGACAACGCCCAGGCGACGCTGGGCACCAACATCCGGCTGAACAACATCGTCGTCGTCACCGGCGACGAGCCCTCCGGTGAGTACACCGGCCCCGTCAACGTGACGGTGAACATCAGCAACTCCGGGAAGACGCCGATCGAGCTGCAGTCCGTCGCCGTCGGCACCAGCGCCGCCGCCCTGCTGGACGAGAAGGGCGCCCCGGTGGGCTCCCTCGTCATCCCGGCCGGCGGCACGGTGCTGCTGGGTGGGGACGGCAACCCGTCCGCCAAGGTCCCCGCCGCCACCGTGGTCGTCGGCGGCTACGCGCCCACCGAGTTCGCCTTCAAGAGCGGCGAGAAGGTCGGGACCGAGGCCGCCGTCAGCCCGAACGCGGGCCTGTACAAGGGCTGGGGCCCCGGCCCGGCGGCCGCCCCGTCCAAGCCCGCGGGCTCGCCGTCCGCCCCCGCCGCGGCCACCGTCCCCGCCACCGGCGCGGCCACCGCCACCGGCGCGGCCACCCCGGGCGCCACGCCGTCCGGCGCCGCCGCTCCGGCCGGTACCGCCACGCCGACCGCCGGGACCCACTGACCCGCGGCCGTCCAGGGCTGAACAACAGGGGATGCCCCCTCCGGCACCTGCCGGAGGGGGCATCCCCTGTGCTCGTGTCCGCTGCCCGTGTCCGCGCGTGCGGCCCGGGTTTACGGCTCGAACTTGTAGCCGAGGCCGCGGACCGTCACCAGGTAGCGCGGCGCGCCCGGGTCCGGCTCGATCTTCGCCCGCAGGCGCTTCACGTGGACGTCCAGCGTCTTGGTGTCGCCGACGTAGTCCGCGCCCCAGACCCGGTCGATCAGCTGCATCCGGGTGAGCACCCGGCCCGCGTTGCGCAGCAGCATCTCCAGCAGGTCGAACTCCTTGAGCGGCAGGTCCACCTTGGCGCCGTCCACCGTCACCACGTGGCGGTCGACGTCCATCCGGACCGGGCCCGCCTCCAGCGCACCCGGACCGCCGCCCTCGCCGGGGCCCTCGGTCTCGCCGCGCCGGCGCAGCACCGCGCGGATCCGGGCGACCAGCTCGCGGGTGGAGTACGGCTTGGTGACGTAGTCGTCCGCACCTATCTCCAGGCCGACGACCTTGTCGATCTCGCTGTCCTTGGCGGTGACCATGATCACCGGGACGTTGGAGCGCACCCGGAGCTGGCGGCAGACCTCGGTGCCGGGCAGGCCCGGCAGCATCAGGTCGAGCAGGACGAGGTCGGCACCGTTCCGTTCGAACTGCTCGAGCGCGTCGGGGCCGGTGGCGGCGATGGCCACCTCGAAGCCCTCCTTGCGGAGCATGTACGACAGGGCGTCGCTGAACGACTCCTCGTCCTCGACCACCAGTACTCGGGTCACGATCAGGCCTCCGGGGCAAGCTGGGGGGTTGTTTCTGACAGGAGTTGCGCGGACTCCCCGGCGGGGAGCGTGTGGTCCGCGGGCGCCTGCCCGGCAGGCAGGCGCAAGGTGAAGGTGGAGCCCTGGCCCTCGACGCTCCACACCGAGACGGTGCCGCCGTGCGAGGCGGCCACGTGCTTGACGATGGAGAGGCCGAGGCCGGTGCCGCCGGTCTGGCGGGAGCGGGCCGGGTCGACGCGGTAGAAGCGCTCGAAGACCCGCTCGCGGTCCTTCTCGGAGATGCCGATGCCCTGGTCGGTGACCGAGATCTCGATCAGCTCGCCGTCGGCCTCGCCGAGGGCGGCGGCGCTGGAGATCCGGCGGGTCGCGATCGCCACGCGGGTGCGCGGCGGGCTGTAGTTGACCGCGTTCTCCACCAGGTTGCCCAGCGCGGCGGCCAGCTGGCCGCGGTTGCCGTGCAGGTAGAGGCCGGCGATGCCGCCGGCCGCGATCAGGATCTGCTTGGCGGCCGCCTGCTGGCGGCAGCGGTCGATCGCCTCGGCGATCAGCTCGTCCACCGAGACCGGCTCCGGGTCGACCATCAGCCGGTCGTCCTGGACCCGGGAGAGGTCGATGATCTCCTGGACCAGGCTGGCCAGCCTGGTCGCCTCGATCTGCATCCGGCCGGCGAAGCGCTGGACCGCCTCCGGGTCGTCGGACGCGTCGGCGACCGCCTCGGAGAGCAGCGAGAGCGCGCCGACGGGGGTCTTGAGCTCGTGGCTGACGTTGGCGACGAAGTCGCGGCGGACCGCCTCGACCCGACGGCGGTCGGTCTGGTCCTCGACCAGCACCAGGACCAGCCGGGAGCCCAGCGGGGCGACCCGGACGGACACCGCGAGGGGCTCGGCGGTGCGAGCCGTGCCCGGGCGCGGCACCTCCAGCTCGACCTGGCGGATCTCGCCGTCCCGGCGGGTGGCGCGGGCCAGCGCGAGCATCGGGTCGACGGCGACCGCGCCGCCGCGCACCAGGCCCATGGCGTACGCCGCCGAGCTGGCCTTGACCACCTCGTCGCCCTCGCCGAGCACGATCGCGCAGGATCGGAGCACGGAGAGTACGGTGTCGACCCCCGGGGGAAGCGGGGGCTCGTGGGTGCCTGCGCCGAGCGCCTGCTGCCGGTTCTTGCCGCTGGTTCCGCCGTGTCTGCTCCTGGCCTGTTCGCGCTCGCTCCAACGGAAGGCGATGGAGGCCGTGAGGCCGACGCCGAGCCCGGCTATGGCGCAGGCAGCGGCGGCGGCCACGTTCACGTCCATGCGGCCAGCCTAAGCGCACAGCCAGGCCACTCCCCAAGGGTCGGATCAAGGGATCGGCCGCGCGTTGCCGAGAATTCACCTTCACGTAGCGGCCGATTCACCGCACGGGTCGTGCGTGGTCGCCCGGACGGCCGAGAGTTGGCCACGCAGCCCGTGTGGGAGGGGTGGCGGACCGAACACCCGTCCGCCGGCCCCGGTGCGCGCGTACCATTCGCGCCACCAGCAGCGGTCACCCGAACGCCGTACCCACGGTCGTACGGGACGACCGGTCGGCACCGCCACCGACACAGCTACTGAGGAGAGAGCATGCGCGACGCGTACCACGAGGAACTCGACTCGATCGGCGACAGCCTGGTCGAGATGGCCCGGCTGGCCGGTTCGGCGCTGGGCCGGGCCACCACCGCACTCCTCGACGCGGACCTGGCGCTGGCGGAGAGCGTGATCGCCGCCGACGGGAAGATCAACGACCTGCACCACGAGCTGGAGAACCGGGCGATCGACCTGCTCGCCCGCCAGCAGCCGGTCGCCACCGACCTGCGCATCGTCGTCACGTCGCTGCGGATGAGCGCCGACCTGGAGCGCTGCGGCGACCTCGCCCGGCACGTGGCCAAGGTCGCGCGGCTGCGCTACCCCGACTCGGCCGTCCCGCGCGACCTGCACGCGACCGTCCTGGAGATGGGCCAGCTCGCCCAGCGGCTGGTGGCCAAGGCGGGCCTGGTGATCGCCACCAAGGACGTCGAGAAGGCGCTGGAGCTGGAGCAGGACGACGACGCGATCGACGCGCTGCACCGCGAGCTGTTCGCGCACCTGATCGACGACCGCTGGCACCACGGCATCGAGACGGCCGTCGACGTCACCCTGGTCGGCCGCTACTACGAGCGCTTCGCCGACCACGCGGTCTCGGTGGCCAAGCGCGTGGTGTACCTGGTGACCGGCGAGCACGTGGACGAGTTCGTCGCCGCCACGGAGGCCGCGGAGGCCGCCGGGAAGTGACCCGGCGGGTGGGGCGCTCACCCTGCGGGGTGAGTAAACCTCGGGCAGGGGTGGTGAGGGCGCACGGCCTTTCGGGCGCCCCACCACTGCGCGCCCGTTGACGCTCCCTCCGATCGGCGGTTTCACTCGATGCCGTAGGCACCGAAGTGTGCCTCTCACAAGGAGGGTCCAGCGCGATGAAGGCAAACCCGACTCGACCGACCCCGGCACACGACACCGTCGAGCCGCCCGCCCCGAAGCTGCTGCCCGTCCTTGCGGCCGGCTGCGGCTGTGGTCCGGGCTGCGGCTGCGGCTGCCAGTCCGGCGCCCCCTGCCAGTGCGGCGGCGTCAGCGGAGGCTGCTGCGGGCACTGAGCCCGGCACCCGGCGGAGTTCCGGGGTGCGCGGCCGCCGTGGGAGACGGTCGCGCACGTCGGACGACGCAACGGCAACGGCCCCACTCCCGCACACGCGGGGAGTGGGGCCGTTCTGTCTTCGGGCCTACTTCTTGCCCTGGTTCCTGACCGCCTCGATGGCGGCGGCGGCGGCGTCCGCGTCGAGGTAGCGGCCGCCCTTGGCGACCGGCTTGAAGTCGGCGTCCAGCTCGTAGACCAGGGGGATGCCGGTCGGGATGTTGAGGCCGGCGATGTCCTCGTCGGAGATGCCGTCGAGGTGCTTGACCAGCGCGCGCAGGCTGTTGCCGTGGGCGGTGACCAGGACGGTCCTGCCGGCGGCGAGGTCCGGGACGATGGCGTCGTACCAGTACGGGAGCATCCGGTCGACGACGTCCTTGAGGCACTCGGTGCGCGGACGCAGCTCGCTCGGGATGTCCGCGTAGCGGGCGTCACCGGCCTGCGAGTACTCGGCGTCGTCGGCCAGCACCGGCGGCGGGGTGTCGTACGAGCGGCGCCAGAGCTGGAACTGCTCCTCGCCGAACTCGGCCAGCGTCTGGGCCTTGTCCTTGCCCTGGAGGGCGCCGTAGTGGCGCTCGTTCAGGCGCCAGCTGCGGCTGACCGGGATCCAGTGGCGGTCGGCCTTGTCCAGGGCGATCTGCGAGGTACGGATCGCACGGCGCAGCAGCGAGGTGTGCACCACGTCGGGGAAGAATCCCTCGGCGGCGAGGAGCTCGCCACCACGTGCGGCCTCCTTCTCGCCCTTCTCGTTGAGGTCGACGTCGACCCAACCGGTGAACAGGTTCTTCTGGTTCCACTGGCTCTCGCCGTGGCGGAGGAGGATGAGTCGGTACGTCGTGTCAGCCATGGCCCCCAGCTTAGTGGAGGCCCAAAAACCCCCTGGTTCGGACCTCCCCCCGCGTGTAATGTGCGCACTGCATCTGCGCCACTTACCTGGCCGCTGCTCGGACCTGCCGGTACCGCTCAGCGGCACACCTGCCGCCCGGGAGCCCCCACATGCCCGATCTGCCCGTCTCCGCCCGAATCCGGAGAGCCGCGAGCGAGACGATGGGCGGGATGCCCCGGCAGTTCTGGTGGCTCTGGACAGGCACCCTGATCAACCGGCTCGGCGGGTTCGTCGTCACGTTCCTGGCGCTCTACCTGACCGCGGACCGGGGCTACTCGGCATCGTACGCGGGTCTGGTCGCCTCGCTGTTCGGCCTCGGTTCGGCGATCGCGGCAGTCGGCGCCGGGGTGCTGACCGACCGGATCGGACGGCGGCCGACGCTGGTCGCCGCGCAGCTCGGCACCGCGCTGTTCACGACGGTGCTCGGCTTCACGGACGGGCAGGTGGCGATCGCCGCGGTCGCCTTCCTGGTCGGCCTCTGCAACAACGCGACGCGGCCGGCCACCTCGGCGATCATCGCGGACATCGTGCCCGCCGAGGACCGCGTCCGCGCCTACTCGCTGAACTACTGGGCTATCAACATCGGCTTCGGCCTCTCCGCGGCGGCCGCCGGCCTGATCGCCACCCATGGCTACCTGACGCTCTTCCTGCTGGACGCGCTCTCCACCCTGGTCTGCGCGGTGGTCATCTTCGTCCGGATCCCCGAGACCAAGCCGGACGCTCCGGCCGCGCAGGCGGGCGAGCCCGCGATCGGGCTCGGCACGGTGTTCCGGGACGCCCGCTTCATGGCGGTGGTGGCGCTCAACCTGCTGCTCGCCCTCGTCGCCCAGCAGGGCAGCACCACACTCGCCGTGGACATGGGCCGGGCCGGCATCACCTCCACCCAGTACGGGCTGGTGATCGGCCTCAACGGGCTGCTCATCGTGCTGCTGCAGATCCCGCTCACGCGGTGGATGGAGAACCGCAACCGGACCGCGCTGCTGGTCGCCAGCGCGCTGTTCATCGGCTGGGGCTTCGGGCTGACCGCGCTCGCCGGGTCGTCCGCCTGGTTCTACGCCTTCACCGTCGCGGTCTGGACGATCGGCGAGATCCTGAACGCGCCGACCATGATGGGCCTGGTCGCCGAGCTGTCGCCGACCCACGCCCGTGGCCGCTACCAGGGCGTGTACTCGCTCTCCTGGTCGCTCGCCTCGTTCCTCGGGCCGGCGGCCGGCGGGGTGCTGCTGGAGCGGGCCGGCGGTGGCGCCATGTGGGGCGCCTGCGCGGTCTGCGGCACGATCGCGGCGGCCGGGTACGTGGTGCTCGGGCGGCGGCCGGGCGCGGCGACGGCGGGGGTGGCCGGGGGCGCGAGCACCTCGGTGGCGCCCGGGAAGACGGACACCGAGGCCGAGCCGGCCCCGGCTGCTTGCTGAACCCGGGGCTGCTCGGCGGGGGGCCGTCGGGCGGCCGGGCTGCCCGACGGCGGTACAACCCGACGCGGGCGGTTCGACGGCGGGGCCCCTCGACGGCGGGGCTACTCGGCGACGGCCTCGGACGCGGGTGCAGCCTCGGTCTCGGGCGCGGCCCCGGCGGCCGGTCCGGCGAGGTGGGCGAAGGCGGCCAGGTTGCGGGTGGACTCCCCGCGCTTGGTCCGCCACTCCCACTCGCGCCGGATGGCGGAGGCGAAGCCCAGCTCCAGCAGGGTGTTGAACGGCTCGTCGGCGTTGTCCAGCACCGTCCCGAGCAGCCGGTCCACCGCGTCCGGGGTGAGCGCCTCCAGCGGCAGCCGGCCCGCCAGGTAGACGTCGCCGAGCGCGTCGATCGCGTAGGCGACGCCGTACAGCCGGGTGTTGCGCTCCAGCAGCCACCGGTAGACGGCCTCGTGGTTCTCGTCCGGGCGGCGGATCACGAAGGCGTTCACCGAGAGGGTGTGGTCGCCGGCCCGGAGCGCACAGGTGGTGCTCAGCTTGCGGGTGCCCGGGAGGGTCGCCACCAGCGTGTACGGGTCGGTGGTGGCCGGCTCCCAGGCCACCCCGGCGTCGTCCAGCGCTGTACGCAGGAGGGTCAGGGCCTCGTCCTTGGTGCGGATTGCCATGGGGGTGACGTTACTCGGCGGTACCGGCACCCGAAAGCGGGGCGGGATCAGGCCAGACGGCGGCGGGAGCCGCCGAGACGGCCGGCCGGGCGGGCCAGGCTGCCTGCGTACACCTCGGCGGTGGTCGCCGCCGCGGTGTCCCAGCCGAACCCGGCGGCGTGCCGGGCCGCCGCCGCCCCCTGCCGGGCGAGCAGGCCCGGCTCGGTGACGTACGGCTTCAGCGCCTGTGCCCAGGCCTGCGGGTCGTGGCCGCGGACCAGGGTGCCGGTCACGCCGTCCCGGACCGCGACCGGCAGGCCGCCGACCGCGGCCGCCACCACCGGCGTCCCGCAGGCCTGCGCCTCCAGCGCGACCAGCCCGAAGGACTCGCTGTACGAGGGCATCACCAGCGCCGTCGCCGCGCGGTACCACTCGGCGAGCTGGGCCTGCCCGACCGGCGGGTGGAACCGGACCACGTCGCAGATGCCCAGCTGGGCGGCGAGCTTGTGCAGGCTCTCCGGCTTGGCCAGCCCGGTGCCGGACGGACCGCCGACCACGGGCACCACCAGCCGCTCGCGCAGCTCCGGCTGCCGCTCCAGCAGCGCGGCGACCGCACGGAGCAGCACGTCCGGCGCCTTCAGCGGCTGGATCCGGCCGGCGAAGAGCAGCACCGCGGCGTCCTGCGGCAGGCCGAGCCGGGCCCGCGCGGAGGCGCGCGCCTCCGGGCCGCCCGGGCGGAAGACGTCCAGGTTGACGCCCGGGTGGACGACGGCCAGCTGATCCGGGCGGGCCGCGTAGTGCAGGGCCAGCTCGGCGGCCTCCTCGGTGGTGTTGGCGATCAGCCGGTCGGCGGCCTCGACCACCTGCGTCTCGCCGATCACCCGGGCGGCCGGCTCGGGGGTGTCCCCCTCGGCCAGCGCGGCGTTCTTGACCTTCGCCATGGTGTGCATGGTGTGCACCAGCGGCACGCCCCAGCGCTGGGCGGCCAGCCAGCCGACCTGGCCGGAGAGCCAGTAGTGCGAGTGGACCAGGTCGTAGTGGCCGGGGCGGTGGCCGGCCTCCGTCCGGAGCACACCGTGGGTGAAGGCACAGAGCTGGGCCGGCAGGTCCTCCTTGACCAGCCCCTCGAACGGGCCGGCGGTGACGTGCCGGACCAGGACGCCCGGGGCCAGCTCGACGGTGGGCTCGTCGTCCGAGCAGATCGCCCGGGTGAAGACCTCGACCTCGATGTCCAGCGCGGCGAGCCGCTTGGCCAGCTCCACGATGTAGACGTTCATGCCGCCGGCGTCGCCGGTGCCGGGCTGGTGCAGCGGGGACGTGTGGACGGAGAGCATGGCTATCCGGCGCGGGCGGCGCCGGCCGCCCGTGACCAGCGACTGGAGCCGGCCCCGCGCGGGCGGGGTCGGCTGGGCACGGCGTACCGAACGGACGGGGTGCTGGATCACCTGGCTGAAGCCTCCTCTGTGCTGCCCGCCTCTGCAGCCCTGCTCTGTCTCCGCGGCGCTCCGCAGCCTGCCTGCCTGCCGTGCGCCGCCTGCCGTGCGGTGTGTGCGCCACCGCCCACACCGCACCACCGCGTCGCGGTCGCGGCGCGGCGGTGAGCTGCCCCGTCCGGGCACGCATCACCACCAGTGTGCCAACCACCGGGTGACCGACCGGCATTCCCGCATCGGCACATGAGATGGCCCTCGGCGGCGGGCGGCCGGCGGTACGCCGGACGCGGGCTCGCCGGCGCGGGGCGCGGTGGGGCGGGGCGCAGCGGGCGAGGTACTGCGGAGCGCGGTACGACGGGCCCTGGGCGCGCGGGATGTCGGAACGGACGGGCCGGGGCGGGGCCGGACGGCAGGGCGCCCGGGGGCGGCCGCGTACGCTTTTCGGCATGGCCGCCTCCTTCGACTCCGTGACCGCGCCTGCCCGCGGGCGGGCGGGGCGGCCGGTGGGGACCGTCACGCGCGGGACCACCAACACCAACCGCCTCCGGCGGATGGACCGCTGGATCGCCCGCACGCTGGGCCCCGCGCTGCGCTCCGCCGACCGCCCGCCGGTCGCCGTCGACCTCGGGTACGGCGCCGCGCCGTGGACGGCGGTCGAGCTGTCCGGGCGACTGCGGGCGGTGCGGCCGGACGTCCGGGTGGTGGGGATCGAGATCGAGCCGGAGCGGGTCGCGGCCGCGCTGCCGTACGCGGAGCCGCCGCTGCTCACCTTCCGGCGCGGCGGCTTCGAGGTGCCGCTGGACGGCGGCGCGCCCGCCCAGCTGATCCGGGCCGCCAACGTGCTGCGGCAGTACGAGGAGTCGGCGGTGGCCGGGGTCTGGGAACGGCTCTGCGCCCGGCTGGCTCCGGACGGGCTGCTGGTCGAGGGGACCTGTGACGAGATCGGACGCCGGCACGTCTGGGTCGCGCTCGGGCCGCAGGGCCCGCGGACGGTGACCTTCGCGGCCCGGCTCGGCGGGCTCGGGCAGCCGTCCGACCTGGCGGAGCGGCTGCCCAAGGCGCTGATCCACCACAACGTGCCGGGCCGGCCGGTGCACGCCTTCCTCACCGACTTCGACCGGGCCTGGGCGGCGGCCGCGCCCTACGGGGCGTTCGGGGCCCGGCAGCGCTGGGTGGCCGCCTGCACGGCGCTCGCCGGCAGCTGGCCGCTGGTGGACGCGCGCGGGCGGTGGCGCCAGGGCGAGGTCACCCTTCCGTGGACGGCGCTCGCCCCGTAGGCGCCCGGCCGGCGCCGCGCTGCCGCGCTACTGAGCGAGCCCGGGGATTCACTCGAACGAGTTATCGAATATCTCTGGCGTGTTGACGCCTGGTCACGCCACCATGGGGGCATCCGATCGGCGCCTCAGTCCTGCCCCTCCGGCCCCTGTCCCTCCTCCTTCTTCCGCCCCTCCGACTCCATCGCCCGCCAGACCCGTTCGAACGCCCCGTACGCCTCGGGGCCGAACAGCACGAACCGCACCTCCGCCGGCTCACCCACCGCCCCCGGCACCTCCGCCACGACGGTGCCGAGCGCGATCCGGGCCGCGTCCTCCAGCGGCCACCCGTACACCCCGGCCGACACCGCCGGGAAGGCCACCGTCCGCGCGCCCAGCTCCGCCGCCACCCGGAGCGACTCGCGATAGCAGGAGGCCAACTGCTCCGCCCGCACGTCGTACTCCTCCTCCCGGTAGACCGGCCCCACCGTGTGCACCACCCAGCGGGCCGGCAGCCGCCCCGCCGTGGTCGCCACCGCCTGCCCGGTGGGCAGGCCCCGGCCCCAGTGCGAGGCCCTGAGCCTGCGGCACTCCTCCAGAATCTGCGGCCCGCCCTTGCGGTGGATCGCACCGTCCACACCGCCGCCACCGAGCAGAGAGGAGTTGGCGGCGTTCACGACCGCGTCCACCTGCTGTTCCGTGATGTCACCCTCGACCAGGGTGATCCGTGTCACCACCGTGTCCGCCCTTCCGGGCCCGTCCCGGCGCCTGTCGGCAGGGCCCCGGTCGTCGCCATGTCCTGTTCACCACACCACCACCGGCGTGGCACCCACACAAGCGTGCCGGTCGGCCAGAGAGTTCCCCGGAGATCACGTTATGGTCGCGAGAAGTTCCCCGACGCAGGGTGCCACGCGGGCACTGCGGACGGACGCCGACCGTTACGCACTCGGGGAAAGGGAGGATCAACCGATGCCCGCAACGGGAGACGGGCGGGCACCTGGTGCCGCCGACCCGCCGGGCACCCTCGACGGTGCCCGCTCCGGCCGTGCCCACAACCGGTCCGCCGCCCACAAACCGGCCGGCCCGGCCACGGCGCCTCCCCCGATACCCCACCCCCGGTCGAACGCCGCCCCCGCGCCGTCGCCCGCCGCACCCCAGGCGGCCCCGCTCCGGCTGCTGGTGATCGAGGACGACGCCTCCGACGCCCAGCTGCTCAAGGCCGCGGTGGCCGACAGCGGCGCCCCGATCGAGATCCACTGGGCCCGCGGGCTGGAGCAGGCCTCCGAGCTGCTGGCCCCCGCCTCGTCCCGGCGCGGCCGGGCCCGCGGCACCGACTTCAGCTGCGTCCTCCTCGACCTCGACGCCCCCGCCGACCTGCCCCACCCCTCGGACGCCTCGGACGGCCTGGAGGGCCTGCACGAGTTGCTCCGCCGGGCCCCGCACACCGCCGTCGTGGTGCTGACCGACGCCGCCGGCGCCGAGCTGGGCGCCGCCGCGGTGGCCGCCGGTGCGCAGGACTTCCTGATCAAGCACGAGACGGACGGCCCGCTGCTCGCCCGCGCCCTGCGGTACGCCGTCGAGCGCAAGCGTGCCGACGAGTCCCAGCGCCGGCTGGTCGAGGCCGAGCTGCGCGGTCAGGAGAACGCCCGGCTCCAGCGCCACCTGCTGCCCACCCCGCTGCTGGACGGCGCCGGGCTCTCCTTCACCAGGCGCTACCGCCCGGGCCGCCGCCGCGCGCTGCTCGGCGGTGACTTCTACGACGCCGTGCGCACCGACGACGGCACCGTCCACGTCGTGATCGGCGACGTCTGCGGCCACGGCCCGGACGAGGCCGCGCTCGGCGTGGCGCTCCGGATAGCGTGGCGCACCCTGGTCTTCGCCGGCCTCACCGGCGAGGCCCTGCTGACCACCCTTCAGCACGTCCTGGAGCACGAGCGGCGCAGCGACGAGATCTTCGCGACGCTCTGCATGCTGGTCATCGAGCCCGGTGACGCCGCCGGCGAACTCGACTCGCCCGGCACCGTCGAACACGCCCGGCTCTACCTCGCCGGCCACCCCGCGCCCCTGCTGCTCAGCGCCGGCCAGAAGCCGGCGATGCTGCCGGCCGACCTCGCCGGCCCCGCACTCGGCCTGCTCCCCTGCGACGACGGCCAGGCCGTCTGGCCCGCGCACCGGGTCGGACTGCCCGACGGCTGGCGGCTGCTGCTCTACACCGACGGCCTGATCGAGGGTCGGGTCGGGGCCGGCTCGCGCCGCCTCGGCCAGGACGGCCTGGCGGACCTCATCGGCGACCACCAGTCCGCCGGGCTGACCAGGGGCCGCCTGGTGGACAGCGCGATCGCCGAGGTCGAGGAGCTGAACGGCGGCGCGCTGACGGACGACGTCGCCGTGCTGCTGCTGGAGCGCAACCCGGTGCAGCTGATCCTGGGCTGACCGGGGCGGGGGCACATACGGAGAGCCCCGGCGCGCGGATGGTTCCGCGCGCCGGGGCTCTACGCTCGTCCTGCCTTGTCCCGCCCGTGCCTTGTGCTGCCTCGGCCCGCCCGGGTCCGTGCCTGTCCCGCCCGAGGTGCCTGTCCCGCCCGAGTCCGGCCGTATCAGGGGGTGTCCGGGCGTGCACCGCCCGGCGGCTACCAGGGGCCGTAGGGGCCCATGTTGCGCCGGTCGCCCCGGCCGCCGCCCCGGCCGGTCAGCTCCCGGATCGCCGGGCGCACGTCGACCATGTAGACGATCGCCGCGACCAGGCCCGCCAGGGTCAGGAAGCTGGTCATGAAGTTCGCCCCGAACAGCAGGTCCAGCCCGAAGGCGATCCCCAGGACCGCCAGCCAGAACCCCTTGGTCTTCTTGTCCGCCGCACGGTACGCGTCCTCCGGTCGGGTGGCCGCGTCGACCAGGGCGAACAGCTTGAAACCCAGGATGGCGACGGCCAGCCACCAGAACGGGTTCAGGTAGTCCAAGCCCAGGATCTGAGCCACTCCGCCCATCGCGGTCTCCTCTGCGTCTCGGCTCCGGCGTCCCGGCCGCCGCCCATCCTGGCACGGCGATCCGCCCGCCACGGTGTCAACGTCCCGAGGTCACCAGATGTGCCCCGGGCCGGCCCGGACTCAACCGGGCCGTGGTGGCTCCCGGCGTTCCGCCGGCCGGCCGGCGGACTACTCGGTGCTCTTGCGGGCCCGGGGGGACTTCTTGACGGCGCGCTCGGCGGCGGGCTCCGTGGCGGCCTCCGCCCCGGGCTCGTCCTCCTCGACCAGCTCAGCGTCGACCGCCTCGGGCTCGGCCTCCACCGGCTTCGCGGAGGCGGGTTCGGCCGCCACCGGCGTGGACTCGGCGGGACGGCCCCGGTCGACGACGCCCTTGCCGCGCTCAGCCAGCTCGTCGTAGGCCTCCTTGGCCTTCACCGCCAGCTCGACCGCGCGGCCGACCTGCTGGAGCGCGAAGCTCTGCGCCTTCTCCTGGAGGATCTTGAGGTCGGTGGGCAGCGTGGTCACCGAGTCCGCGACCTTCGTCTGCGCCTCCACCAGCCGGCTCTGCGCCTCCTGGAGCCTGGAGGTGGCCTTCTCCTGCGCGCCCTTGCGGTCCGCGGCCAGCGCCTCGACCTTGCCGGGCACCTCGCGCAGCTTCTCGTAGGCGAGGTCGCCCGCGCCGGCGAGGGCGTAGAGCGGGGTCGGGTCGCTCAGGGTCTTCTTGATCTCGTCCGTGATCGGCATGGCCGGTCCTCCCGTGGTCTAGGTTGCCGGGCCGGCGGTCTTCGGCCGGTCGGCTTCGGGGTCTTCGGGCACCGCGTCAGTGTCCTTGCGCGCGGCGTTCTCCTTGAGGAAGGCGTCGTAGACCGCGAGCAGCGCCTGCTTCTGCTGCTCGTTGATCAGCGGATCGGCCAGGATCGAGGCCCGCAGCTCCAGGCCCTCGCCCCGCCGTTCCTCCAGGATCCCGGCCTGGACGTACAGCGTCTCGGCCGAGATCCGCAGCGCCTTGGCGATCTGCTGGAGGATCTCCGCGCTCGGCTTGCGCAACCCTCGCTCGATCTGGCTGAGGTAGGGGTTGGACACGCCGGCGGCCTCGGCCAGCTGCCGCAACGAGTACTGCGCGTTCCGCCGTTGCTCGCGGATGTACTCGCCCAGCGAACCGACATTCAGTGAGGCCATGCGACCAGGCTGCACCACCGCGCTTGCAAATGCAAGCACGGTGCTAACAGCAGCAAACGCGGCGGCGCGCGCCGACCACGGGGCGGGGAGGTCGCCCGTGGGGGCCGACCGGTCGGCGGCGGGGTCGAGGGCCGGTCGGGTGGTGAGCGGGTCCGCGACCAGGGCTGTGCGGACGGTGCGCCGGCCGGGGACGCCGACACGGACCGCGTCGGCGAGGAAGAGCAGGTTGGCGACCACGCCCGCCCGGCCCGGGCCGGACGGGCCGGACGAGAACGGCCGCACGAGGGCGATCGGGCGCAGGCGCTCAGGCGAGCTCGGGGACCCGGATCGGCATGAGGAGGGAGAAGGTGCCGTCCCGCCCGGCCGTCCGGATGGCCAACGGGGCGATCGGGCCGCCGATTTCGAGGACGAGCTGCTCGGGGCCGCCGGCCCGGAGGGCGTCCAGGAGGAAGTCGCGGTTGACCGCCACCCGGACGTCACCGGGGGCGGGCTCGGCGCCGTCGGAGGCGATGGTGAGCCGCCCGTCCCGGTCGAGGGTGAGCACGGTGACCTCGCAGGCGGAGCCGTGCGGGCCGGAGGGCAGGCTACGGGTGGCGCCGGACTCGACCGCGCCGAGCAGCTCGGCGGCGGGCAGGCCGACCCGGTGGCCCGGGTCGAGCCGGACCAGCGAGCGGTAGTCGGGGTAGTCGTGGTCGAGGGTGGCGCCCTCGATCCGGTGACCACCGGTCGTGACCCGGAACTGCCCGGCACCGATGGCCAGTTCCGCCTCCTCCGCGCCGGAGCCGAGCAGCACGCGGACGGCGTCGGCCAACGCGGTCGGGACGATCACGCCCGTCGAGGACGCCGACGGCGCGGGCACTTCGGCCAGCGCCATCCGGTACCGGTCGGTGGCGACCAGCCGCAGCAGCCCCCCGTCCAGGTCGAACAACACGCCCGACAGCATGGGTACTTCGGGGTCACTGCCGACCGCGAAGCGGACCGCGTCCAGGGCGGCGGCCAGCTCGCGGGCGGAGACGGTGAAGCCGTGCGCGGCGGGGGCGGTGGTCATGGGATTCTCCCTCTGGTCGATCAGCGTGCGGATCAGGGAGAGCTCCCGGCGCGCGTCGGCGAGGCCGTCCTCCAGCCGCCGCAGATGCGCGTCGAGCACCCGGTGGGCCGTGCCGTCGCCAGGGGCCGCGGCGAGCACGGCCCGGATGCCGGCGAGGGGCAGGCCCACCCGCCGCAGCCGGCAGAGCAGCCGGGCGTCGGCGAGCTGGTCCGGCGCGTACCAGCGGTAGCCGGTCTGCGGGTCGACCCAGGCGGGGGCGAGGACGTCGGCGCCGTCGTAGAAGCGCAGCGCACTGACGCCGAGGCCGCTGTCGCGGGCCAGTTCACCGATGCTGCGCAGGTCGCTCTCCATGCCTGGGACTCTGGGGCCTCGACCGGGTCGAGGGTCAAGCCGCACGGCCGGACCGGCGTCGACGGTACCGGGCGTCGCGACCGCCACCACCACGTGGTTGAACTTTGAACGAAACCGTCCTACAGTAGAGGCAACAAGTTGAAGCCTAAACAAGTGGCTTCGAACCCGAGGAGGAGCCATGGGCCTTTTCAACCGCACCAAGAACGCCGTCGCCACCACCGTCATCGACACCCCCGCCGGCCCGGACCTGGGCCACCTCACCGGCGACTGGGCCATCGACACCACCCACAGCGAGGTCGGCTTCTCGGTGCGCCACGCCATGGTGACCAACGTCAAGGGCCGCTTCACCGACTACGACGGCAAGCTGCACCTGGACGGCACCACCCCGGGCAACTCCAGCGCCGAGCTGGTGATCAAGGTCGCGAGCATCGACACCAACCAGGCGCAGCGCGACGAGCACCTGCGCACCGGCGACTTCTTCGCCGCCGACGCCCACCCGGAGATCCGCTTCCGCAGCACCTCCGCCGAGCGTCTGCGCGACGACTCGTACCGGATGAACGGCGAGCTCACGATCAAGGGCACCACCCGCCCGATCGTGCTGGACCTCGACTACACCGGCAGCGCCACCGACGCCTACGGCGCCGAGCGGGTCGGCTTCGAGGGCTCGGCCGTGCTCGACCGCACCGACTGGGGCCTCACCTACAACGCCGCCCTGGAGACCGGCGGCGTGCTGATCGGCGAGAAGGTCAAGCTCAGCTTCGACATCTCCGCCGTCAAGGCGGCCTGAACCGGCCGACCACGGCCGCCGGACCGGCCTTCGCACCGGCGGTCGCCGTAGCGACCGCCCCGCACACGCCCACCCCTGCCGACCCCCGAGCGGCAGGGGTGGGGACGTCTCCGGGCACAACAACGCCCGTCGGCCGCCGAATTCCGGTCCTGCGGGATCCGCCGTCATCCGACGGGACGAACCGGCTGCGGCCGGGACGAACTACGCCCCCGGCAGTACCGCCCCCGCCTCCAGCAGCGCCGCGTCGGCGGCCGGCAGCCAACTGCCCGCCGGGCGCCGCAACCACCCCTCCCGGGCGCCGAGTTCGGCGGCCGCCGCGCGCAGCGCCGTCAGCCCCGGGTGCCGCAGGCCCGGGCGGTGCACCAGGCTGACCAGGCTGAGCGGCACCGGGTCGACGAGTGGCACGTTCACCACGCCGGGGATCAGCGGCCCGCTGGTGGTGGTCAGCATCGGGTCGCCGTGCCGGGTGAGGTAGCGGGCGGTCTCGTCCACCCCGACCGGCGGGACGTACGGCGCCGCCGCCGTCAGCCCGTGCTCGCGCAGCAGCCGGGTGCCGAAGTCGGCCCATTCGGTGGTGGCCGGGTTGCCGGCGCAGACGTCCACGGGGTGGCCGGCCAGCTCCGCCAGGCGCAGCACCGGTCGGCCGGCCAGCGGGTGGCCGACCGCCATCATCACCGAGACCCGCTCCAACCGCACCGGCGTCTGCACGAGTTGGCCCCGCACTCGGGCGTCCAGGCCGGCGAACCGGCCGAGCGAGGCGTCCAGGCGGTGGGCGATCAGCTCCTCGGCCGCCGCCGCCAGACCGCCGAGGAAGCGGGCCAGGATGTCGCCCTCCGGCCAGGCGGCGCGGGCCGGTTCGAGCAGCCGGTCGGAGGTCAGGTCGGGGCCGTTGACGTTGCTGTTGACGTCCAGCAGCAACGGGCGGAGCTCGGCGGCCGTCACGATCTCGTCGTGCAGGGCGAGGAGCTGGCGCGCCTTCGGCAGCAACAGCAGCCCCGCCCGGGTGAGTTCGACGCTACGGGTGGTCCGGGTGAAGAGCGCGTCGCCGAGCAGCCTCTCCAGCGCGCGGACGTCCCGGCTGAGCGCCTGCTGGGCGACGTGCAGGCGTTCGGCGGCCCGGCCGAAGTGCAGGGTCTCGGCCGTCGCGACGAAACCGCGGAGCAGGCGGGGGTGCAGGTCGGAGGGCATGACGGCAGATTAACAACATCATGTTGTCAGTACGGCGAAACAGGTGTTGGACCGTGCCCGGGCCGAGACGTGAGGCTGGGAGCTCCCTCCCCCACTCTCTGCTTCGGAGTACCGTGCTCGCCTCCTACCGACGGCTCTTCGCCCTGCCCGGCACCACCGCCTTCACCCTCGCCGGGCTGTTCGGCCGGCTCTCGATGTCGATGACGGGCGTCTCCCTGGTGGTGCTGCTCGCCGAACGGCGCGGCTCGTACGCACTGGCGGGCAGCGTCTCGGCGGCCGGCCTGGTCACCGGGGCGATCGGCATGCCGCTGCTCGGCCGTCTGGTCGACCGGTACGGGCAGGCGCGCGTCGCCGTCCCGGCCACGCTGTACAACGCCGTCCCGTTCGCCGGCCTGCTGGTCTGCGTCGGCTCCGGCGCGCCCGACTGGACGCTGTACGCCTGCTGGGCGGCCGGCGCGGCGGCGCCGAACCTGGGCGGCATGGCGCGGGCCCGCTGGGCACACCTCTACCGGGCCGACCCGGCCGCCCGGCACCTCGCCAACTCCTTCGAACAGGCGCTGGACGAGCTCTGCTTCATGGCCGGGCCGGTGCTCGCGATGCTGCTCTGCACGGCGGTCGCACCGGAGGCCGGCATGCTCACCGCCGGGGTGCTCGGCTCCGTCGGCGCCCTGCTCTTCGCCGCCCAGCGACGCACCGAACCCCCGCTCGCGGAGCGCCCGTCGGGCAGCGGCCACGGCTCGCCGCTGCGGGTGCCGGGGCTGCGGGTGCTGGTACTGACCTTCCTCGCCAGCGGCGTGGTCTTCGGCTCGATGGAGCTGACCACCGTGGCCTACGCCGACGCCCTCGGACAGAAGCCGGTGGCGGGCGGTCTGCTGGCGCTGGTCGCGGCCGGCTCGTGCGTGGCCGGGCTGCTCTTCGGCCTGCTCCGGCCGCGCCGGGCGGCGGGCGTCCGTTTCCTGCTCGGTGTCACCGCGATGGCCGTCCTGCTGCTCCTGCCACTGGCCGCCGGGGTCGGCGGCGCCGGACCGGCCGTGCTCGGCGTCACGCTGTTCGTGGCCGGGACGGGCACCGCACCGACCATGGTCACCGGTATGACGCTGGTCCAGGAGCTGCTCCCGCAGAGGCAGCTGAACGAGGGCATGGCGGTCGCGGTGTCCGGCATCGTGGTCGGCATCTCGGCCGGCGCCGCCCTCGCCGGGGCGGTCGCCGAGCACGCCGCACCGGGCTCCGGCTACTGGCTGCCCGCGGGAGCCGCCGCGCTCGCCCTGCTGATCGCCGTGGCGGGCCGCCGCCACCTGCGGCTACCGGGCTCTTCCGCGGTACCGGACGCCCTCCCGGTGCAGGGCTCCCTCCCGGTACGGGGCACCTCATCGGCGCCGGGCGCTCCCTCGGCGTCCGAGAATTCCGAACGGGCTGTCACTGCCGCGAGCTAGCGTTCGGGCATGGAGACGGCGACCATCCGATACGTCCGTGGCGACGCCACAGCGCCCCAGGCGAAGGGCGTGAAGGTGATCGCCCACGTCTGCAACGACCTCGGCGGGTGGGGCAAGGGATTCGTGCTGGCCCTGTCGCGGCGCTGGCCGGAGCCGGAGGCGGCGTTCCGGCGCTGGCACCGGGAGCGCGCGAAGAACGACTTCGGCCTGGGAGCCGCCCAGTTGGTGCAGGTCGAGCCGTACGTCTGGGTGGCCAACCTGGTCGGGCAGCGCGGCATCCGGACCGGCCGGTCGACGGGCGTACCGGTGCGGTACGAGGCGATCGACACCGCGCTGGCGGCGCTGGCCGAGCGGGCGCTCGCGCTCGGCGCCTCCGTCCACATGCCGCGGATCGGCTGCGGACTGGCGGGCGGGCGCTGGGAGTTGGTCGAGCCGCTGGTGACGGCCCGCCTGGTGAACCGGGGGGTCCCGGTGACGGTCTACGACGTCGGCTGAAGGCCCGCCGATGCCGGTGACGGCCGCACCGACGCCGCCGGCCAGGTGTACTCGTACTCGGGCAGCAGGTAGCCGCCCGGGAAGACGCCCTCCTGCTCGGCCGTCCGGTGGCCGCCCTCGCGCTCGTAGAACGCGACCGCCCGGGCGTTGTCGCGCAGCACCTCCAGGTAGAGGTCGGCGCCGGGGTGCTGCCTGGCGACGTGCCCGCGCGCCGCGTCGAGCAGCGCACGGCCGATGCCTCCGCCGGTCTGCCCGGGCCGGACGTGCAGGTTGTCCAGCAGCACCCGCCCGTCCTCCTGCGGCACCAGGTAGACGAAGCCGACGACGCTCCCGGCCTGTTCGGCGATCAGCAGCTCGGGGGTGTTGGCCGGTTCGCCGTAGTCGACCGTCAGCCGCAACGCCCAGAGCTCGCGCCGCGCGGCCACCATCCCGTCACCGAGCGCCTGCTCCGGGACGATGCCGGTGTAGGCGGTGCGCCAGCTGAGGGCGTGCAGGCCGGCAACGGCCTCGGCGTCGTGCGCGGTGCCGCGGCGGATGGTGGCGTTCATGTGACGAGCTTCCCACACGCCCCAGCTTGAGCATGTTCAACTCCAGCCCCTAGAGTCATGCCCATGCTTTTGAACGCGTTCGAACCGGACGGGGGCGGAGCGGCGGCACCGGGTGCGGAGGGGGCATCCGGTGCTGTCCGCACCGACACCGGCTGGAGCCGAGCGGTCGCGTCATGCCTGCCCTGACACCGCCAGTCAGGCGGGAGTTTGACGGCAGGCCCTAGGCTCGGAGCCGTGGACGACCTGGCAGCGACGAACGGACCCGACAGCACGAGCGGCACCGCCGGCACCGACAGCCCCGGCGACGGCCTCGCCACCGGTACCCCCGCTCCGGCGGAGCTTCCCGGCGGAAGAGCCCAGCCGAAGACGGACAAGAGTGAGGCGACCCGGGCCCTGATCCTGGAGACCGCGATGCGGCTGTTCCAGGAGCGCGGCTACGAGAAAACCACCATGCGCGCCATTGCCGCCGAGGCGGGCGTCTCGGTCGGGAATGCTTACTATTATTTTTCGGCGAAGGAATTCCTGATCCAAGGATTCTACGACCGGATGACGTACGACCACGCGGCGGACGCCAGGAATCGCATGGCCCATACTCGGGACTTCGCCGAGCGGCTGGAAATCGCGCTGACCTCCTGGCTCGACACCGCCGCGCCGTACCACGAGTTCGCCGCGCAGTTCTTCCGGACGGCCGCCGACCCGACCAGCTCGCTGAGCCCGTTCTCCAACGAGTCGCACCCGGCGCGGGCGACCGCCGTGGAGCTGTTCCGCGACGTGCTGCAGGGCTCGGAACTGGCGCCGAAGCTGGACGCGGAGCTGGTCGAGCTCCTGCCGGACGTGCTCTGGCTGCACCTCATGGTCGTGGTCCTCTACTGGGTCTTCGACCGGACCGAGGACACCGAGCGGACGCGGGAATTCGTCCGCCGGTCCACCCCCATGGCGGCCCGGGTGATCAACCTCTCGCGTTATCGGGTATTCCGGCCGATTGTCCGCGACGCCAAGGGACTTATTCAGGACTTCATCCTGCCGACCATCGGGAAAACCGCCGTCAAGTAGGAGAAGCCGGAAATCGGACGGCGCCGGGGGGGGGGGGGGGGGGGGGGGGGGGGAGGGGGGAGGGGGTGGGGGGGGGGGGGGGGGGGAGGGGGGGGGGGGTAAGGAGAAGGAGG
>NZ_JBVINN010000014.1:0-25436 GCF_055579305.1 Kitasatospora sp. NPDC032757 | reverse complement strand
AAAAAACACCAGAGAAGGAAAGAAAAAACAGCATTTGGCGAGGCCAGGGCTGTCTCCCCCCCCCCCCCCCCCCCCCCCCGCCGGTGCTTCGGGGTGACCGGCTCAGAAGCCGTCCGGGTTCCAGGAGAGCAGCGGTGTGCGCAGCACCAGGTCGACGGCGGCCGCGGCGCCCTCCCAGACCTCGGTGACCAGGCCGGCCGCGGCCAGCCGGGGAGCCGTCTCGCCGCCCAGGTAGAGCGACCCGAGCGCCGAGGATTCGAGCAGGAGGTCGGGCACGTCGGTGGTGCGGGTGCAGCGGCCGGTGCCGTCGGCGGCGACCTCGATCGCCCAGCGGCCGGCGGCGTAGCCGTCGCGGTCCTTGACCTCCAGCACGACCCGGCCGGGCGCGCCGTACGTCCGGGCGTTGAACGCGGCCTCGAAGTCGAGCACCCGCAGCCACATGAAGTCGGCGTTCTCCGCGTAAGGGGTGGCCGCGCGCGGGTCGTTGAGCAGCAGCGGCAGCGGGTCGTCCGGGCCAATGTTCTCGATCACGACCTTGCGCACCCAGTCGACCGAGAACAGGAACCGCCACAGCTCGGCGGCGGTGGCCCGGTCGAGGGCGAGGAAGTCGACCACGGTGAGCGTGCAGTTCGGGTAGCTGCCGTCCCAGGTGTCGTCGACCCGGTAGACGGCCAGGCCGGTGGCGTTGCCCTCGGCGTCCCGGTGGACGGCGGCGAAGGGCTCCTTCCACTCGAAGCCCGGGACCGGGACCGCGCCGGTGTGGCATTTCCACCACGCCTCGTCGCGGGCGAGCGCGCCGGGCTGGGTGAGCCGCCAGCGGTCGTGCAGCTCGGGGCCCACCTTGCGCAGCTCCTCCATGGTGAGGAACTCGATCCGCCCACCGGGCACGCTGGGCAGGCCGTCGCGCAGGCCGCGGGCGCGCGTCAGGTCGACATTCCACCCGTGGCCACGGGTGGCCGGGCCGAAGCCGAACCGGGCGTAGATGCTGTACTCGGCGGCGATCAGGACGGCGACGGGGGCGCCGCGCTCGCGGGCGGCCGCGAGGTCCCGCGACATCATCCGGCTCAGGAGGCCGCGCCGGCGGTGGGTGGTCGTCACGGTGACGGAGGTGATCGCGTTCGCCGGGACGACGGCCCCGCCGGGGACGGTCAGCTCGACGTCGAAGCTCCGGTAGGTGGCGACGAACCGGCCCTCGGCCTCGGCCCCGAGCGCCCGCCCGGCCTGCCACTGCAGCCGGCGGAACTCCGGCGCGCTCTCCGCGTGCGGGCGCAGGAACCCCAGGGAGATCGCGCGGCCCCAGGCCTCGATCTCGCTCTCGGCGATCGCCCGGATCTCTGCTCCGCCGACCGTGTCGGTCCGTTCCTCCAGCCGGCCGTGGCCCTGGTCACCGGTCTCGCCGTACGCATCGTTGCCCATCCGCCCACGGTACGGCGGGCCCCCGGCGGCGGCATCCGATTTATTCCGCCGCTGCCCCGGGCCGGTCCAGGGGGTCGAAGACCCAGTGGTTGACCCGCAGCAGCCGGCCCGCGAAGTCCACCTCCCGCTCGCCGAGCAGCCGGAAACCGAGGGTGCGGCAGATGCCGTTGGACGGCCCGTTGGTGGTTGCCGGGTGGGCGTGCACCGGGCCCCAGCGGCCGTCCCGGGCGGCCAGGTCGAGCACGGCCCGGACGGCCGCCTTGCCGACGCCGCGGCCCTGGAACTCCGGCAGCACCATCCAGCCGATCTCGGAGACGACCTCGCCGTCCTCCTCGTTCGGCCAGAGCGTGACGCTCCCGGCCACCTCGCCCGGCGCGGCCCCGTCCGGGACGATCATCTTGATCCAGGAGCGGTCCGCCGCCGCGGCCAGCACGTCCTGCCGGACCTTGTCCGCGATGCCCTCCACCGGCAGCGGCCCGCCCAGTTCGGCCGTCATCACCGGATCGCACCGCATCCGGACGTAGGCCCCGACATCCCCCGGCTCGACGTCCCGAAGCCTCATATCACTTCCCTTCCGGCCGGCCATCGTACGGCCGCCCTCCGACAACCGACCCTCCGACAACCAGCCTTCCGCACGCCGGCCTTCCGCACGCCGCGCGAAGTCGGCGAAGCACCGGTGAGAAAGCGAGAAGTGGGGTGAGAACCTCCAGCACCAGGACAGTGGTCACGGCCGGGCGTAGAAGTCCGGCTTGCCCATGATCCAGAGGCTGGCCTGTTTGACCGGCATGCCCGCGCGGGGTGCCTCGATCATCTGGTCGTCACCGATGTAGAGGCCGACGTGGTGGATGTCGGCGGCGCGGCCGGTGTCGGTCCAGAAGACGAGGTCGCCGGGGCGGAGCTGGCGGTAGCCGATCGGGGTGCTCTGGGCGTACTGGTCGGCGGCGAAGTGGTTGAGCTGCCGGCCGCCCTCGCGCCAGGCCATCATGGTGAGCCCCGAGCAGTCGTAGCCGCCGGGGCCCTCGCCGCCCCAGATGTACGGCAGGCCGATCTTGGAGCGGGCGAAGGCGACGGCGGCGGCCGCGCCCTCCGCCGACCACGGGCGGGCGGGCGTGGTCGGCAGGCCGGCCGCCACGCCCCCGGTGGCCTTCTCGGCAGCGGCCCGGGCGGCGGCCTCGGCCTCGCGGGAGGCGATCGCCTCCCGCGCCTCGCGCCGCTGCCGCTCCAGCTCGACGGTGGTGTGGCGGGCGGCGGCGAGGTCGGTGAGGAGCTGTTCGCGGCGCCGGCCGATGGTGACGACCTGGTTCTGCTGGGCGGCGAGCCGTGCCTCTGCCCGTTCCCGGGCCGCGCCGACGTCCGCGGCGGCCTTCTCGGCGGCCGCGGTCGCGGCGCGCGCGGCGGCCGAGGCGCGGGTCGCGGCGGCGGCGGTGGAGGTGGCCGCGTCGAGGATCTGCCGGGCGCGGTTGCTGGCCACGCCGACCACGGCGGCCCGGTCGCCGGCCTCGCGCGGACCGCGTGCGCCGATCAGGGCGTTGATGGCGGAGAGTTCGGCGGTGGTGCCCTGGCGGTACGTTTCGGCGGCCAGCGCGGCGGCGTCCTCGGCGGCCGCGGCCCGGTCGGCCTCGGCGGAGGCGGCCCGGCCGATCGCGGCGGACTCCTCGGCCCGGGCCTTGGTGAGCGCGAGCTGGGCGCCGTTGTAGGCCTCGACGGCCTGTTCGGCGACCTGGCCGGCCCGGTCGAGTTCGGTCTTGGCGGTGGTGAGCCCGGCCTCGATGGCGGTGACCGAGGCGGCCCGGCGGTCGGCCTCGGCTCGTGCGTGGTCGATGTCCTCGGCGGACGGGTAGGCCTCGTCGGCCGCCGGGGCGCCCGAGGCCTGGTCCGGGTCGACCGGGGCGGCCGCGGCGACCGGGAGCAGCCCGAGCAGGGCGGTGAGGGACAACAGGAGGATCGGCAGAAACCTGCGCGCCACGAGACATCCCTTCTCAGGGTCCCGGACGGGGCCGCCGGGTGGCCGTTCGGCAGAGCGGGCCACCCGGCAAAGCACCCCATCACGTGACAAATCGTTTACGCATCGCCATGCTCTCAAGCCGGGCGGCTTTCACGCCCCAGGCCCGCACGGCCGCCCGGGTGACCCGTCAGATGATCCGACTGGACATCAACTCCAGCCGGGCGCACAAGGTATACGAACTACCGGCGGATCCGGCGGGTGTGCGGCCGCAGGTGGGGGTGGCGGCCGGGCCGCGGCTCCAGGCCGGTCGGGCGGACCGCGTAGGTGCGGTTGCGGCCGGCCCGGACGGCCCGACGGCGCTGCTGGGCTCGGCGCCGGGTGCCGGGCGCGCGCGTTCCGTCGGCGGGGGCGGCGGTGCCGGAGCCGGGCGCGGCGGCGGCCGCCGAGCGGCGGTCGGCCAGCCGGGCCGAGCGCCGGGCCAGGGCGCGGGCCGCGTGCGCGTCGAGGTGGGCGGAGGCCCGGGCGGCCATCCGTTCGGCGACCCGGTGGGCGGCGGGGTGGTTGGCCGGGACCTTGTCCGGGGCGCCGGCGATCAGGTCGAAAAGCCAGGTACGGGCAATGTCCGCACGCCGGTGCAGTCGGCGCTCGCGCCGGAGCGCACGAGCCCGGCGACGCGGGCGCGTGGCGTAGCGCCACCGTGCCCAGGGGCTGCTGGGCCGGGCCAGCCGGATCGCGCCGATCCAGGAGATGCCGGGCACCATGATGCCGAGCAGGCCGGTCCACACCTTGCCCTTGAGCAGGGCGACGATGGAGACCAGCATGTTCACCGAGATCACCGTGACCAGCCCCCACCTGGTCTCCTGGCTGGGCACCACACCGAGCGGCACGTAGCCGACCAGCAGCAGCGCGGTGAAGAGGATGCCGAAGATCACCGCGTCCACCGACTTGCGGCCCTGCTCGCCCCAGTAGACGTCGTCCAGGTGCAGGATCAGCGCGAACTCGTCCAGCACCAGGCCACAGCCGATGCCGAAGAGCAGGCCGAACACGTCGATCCAGGGGTGCCCGCCATAGGTCGCGAACACCCCGATGCCGCCGACGAGCAGGAAGCCCAGGCCGAACACCATGTGGTGGATGTGCAGGCCGCCGGGGGCGACGTTGCCCGGCCACCAGCGCACCTGGGCCCTGATCATCCGGACGCTGAACCTGATGAAGACGAACGAGGTGATGAACCCGACCAGCAGCAGGAACAGCGGTTGCTTGTGCGCGGCGACGATGTGCTCGCGGTAGCCGTCCAGCAGTGTGGTCATGCGTCTTACCTTCGTTCCTGGTCCTGCGTCCGGCCTACCGCGACATGGCCCCCGGGGGGGCCGACACCGGTGCAACGAGCGTGGCACACGGTCCGGCAGCGCCGGTGCGGGCGGGAGGCCGCCGGTGCGGGCGGGAGGCCGCGGGTGGGTGTCAGAAGCCGCGGGTGCGCTTGGCCGCCCGGCGGGGGACGGCCGGCAGCTCGGCGTCGGCCGGCAGCTTCATGAAGAGCCGGGCGATCTCGCCCCCGAGGTTCACGCCGATCGCCAGCGCCAGGGCGATCGCGGCGGCCCGGGTGATCTGCACCAGGCCGCCCGCGGAGTGGCCCTGGGCGAAGGAGAGCATGCCGAGGTAGAGCGCCGAACCGGGCATCAGCGGGCCGATCGCCGCGGTCACGTACGGCAGTGCGGAGCCGTAGCGGTAGCGGGCCATCAGCTGGCCGAAGAGGCCGACCAGGCCGGCCGCCACACCGGTGGCGACGATCGGCGAGATCCCCGCGTTGTGGACCAGCACGCCGTAGCTGGACCAGCCGATGCCACTGTTCAGGGTGACCAGGGCGAGCAGGCGGCGGTCGGTCTGCAGCAGCATCGCGAAGGCGAGCGTCAGCACCAGCGCGGCGACCATCTGGACCGGCGGGTAGTTGACCCCGGCCAGGCCCTCGTCGGGTTTGAGCTCGGCGTCGTAGCCGACCCCGAGGTAGAGGATCAGCATCACGCCGATGACGATGCCCGCCACGAGGTAGATCACTTCGAGCAGGCGTGCGGCGGCGGTGATGTAGAAGCCGGTCAGGCCGTCCTGGACGGCGGCGACCAGGGCCCGCCCGGGCAGCAGCGCGAACAGCCCACCGGTGATCACGACGGAGCCGCGCAGGCCCCAGTCGTTGAGGGAGAGGATGATGCCCGAGGCCGCCGCGGGCATCGCGGCCAGCACGAACTGGTAGAACTCCGGCAGGCCGCGACGGGCGATCAGCGAGGCCAGCCGGTCGCCGAGGACGGCCGCGATGAAGGCGCTGGCGAAGACCAGCCAGGCCTTGTCGTCGATCCGCCCGCCGACCAGGAAGGTCGCCGCGCCGGCCAGCAGCCCGGTGTTCAGCGCGAGCAGCCAGGCCGGGTACGGGTGCCGGTTGCGGCGGATCAGGGCGAGCCGGCGGTACGCGTCGTTGACGGTGACCGTCTCCGCGGTGATGTCGGCGACCAGCTCGTACACCGCGTTGAGCCGGGTGTAGTCGGAGGTGCGGCGGCGCACCACGCGGTCCGCGGTGACCGGCGGCTCGACCAGCGAGGGCTGGTGCGAGATCCCGATCAGGGTGAAGGTGACCTGCGGCTCGCAGCGGTCCAGCCGGTAGGCGTGGGCGATGCCGAGCATGGCCGCCTCGACGTCCTCGGCGGCCTCGCCGCTGGCCAGCAGCAGTTCGCCGATCCGGAGCGTCAGGTCGAGGATGCGCGGAACGTTGCGGGCGGCGGAGGGGTGCAGTTCGCGCGGGGTGCGTTCGAAGGCCGGGCGCTCGGTCATCGGGGTGCGCAGCAGCGTGCGCATCCGGTCCGGCCAGGGCGCCTCGCCGGGGGCTCCGGGCTTCAGGGCCGGGACGGCGATGCCGGTCGGTGGGGTGTAGCCGGCCGCCTGCCACTCCTCGGGGGTGAGGGTGTCCTCGGCGACCGATCGGCGGCGGTAGGCCGCCCGGATCTCGTCCGCCGGCTCCTCGGCGGCCTCGTCGGCGCGCTCCGGGCTCAGCAGGCCCTTGGTCTCGGGGACGGGCGGGGCGAGCGGGATCACGGTGGCCGGCTCGGCGGCCGGGGCGGGGTGGCCGAGCAGGCCCTCGGTGGGCGGCGCGTCGGAGGGGTGGAGCGGCTGCGCGCCGGGAGCCGGACGCGCCTGCCGGGCCCCTCTGCCGCCC
Organism: Kitasatospora sp. NPDC032757; assembly: GCF_055579305.1. NCBI lineage: Bacteria > Bacillati > Actinomycetota > Actinomycetes > Kitasatosporales > Streptomycetaceae > Kitasatospora > Kitasatospora sp. NPDC032757. Next base: position 18,876 of record NZ_JBVINN010000014.1, on the reverse strand, counting down.
CTGGCCCGCTTGCCCCCGCCCGGTCGGCCCCGCTTAGGCACTTCCGCTCCTTGCCGCCCCTGATGGCGCCGGGGTCGCCGGGCCGCCGTTCGATCTCGGGTACACCTTGCCCGATCGAACTGCCGGACGCACATGTACGCCGCGGCGGGCGCCGGGTGCGGGGGGTGCCTACCCGGCGTGGTCGCGGGCCGGGGCGGACGCGCCGGACCGGCGGGCACGCAGCAGTTCGAATGCCACCGGTAGCACCGAGACCAGCACGATGCCGACCAGGATCGCCTCGATGTTGTCCCGGACGAAGGGGATCTGCCCGAGGAAGTAGCCGAGGACGGTGACGCCCGCGCCCCAGAGGACGCCGCCGACGACGTTGTAGACGACGAAGGTGCGGTAGTTCATCCTGCTCACCCCGGCGACGATCGGGGTGAAGGTCCGCACGATCGGCACGAAGCGGGCCAGCACGATCGCCTTGGGTCCGTGCCGGTCGAAGAAGGCGGCCGCCTTCTCCACGTTCTCCTGCTTGAACAGCCGGGAGTCGGGGCGCCGGAACAGGCTCGGCCCGACCTTGCGGCCGAAGAGGTAGCCGACCTGGTCCCCGGCCACCGCGGCGGCCACCACCAGTGCGCAGACCAGCCAGAGCGGCTGGTGCAGGTAGGTGCCGTCGGCCACCAGCAGGCCGGTGGTGAACAGGAGCGAGTCCCCGGGGAGGAAGAAGCCGATCAGCAGGCCGGACTCGGCGAAGACGATGGCCAGGAGACCGATCGGCCCGAAGGTGGAGATCAGGTGGGTCGGATCGAGCCAGGACGGGCCGAGGGCGAGGCTGGTCACGGGGCGGACACTCCTGGAGGTCGACTCTTGGCAATGAAACAGTAAAGCATTCACCAAGAACGTCTGAATCCAGGAGGCCGGCCCCGCACCCCGTCCACCCCGCACCCGCCCGTCCCGCACCCGGCCCGTCCGGCCCGACCCGACCCGTCCGACCCGTCCGACCCGGGCCCCGGCCCGGCTGCGATCAGAGCCCGTACCGCTCGATGACCTCCTCGTGGCGGCCGGTGTCCGTGCCCGCCGCCCTGGCCAGGTCGAGCCAGGCCAGCGGGTGCGGCCAGGCGCCGGTGAGCCGGTGCAGCAGCGCGTCGGCCTCGGCGGCGTTGGCGGTGGGCGGCACCCCGACGGCGGCGTAGACGCCGGGCAGGAAGGCGTCCTCGTCGGCCGGGTCGGTGATGGTGTAGCCGTCCCCGCTGTAGGCCCAGACCGCGTAGCCGGCCCGGGCCAGCTCCTCGCGCAGCACGGCCCAGGCCTCGTCGCCGGGCCAGCCGCCGTCCATCCAGTAGGTGGTGTAGCCGGCCGGGTCGAGCAGGGTGAGCAGCCCGAACACCGGGCGCCAGCGCCGCCGCTCCTCCTCCGGCGCGTCCTCGGCGGGCGGCTCCTCCAGCAGCGCCGGGGCGAAGACCACCACGTCGCCGTGGTTGAGCGTCACGTCGTCGCCGAGCACCGGCAGGATGCGGGCGGTGGCCGGGCCGGTCCGGACGGCCGGGAGGTCGGCGGTGGCGCCGTTGGTCCGGGTGGCCCGGACGGTGACCAGCTGCCACTCCTCGTCCACCGGGCCCTCGGGCTCGTCGAAGTCCAGGCCGATCAGGGCGCCGGTGGAGCGGACCACCTCCCAGTCCCGGTTGGCGGTGGCGGCGGTGATCAGGTGCCAGAGGTCGGGCTCCTGGACGGTGCGGTACTGCTCCTCCTCCGGCGTGCCCTCGGCGGGCAGCGCGTGCACCAGGAGCTCCTGGTAGAACCGCTGGGCACCCGCGTGGTCGCCCAGCTCGGTGGCCGCGGCGGCGGCCATCCGGCGGGGGCTGATCCGGCCCGGGTGCTCGGCCAGGATCGCCTCGCAGTGCTCCACCACCTCCGCCCAGCGGCCCTCGGCGGCGGCCCAGCGGGCCCGGACCCAGTGGCCGTCGGCCGGTCCGGTCGCCGCCAGGCGGTCGGCGAGGCGGCGCAGGCCCTCGTCGTCCTCGGCCTCGATCAGGGCACTGGCGAGCATGCCGCTCAGCTGCTCGCTCGCCGGGTCGGCGTCCAGCCACTCCCAGAGGAGGTCGGCGGCGGCCCGGACGTGGCCGAGGCCGCCCAGCACCGCGGCCAGGTTGAGAGCGAGGCCGGTGGCGCCGTCCTGCTCGCCCCGGTACCGGTCCAGGGCGACGGAGAGCAGGTCGGCGCCGGTCTCGGGGGGAACGCCCACGGCGGCGAGGTGCGCGAGCAGCTCGCCCGGCGGGACGGGCAGTTCGGGCTCCGGCAGCGCCTCGGCGGCCGCCCGCAGCGCGGCGACCTCCGCGGCCACGCCGTCCGTGCGGCGCAGCCGGGTGAGCTTGCGCTCGCCGGTGGCGGCCAGGGTGAGCGCGACCGTGCGGGCGCCGCGGGCGAGGGCGAGCCGCCCGGCGGCCAGCAGCAGGTCGACGCAGGGGCGGTGCGAACCGGTGCCGTCGAGGTAGCCGACCCAGCCGGCCACGGCGGCGCCCAGCTCGGCGTCGTTCTCCCATGCGCCGGCCGCGACCAGCAGCTCGACGGTCTTCGTCCAGGCCGGCCGCAGGTCGGCGTGGCGCTCGGCCTCCTCCCGGCCCGGGAGCAGTGCGAGCGCCTCCTCGGTGCGGCCGAGCGAGGCGAGCGCGCGGGCCCGCATCAGGGCGCCCCAGCGCCGGTCGCTGTCGTCGATCTCCCGGCCGCGGGCGCGCTCGGCCTGCTCGGCGGTGTCGAGCAGGGTCAGCACCTCCTCGTGCCGGCCGAGCAGGTGCAGGGTGCCGGCCCGGGCGTGGTGGAAGTGGAGCGAGAGCCGCTGGCCGGCCGCCTGCATCCGGGCGGCGGCGGTGTCCAGGTGGTCGAGCGCCTCGCCGGGGCGGCCGTCGTCCTCCAAGGCGTCGGAGTACTCCCGGGAGAGGCAGTCGAAGCAGGCCCGGGACGGCTCGATCCGCTCCAGCGTCTCGCTCAGCACGGCGAGCCGCTCGGGCACGTAGCCGGGGCCGTCGACCCGGGCGTGGCAGATCGCGAAGTCCTGCACCACGCAGACCGACTGCGGGCAGCCTGCGGTCTCCTCGCGGTGGGCGAACTCCAGCAGGTCGACCGCCTCGGGCAGGGCCTGCTCGCCCTGGTGGCGCTTGTTCAGCAGGTTCTGCATCCGCCAGTGCCGCAGGTAGACCTCGACCCAGGGCAGGCCGAGCGACCGGGCGGCGGCGACGGCCTCCGGGTAGACGGCGTCGAGCTGCTCGTTCCGGCCCTCGTTGGCGTGGCCGGGGAGCTCGTAGATGGCGTCGGCCAGCCGCCGGTGGCCGGCCTCGGCCAGCTGCTCGTGGGTTTCGCGCACCCAGGCCCAGATGTCGGTACTCATGCCTCTTCCGTCTCCCCCTGCGGGTCGTGCGCCGTGCTGGTGGTCAGTGTGGCCGGGGCCGCTGACGGTCCGTCCGGACCGTGGGCCGGGGCCGTCGGTTCAGCCCGCATCCGTGAGCCCGCCCGGGCTGTCCGGGACGGCGGGCAGCCCGGCCGGCACGGCGGCGGTCAGCGCGGAGACCGCGGTGCCGATGCCCGCCAGGGCCGCGGTGAGGTCGCCGCCGCCCCCGCCGGCCGAGGCCGCCGCCATGATCACCTTGAGCGAGCGGAGCAGCCCGGCGGCGGTGGCGCTGCCGGTGTGCCCGTCGCGGTAGGCGGTGAGCAGGTCCTGGACGGCCGGGCTGGCCAGGTTGAGGTAGAGCCGGGCCTTGACCTCGCCGTCGGTGCGGGCGGTGAACGCCCGGGCCAGCCGCAGCGCGGCGGACGGGATCCGGGCGTCCGCCTGGTCGTCCTCGATCCGGGCCTTGAGCTCGGCCTCCCGGTCGGGGACGAGGACCAGCGGCAGCCCGGCCGGCTCGAACCGGGCCGGTACGAGCTGCTCGCCCTGGTCGGCGAGGGCGCCGGCGAGCCAGGCGGCCTCCTCGGCGGGCAGCGGGCGCTCCGGGTCGCGGAACAGCTCGCGGTTGCCGCGCTCGCTGCCCAGCTCGACGATCCGGCAGTCCCGGAGCTGGGCGTAGCGGCGCAGGAACGGCAGCACGGCGTAGCGGTCGCCGCGCGCGATCGGCACCTGCATCGCCCGGTAGAGCATCTCCTCGAAGCCGCCGTTGCTGCCGAGCGCGACGTGCACCGCGCCTCCGCCGGCCGCCCGCAGCGCGCCGGCCGTGAGGTCTCCCTGCGAGGTGGGCACCGGGACGTCGTCGGCGAGCAGGGTGAAGAGCCGGTCGTCGCAGAGCGCGGCGCCGAGGAGGTCCTGGCCGTGCCGGGCGAGGATGCGCCGCCAGACGGCGGGCCGCAGCCGGGCGGTCTCGTAGAGGCCGTCCACAACGGCGTCGGTGAGGGCCTGCTGGAGCGCGCGGTAGTGCTCGTCGCGCTGGAGGTCCTCGCGGCTGGCGGTGGGGGTGAGCCGGCTGGACTCGACCACGCCGCCGATGAACCCGGCCCAACTGGGCAGCAGGTCGCGGGCGTCGTCGGCGAGCAGCATGCCGCGCAGGTAGACGGCGAGGTCGCGGTTGTCGCTGCTGCCGTAGGTGCCGCCGTCCTGGACCCAGAGCAGGCCGACGGCGTCGCTGCCGCCCTCGACGGGCCGGACGGGGAAGGCGGTGAGCGGCTCGAAGCGGCGGCCGAAGGCGGTGGCGAACCGCATCCGGGCGGCGTACGGGTCTGCGGTCGACGGGTCGGAGGACTGCCGCCAGGGCACCGGGACGGCGTTGACGGGCTGCTCGTCGTCGCCGACGTAGACCGGGATCGGCAGCAGCACGCAGTACCGGCCGAGCACCTCGCGCAGCGCGTACTCGTCGGCGAGGTGGGCGTGTTCGGTCTTCAGCGACAGCTCGACCACGGTGCCGGCGCCGGGCCGCGCGGCGGCCGGCTCGACGCTGTACTGCTCGCCGCCGAAGCTGCGGTAGCGGTGGCCGAGCAGCGGCTCACGGTGAGAGGTGGTGGTGACGGTGACCTCGTCGGCCACCGAGAAGGCGGAGAGGAAGCCGAGGCCGAAGGCGCCGATCAGCTCCTGGTTGCCGGTCAGTTCGCGCAGCATCCGGGTGTAGCCGGTGCCGACGGTGGCGAGGTAGGCGTGGATCTCCGGCTCGGTCAGGCCGGCGCCCGTGTCCTCGATGCTGACGGTGCGCCGGTCCGCGTCGGCTCGCACCCGGATCAGCGGCCGGTGGCCGCCGTCCGGGTCCTCCAGCAGGCGTCGGGTGTGCGAGTCGTGGGCGTTCTGGACGAGTTCGCGCAGGGCGACCAGCGGGGTGGAGTAGAGATGGGTGGCGAGGACGTTCACCAGTCCGCCGAGATCGACCTCGGTCGTACGCAGATCCTCGGCGGGCACGGGGTCGGGCGGGAGACCTTCAGACATGGGTCCTCAGTGTGCCAGTGCGACTATCCGGCGACCATTTCTTTCTGATGACGGACGTCCGGTCAACCTGGTATTGACCGCCGGGGGTGGCGGACCGGCCGTCGACTGCTCCGATCGGGTGCATCAACCTCCCTCCACACGGGTGGATTTGGCGCTGGGAGCGTAACGCCTCGCTCTCCCACCCGGGATCCGGATATGCCGCCTTCATGACACCATCGGGCGAATTGCCACTCATTCGGTGGAGTTCGTCCACGGCGCTGGTGAATGCTGGTCGCGCGACGTCAGGCAACGGCGCTTCGGGGCGGCCACTCCGGAAGGCGCCATTTTTCGCACTCCACCCTTCAGGGAGACCAGCGTGTCCCGTATCCGCGCAGCCGCCGCCGTCACCGCCCTCGGGGCCTTCCTCCTCGTCGGCGTCGGTGCCGCCACCGCGCACGCCGACAACGGCGCCGGTGCCGACCACCACTCCAACAGCAGCGTGGTGAGCAACACCGGCTCCAACAACGTGATCGGCAACGTCCACGGCAACGTGGTCAACACCCAGCAGACGGCCACCGGCTCCGGCGCGAGCAACCAGAACAACGGCCTCGCCGTCACCGGCAACGGCGGCGACATCGGCGCCCTCCAGGGCAACGGCAACCTCGCCGCCACGGTGTACTACCCGCACGTCCTGTACTAGGACGAGCCTTCCGAGCCCGGGCCGGGTGCCCGCCCCCGCGCGCAGGGGCGGGCACCCGGTCACGTCCGGGCGGGCACGCCCAGGACGGCCCGGCCGAGGCGGCGCAGACAGTCGCCGAGGTCGGGCCGGTCGCTGTACGGACGGTTCCGCACCCCGTCGTTGACCATCGCGAACAGCGCGTGGACCCGGATCCGGGCCTCCGCCGCGTCGCACTCCGGGCGCACCCGGCAGAGCAGGCCGACCCACGTCCGCAGGAAGTCCCGCCGGAAGTCCACCGCGGCCCGCCGGTCCGGCGCGGCCAGCCGCTCGGTCTCGCTCAGCATCACGCCCAGGTAGTCGCTGTTGCGCCGGGCGAACCCCACGTACGCGGCCAGTCCGGCCTCCAGCGCCGCCGCCGGACCGGCCTGCACATCGATCGCGCCCGCCACCTCGTGCCAGAGCCGCTCGCGGCTGCGCACCAGCGAGGCGGCCAGCAACTGCTGCTTGCTGTCGAAGTGCCGGTACACGCTGGGCCCCGAAATGCCGACCGCGGCGCCGAGTTGGTCGGTGCTGACGTTGTCGAACCCGCGCCGGTGGAAGAGCCTGACCGCCGCCGCGAGCAACTCCTCCCGGCGCGACTGCGGCCGCACCTGCGCTCCGGCGAAGAGCGGCTGCACCTCCGCGACGACGCAGGGCGGCTGCACCTCCTCGACGGTGCGCGGCGGTTGCCCATCGGGAGCGGCGTCCGCCAAGGACACGGCGAGCACCGCCGCCACCAGCTCGCGCAGCAGCCGTTCGGCCCGGCGCAGCTGCGGGACGGCCGACTGGTAGGAGAGGCCCGAGCAGGCCGAGAGCGCCGACCAGCAGATCAACTTGGCATCGTGCGGCGAGAGTTCGGGCCGTTCGACGAGGAGCACGCCTGCCATCAGGGCGGCGTCGGCGCGCAGCTCACGCCGGAGCGCGGCCCGCCGGGCCGCCGGCAGCAGCCGGGCGTCGCGCTGCACCAGCGTGCCGAGCGGCCGGTGCCCGACCGCGACGGCGGCCAGCGCGGCGCCGACCTCCGCCGTGGAGCCGGCCGCCCGCAGCCCGACCGCCAGCTCGTCCAGGCCCAGCCGGACGGCCCGGTCGAGCAGTTCGGGCTTGCCGCGGAAGTGCCGGTAGAGGGCGGGCGCGGTGATGCCGACCCCGGCGGCGACCTCCGTCATCGACACCTGGTGATACCCGCTGCGGTGGAAGCGCTCGGCGGCCACGGCCAGGATCTGCGCCTGCCGGGCCGGCGCGGGCGGCCGCCTGACCACCATGCCGTCGCCCCCTCGTACCAGCTCTCCGTCAACGCCGACCGTAGGCTAGCAAGGATTCACTTCACGGGCCTCCGAGCCCGCCGGTACCGGCCTCCGCCCCGGCGGGGACACCGGCACGCCGACCCTGGACAGCCGAAGCTACCCGGGATTAACTTGTGGAGCGATCACCTGGCACCACCGAAGGGAGCGCCGCCGTGCGCCGCACCGTGTTCACCGAGGACCACGAGGCCTTCCGGGAGACCATCCGGGACTTCATCGCCAACGAGGTCGTCCCCGTCTACGAGAGCTGGGAGGCCGAGGGCCACCCGCCGCGCGACTTCTACCGTCAGCTCGGCGCGCTCGGCATCTACGGCATCGAGGTACCGGAGGAGTACGGCGGCGCCGGCGAGAGCGGCTTCAAGTACCAGGCGGTCGTCGCCGAGGAGACGGCCCGCGCGGGCGTCAGCTTCGGTTCCTCGGGGGTGCACACCGGCCTGGTGCTGCCCTACCTGCTGGAGTACGCCAACGAGGAGCAGAAGCAGCGCTGGCTGCCGGGCTTCGTCTCCGGCGACATCATGACGGCCATCGCGATGACCGAACCGGGCGCCGGCTCCGACCTCGCCGGCATCTCCACCACGGCCAGGCTCTCCGAGGACGGCACGCACTACGTGCTCAACGGCGCCAAGACCTTCATCACCGGCGGAGTGCTCGCCGATCTGGTCCTGGTGATCTGCCGGACGTCCCCGTACGACCCGGACAACCGCCGGGCCGGTCTCTCCATCCTCTGCGTGGACACCGCCTCCGAGGGCTACACCGTCGGCCGCAAGCTGCAGAAGATCGGCCTGCGCACCTCGGACACGGCCGAGTTGGCGTTCAGCGACGTCAAGGTGCCGGTGGAGAACCTCCTCGGCGAGGAGGGCAGGGCCTTCTCCTACCTGACCCACAACCTGGTGCAGGAGCGGCTGGCGATCGCCGTCGGCGCGTACGCGGCCTCGGCGGCGGCGGTCCGGTTCGCCGTCCAGTACGTCAAGGACCGCAAGGTCTTCGGCAAGGCGGTGGCCGAGTTCCAGAACACCAAGTTCACGCTGGCCGACTGCGAGGCCCAGGTGGTGGCCCAGCAGTCGATGGTCGACCGCGCGCTGGAGCTCTACCAGCGCGGCGAGCTGACCGTCGCGGACGCGGCGGCGGCGAAGCTGTTCTGCACCGAGTCGGCGTCCGGCGTGATCGACAAGTGCCTTCAGCTGCACGGTGGCTACGGCTACATCCTGGAGTACCCGATCGCCCGCCTCTACACCGACAACCGGGTGTTCCGGATCTACGGCGGCACGAGCGAGGTCATGCGCAGCATCATCGCCAAGTCACTCGGGCTGTAGCGGTTGTCGTCCGGCGGCGGGCCGCCCCCACGGCGGCCCGCCGTCGTCCGGTCAGTTGGGTGAGCTGTGCTCGGCACGCCAGGCCTCCCAGCCCGCCGACGACGCGACCTTGGCCTCGTGCAGCGCCCGCTGGGCCATGGCCGTCGGCGGGGTGTCCATGCTCCGCACCCAGCCGCGGCCGGCCGTGGCCAGCGCCGCACACACCATCACCGCCCCGGCCGCGCCGAGCAGCGCGCCGATGCCCGTGAGCACCGCGCCGCCGGCCAGCAGCGAGCGGTTGACCTGGAACCCGCTGAGAAAACTCTGGTTGGTAGCCATGCATCCACCATGGGTGCAGTCGGCGGACCGCGCACGCCGAAAGACTCCGGGTGCGGGAGCCGACCGCGTCCGCGACGCTGGCGGAGGGGCCACGGGGCCCCGGCAGGCCGGCCCTGGAGGACGCACGATGGTCGATCTCGAACTGCTCGCCGTGGAGCACGCGGCCAGGGCCGCCGAGAGCCCGCACGGGCGCAGCTCCCACCTCGTGCTGCACGACGGCGTCCTGCGGCAGACCGTGATCGCGCTGACCGCGGGCACCGCACTGGACGAGCACAACGCGCCGGCCGCCGCCTCCCTCCAGGTGCTGCGCGGCCGGGTCTCGCTGACCATCGCGGGCCGGCTCCAGGAGCTGTCGGCGGGCCAGCTCCACCCCGTCCCGCAGGAACGGCACGGACTGCTGGCCCACGTCGACTCGGTGGTGCTGCTGACGGCGGTCACGGCGTAGACCCGCCGATGGGCCGATCGGCCCATCGGCCACGACGGCGCCGAGGCTGCGGAAGCGCCGCGGCCACGACGGCGCCGCGGCCACGGGAGCGCCGCAGCCAGGACAGCACCGCGGCTACAACAGCACCGCGGCTACGACACGGCCGGCCTGAGCACGGTGTCACCGACCAGCCGCAGGCCGCGCAGGAAGTCCCGCCCGGTCGGCGCCATATCGGGCGCGGCCAGCCACTGGCCCACCAGTCCGACCAGCAGCGCCTGGTAGAACATGCCGCGGGCCAGCTCCTCCTCGGTGTCCGGCACCTCTTCGAGCCCCTGGAACAGCGCCGCGAGCCCGAGCCGGCCCTCCTTCTGGGCGCTGGCGAGCGCCTCCTGCAGCTGGGGCGCCCGCTCGGTCTGCATCATCGCCTCGAACTGGGCCGTCCAGAGGCCGCGGTGCTCGGCGAACGTCTCCTTCACCCCGTCCCAGACCGCGACGAACCGCTCCTCCGGGTCGTCGGAGATCGCGTACGCCCGCTCCACCACGGCGCCCAGCGTGCCGCCCCACTCCCCCATGGCCTCGATCAGCGCCGCGTCGAGCAGCGACTCCTTGGAGCCGAAGTGGTAGCCGATGGCGGCCAGGCTGACGCCGGAGGCATTGGCGATGTCGCGGGCGGTGGTGCGCCCGTAGCCCTTGTCGAGCAGGCAGCGCTTGGCACCGGCGAGCAGGTCTTCACGATTTCCCATGGTCCCAATGGTACGGTCAATCCAGACACGTGTCTTGCACGCATGTCTTGCACACCTACTGAACAGATGAATAAGACGCATGAGTTAGACGAGTGATTTAGACGCTCGTGCTAGACAAACGTGCAAGACGGCTCTACTGTCGTCCCCATGACCGCAACCACCGGCCGCGCAGGCCGTCGCGCATGGATCGGCCTGGCCGTCCTCCTGCTCCCGACCCTCGTCCTCACCATGGACATGGGCGTGCTCTTCTTCGCCGTCCCGTACATCTCCACCACGCTGGCACCGAGCGGCACCGAGCAGCTGTGGATCATGGACATGTACTCGTTCCTGCTGGCCGGACTGCTGATCACGATGGGCTCGCTGGGCGACCGGATCGGCCGCCGCCGGCTGCTGATGACCGGCGCCGCCGGCTTCATCGGCGCCTCCCTGCTGGCCGCCTACGCGGACGGCGCCGGCCAGCTGATAGCCGCCCGTGCCGTGCTGGGCGCCGCCGGGGCGACCGTGATGCCCTCGACGCTCGCGCTGATCCGCAACATGTTCCACGACCCCAAGCAGCGACAGGTCGCCCTCAGCGCGTGGGGCGCCGTCCTCACCACCGGCGCCACCCTCGGGCCCGTCGTCGGCGGCCTCCTGCTCGACCACTTCTGGTGGGGCTCGGCCTTCCTGATCGCCATCCCGGTGATGGCCCTGCTCCTGGTCACCGCCCCGGTACTGCTGCCCGAGTACCGCACCCCGCAGCGCGGCCGCTTCGACCTGCTCGGTGCCGGCCTCTCGCTGGCCGCGATCCTGCCGCTGGTCTACGGCGTCAAGACCCTCGCCGTCGACGGCTGGAGCCCGCCGGCCGCCCTGGCCCTCCCGGTCGGCCTGCTGTTCGTCGCGGCCTTCGTCCACCGCCAGCGCACCGCCGCCGACCCGCTGCTCGACCTGAGCCTCTTCCGGATCCGCGCCTTCACCGGGGCGATCAGCGTCAACTCCGTCGCGATGTTCGCGATGATGGGCTTCACCCTCTTCACCTCGCAGTACCTCCAGCTGGTCAAGGGCATGAGCCCGCTGACCGCCTCGCTCTGGTCGCTCGTCCCCAGCGTGGGCGTCGGCGCCGCGGTCGGCCTCGGCTCGGCGCTCGCCGGGAAGGTCCGGCCCGCGGTCATGATGGCCGGAGGCTTCCTGACCGGCGCGGCCGGCTTCGCGATGATGACCCAGGTCGGCGCGGACTCCCCGCTCGCCCTCATCCTCACCGCGGCGGGCATCCTGGCCGCCGGCACCGTCGGCACCATGACCCTCACCGCCGAGATGGTGGTCTCCGCCGCCCCGGCCGAGCGGGCCGGCGCCGCCTCCGCCACCTCCGAGACGGCCGTCGAGCTCGGCAGCTCCCTCGGCATCGCCCTGCTCGGCGCGGCCGGTGCCGCCGTCTACCGCTTCCGGCTCGACGGCTCCCTGCCGGCCGGCCTCGACGGCGAGGCCCTCCACACCGCCCAGGACACCCTCGGCGGCGCGGTCACCGTCGCCGCGGGCCTGCCCGGCCGGCTCGGCGCCGAGCTGCTCGACACCGCCCGCGCCGCCTTCACCGAAGGCCTGCACGTCGCCGCCGTGGTCGGCCTGGTCTTCGCGCTCGGCGCCGCCCTCCTCGCCTACCGCCTGATGTCCCACCTCCCCGCCCGCCCGGCCGAGCCCGCCGCCTGACCCCACCCCCCTTGCGCGTCATCAGGAGCCCCCACCCCGCCCGCGGGGACGGGGGCTCTCGCACACCCACCGTGGCTACGGCCCGCGGCATTCTGCCGGACTCGGCCACGCGCGCCGACTCCCCCTGGCAGGCTGCCAGCATGACGAACAGTGCTGACCACGGGCGGGTGCGGGCGAGTTACGACGTCGTCGCGGAGGAGTACCGCGAGCGGGTGGGGGGTGAGCTGGCGTTCAAGCCGGTGGACCGGGGGCTGCTCGGGGTGGTCGTGGAGGCGGCCGCGGGCGGGGTGGTGGCGGATCTGGGGTGCGGGCCGGGCCATGTGACGGGGTGGCTGGCGGAGCGCGGGGTGAAGGCCGTGGGGGTCGACCTGTCGCCGGCGATGGTGGAGCTCGCACGGCGGGACCACCCGGAGGCGGAGTTCCGTGAGGGCGACCTGCTGCGGCTGCCCGCGTCGGACCGGGAGTTCGACGCCGCGGTCGCCCTCTACTCGGTGATCCACCTCGAACCGGCCGAGCTGTTGCCCGCGTTCGCGGAGCTGCGGCGGGTGCTGCGGCCGTCCGGCACCCTGCTGGTCTCGTTCCACCTCGGCACGGAGGTCCGCCGGATGGACGAGTGGTGGGGCCACCGGGTGAACGTGGACTTCCACTTCCTGGAGCTGGAAACCGTCGCCGGCCTGCTGGCGGAGGCCGGCTTCACCATCGAGGCGCGCCTGGAGCGGGGCCCGTACCCGGAGGAGGCGCAGACCCACCGCGGCTACCTGCTGGCCCGTCGCGGCTGAGGCCCGTCCGGGGGCGGGCCCGGCGCGATCGGCCGGCAAGGACCCTAGGCGGCTTCCGGGCGGGCGGGCGAGCCGAAGCGGGCGAGCAGGTGCCAGACCCTCTTGAGGTCCTGCGGGTCGTACCGGCCGGTGCGGGCGGCGTCACCGAGGATGCGCGGGTCGAGGTGGCCGTCCTCGGCGAGGGTGAGGCCGAGGGCGACGAACTCGGGCCCGCGGTAGTCGGGGTGACGGCGCAGCTCGTCGGTGGAGAGACGGACGCCGGGGTGCCACTCGACCGGGCAGGGGAGGCGGCGGGCCTGCTCCTCGACGGGGGTGCCGCGGTGGCTCGGGTCGAGGACGAGCGCCTCGACGTCCCGGTCGAGCCGGACCTCGCCGTGCACCTGGGCCTCGATGTAGTCGTCCAGGGCGTCGGCGTCGTCGGCCTCGGCGAGCGGGACGAGGCCGAACCGCTCGGCGACGCCGAAGTCGGCCGGTTCGAGGAAGCTGTCGGGGTAGCAGAAGGTGACGCGGGCCAGGGCGGGCGCGCTCAGCCGGAAGTGGGCCGAGCCGAACCGCGGCGCGGCGCCGAGCGGCTTGCGGCGGAAGTTGAGCGCCCCGTACACCGGGCGCGCCTCGGCGGGGGCGGTGTCGTAGGCGCCGCCGAAGATACGGCTCTCCCAGCGCCAGCGGTCGCCGCCGGGGTGGGCGGTGAGGCCGCCGTTGCTGGTGCCGGTGACGAACTGGGAGCGGTAGACGGCGTCGCCCGCGAGCCCGTCCAGGATCGGCCGGCCGTCGGAGACCCGGTCGGGGTGGAAGTTCAGGGTGACGCGCAGGTCCGGGTCGATCGGCGGCCCGGAGGCGAGGGCCGCGACGTGGTGGAGTGCGCGTTCCCGGGCGGTGCGGGGCTCCTCGGCGCGAGGAGTTCCGGTGCGGGGCGTGCCGGTGCGGGGCGTGTCGGTGGTCATCGGGGCAGTGTTGCGGATGGAGGCCCGCCGGCGCATCCATATTTCCTCACGTTCGCACTGCGAATCAACATGCTTCCTGCAGCGAACCAAAAGAGGGGAGAGGTGGTTGGCGACGCAGTACCGGGCCGCGGCTCGGCAGCCCGCCTCAGCGGGCTCCCTCGTCCAGCTCCAGGAAGACCGCCGGCACCTCGTTGTCCCGGACGACCCGGCCGAGCAGCCCGGCGAGCGCGGCCCGGTCTCCGGCGCCCAGTCCGGCCGGGAGCCGGTCGATCCGGCGGCAGACCTCGGCGTAGAACTCCTCGACCAGCTCCGATCCGGCTCCGGTGAGCACGATCCGCACGGCCCGCCCGTCCGACCGGTCGGCCTCACGCCGGACCAGTCCGCGCCGGGCGGTGCGGTCGACCAGACCGGTCAGGCTGGACTTGGCCAGCCCGAGCACCCCGCCCAGCTCGGTCATCCCGTACGGCTGCGCCATCAGCACACAGAGCAGCTGCCCCTGCTGCGGCGTGATCCCGTACGCGCGGGCCGCCTCGGCGTACACCGCGTTCACCAGGAAAGCCGACCGCACCAGGGCGGCGACGACCCCCGTTTCCCCTCCCGCAGCCTTTGCCATCGGGCCAGAATACGGCAGCCGAACAGACCCGCCGGGGCCTAATGAGATCACTGTTCGCAGGGCGAACCACTTCCGCAAGTGAAAGGCAGGGCAGATCGGGAAGGCCGACCGCTCCCCCGGGGCCGCGCTCGGCCGGACGGAGCAGGCGAGGAGCGGCTCCCGGGCTGCGCCACCGGGCACCACGGCCTAGCGTCGACGGCAACGCCGGGCGGAGCTGGAGGGCCGATGCCGTCGTCGGAACCGGGACCGGAGCCGGACGGGGAGCAGGACGGTGGCGGCGACGAGCCGGACTACCGCTTCTCCCTGGCCAACGAGCGGACCTTCCTCGCCTGGATCCGCACCGCGCTCGGCCTGCTCGCGGGCGGGATCGCCGTGGACCAGCTCACCCCCAACGTCGCCCCCGCGCCGCTGCGGATCGCGCTGGCCGTCGTCTGCGCGCTCGGCGGCGCGCTGGTCGGGGTGACGGCCTACCGGCGGTGGACGCGGGTGGAGGCGGCGATGCGGGAGGGGGCCCCACTGCCGCGGACACAGGTCCTGCTGGTGCTCTCGGTGGGGGTGGCGGTGGTGGCCGCGGTGTTCTGTGGTCTGATCGTCGGGTACTCCCACTGAGGCCGGGGTGACCCGAGTGCACTCACTGCTGCACGCAGTGGTCCAGACCACTCCCCCCGGGCCGCCCGCGCAACATCTGCATTTTGACCAGCGTTTCCCGGCCGGTGTATACGTTCGCCTCCGCGGACAGGCATACTGGCCAGGTCGGGCGCTTTGCCCTCCTGTGACTCTAGAAGAGAAAGGACCGGTGGCCAGGGATGCTGCGGAACGGTCTTGAGCCCTGGCACCTCCTGGTGGTGCTGGCTGTCGTTGTCCTGCTGTTCGGATCGAAGAAGCTGCCCGAGATGGCACGCGGCCTCGGCAAGTCCATGCGCATCCTCAAGGCGGAGACCAAGGCTCTGCGCGAGGACGACGCTCCCGCCGACGCGGCCGCCCAGGGCACGGCGCAGAACACCGCCGCCCCGCAGCAGCCGGCCGCCGAGCAGGCCCGCCCGGCCGTGACGCCGACCAACGTCACCAAGGCCACCGAGACCCCCCGGTCCACCACGGCCTGAGTCTCCCGGATCTCCGACGAAGCCCCCGCTGACAGCGGGGGCTTCGTCGTGTCCGGAGCCGATGGCAGCCTCGACCGGCCGTCCGGGGCCCGGCCCCGGCCCCGGCCGACGAGCCTCCGGGGCCGGCCGTCGCCGGAACGGCCCGAAGGCGCCGAACGGCCCGAATGAACCGAACGGCCCGAAGGAGCGACCGGCCTGAAGGAGGAGGCGCGTTCTCACCCTGAGGGACGATCATCCCGGACCGGCCCGACCCTAGTCTCGACAAGGTGACGGGAACACGATGGTGGGGGCTGCGGCTGCTGCGGCCCGCCCTGCTGGCATCCGGGCTCGGGTACCTGCTGCTGACGGGCCGCCCCGCGGAGCTGGGCGCGGGCGGCTGGGCGATCGGCCTCGGCGCGCTGCTGCTGGCGGCGCTCGGCGGGCGGTGGCCGCTGGCGGTCGCGCTCGGCCAGTGCGCGCTGCTGGCACTCACGGCCGCACCGGCCGCCGCCACCGTGCACGTCGAGGTCAAGGCCGGAGTCGCCGCGGCCTTCTTCGAACTGGCGCTGCGCCGCTGGGGCGCGCCGGTCGTTCAGGCCGGGGCCGCCCTGGCCCTCGTCCAGCTGGCCACCGCCGGCGCCGGGCTGCCCTGGTCGGAACTGCCCTGGTCCGAACTGCTGTGGGGCGTCCCGGGCGCGCTGTACCGGGCGGCGGTGGTCGGCGGCGTCCCGGTGCTGCTGGCCGGCTACCTCCGCTCGGCCGAGCAGGCCGCCCGGACGGCCCAGGAGCGGGCCCGCGAGGCCGAGCACAGCCGCGACCTCGCCGAGTGGGGCGCCCGGATGGGCGAACGCGCCGCCATCGCCCGCGAGCTGCACGACATGGTGGCCCACCACCTGGCCTCCACCGTGCTGCGGGTCGGGGTCGCCCGGCACGTGCTCCCCGGCACCGATCCGCGGCTGGCCGCCGTCCTGGACGACGTGCACGCGAGCGCCACCACCGCCCTCGCCGACCTGCGGCGCCTGCTCGCCGCCCTGCGGGAGCCCAACGCCGAGCACCTGGCCCCGCTGCTGGCCGAGACCACCGACCTGCCGGCCGCCGTCCACGGCGTCGTCGAGCGCTCCCGGCAGGCCGGCCTGCGGATCGACGCCGACATCGGCGGACGGCTCGGCCAGCTGGACGCGATCGGCGGGCTGACGGTGCTGCGGCTGGTGCAGGAGGGCCTGGCCAACGTCGCCCGGCACGCCGACGCGGGGGCGAGGGTCCGGCTGCGGGCCACGACAGAGGTCACGACGGAGGGGGAGAGCGTGCGCTTGGAGCTGGAGAACGAGCTGTCCGAAGGCCACCGTGCCCCCGGCGGTGTCGGCGGCGGCCACGGGCTGCTCGGCATGCGCGAGCGGGTCGCGCTGGTCGGCGGGGCGGTCGAGGCCGGACCGATGCCGGGCGGCTGGCGTCTGGCGGCCTCCTGGCCGCTGACCGCACCCGGCGCACCGGCCGTACCGGGTTCCTTCGCGAAGGCCCACGGGGGTGCCGCGTGATCGGCGTCCTGATCGTCGACGACCAGCAGCTGGTCCGGGCCGGCGTGCGGATGCTCTGCGAGTCCACCGACGACCTGGCCGTCGCCGGCGAGGCCGCGGACGGCGCGCAGGCCGTCGAACTGGCCCTGCGGCTGCGCCCCGACGTCGTCCTGATGGACCTCCACATGCCCGGCACCGACGGCATCGCCGCCACCCGCGAACTGAACCGCCTGCTGCCCGCCACCCGGATCGTCGTCCTCACCACCTTCGACGACGACGACCGCCTCTACCCGGCCCTCGCCGCCGGAGCCTGCGGCTTCCTCGCCAAGGACGTCGAACCCGCCGCCGTCCTCGACGCCGTCCGGCGGGCGGCGTCCGGCGAGAGCCCTTACAGCCCGGCCGTCCTGCGGCGGGTGGTCGCCAGGGCCGCCTCCGACTGGACCGGCGAGGACGGCCGGCGCCAACCCGTCGGCGGCCTCACCGGGCGCGAGCACGAGGTGCTGCGGCACATCGCCGGCGGGCTCTCCAACATCGAGATCGCCGAACGGATGCACCTCGGCGTGACCACGGTGAAGACCCACGTCTCCCACCTGATGGCCAAGACCGGCAGCCCGAACCGGGTCGGGCTGGCCGTCCTGGCGATCCGGCAGGGCCTGGCCGCCTGAGACCGGCTGCCCCGGACGGAGCAGCCCGGCGGGCACGGGCCGGTGCGGCACCGGAGCCTGGGGTGGATGTCCGACGACCTGCCGCCACCGCCCCGGAACCGCATCGACATGCGGGCCTGGTGCCTGCTGCTGGGCTCGTTCACGGTGCTGATGGTCGCGTACTTCACCCTGCCGCTGCGCTTCTTCGGCGGGCATCGGCCGGTGCTCAGCTGGCTGTTCTTCGGCCTCGTCCTGACCGGCCTGAGCGCCCTGCTGCTCGCCCGGATCATCGACATCCTGAACGGCACCGGCCGCCGTCCGGGGGTCTGGCTGGTCTTCCTGATCTGCCTCTCGATGACCGTCTTCGCCGCCACCTACTACGTCCTCGGCGCCCAGCCCGACGAGTTCGTGGGGCTCAACACCCGGCTCGACGCGCTCTACTTCACCATCGTCACCATGTCCACGGTCGGCTACGGCGACATCACCGCGTCCGGGCAGGCGCCGCGGCTGGTGGTGATGCTGCAGATCACGTACAACTTCGTCTTCATCGCGACGGCGGCCGGGGCGCTGAGCCGCCAGGTCCGCAGCGGTGTCGAGAGCCGGGTACGGCGGCGCGGCTAGCGGCCTGCCGGTGAGCGAAGCAAAGGTCGCGCCCGGGAGCCACGTCCGTCCGGCCGGCCTCAGCTCCGGCTCGTGTCGATGACGCAGAAGCGGTTGCCGTCCG
Organism: Kitasatospora sp. NPDC032757; assembly: GCF_055579305.1. Taxonomy (NCBI): domain Bacteria; kingdom Bacillati; phylum Actinomycetota; class Actinomycetes; order Kitasatosporales; family Streptomycetaceae; genus Kitasatospora; species Kitasatospora sp. NPDC032757. Next base: position 723 of record NZ_JBVINN010000014.1, on the reverse strand, counting down.
GGTCCGCGAGGACGACGAAGTCCGGGTCCTCCGGGTAGCTGTCCCAGTCCACGTGCCGGGCCCCGAGGGCGACCAGGCGCTCCACCTCGGCGGCCTGGTCGGCGGCGTCGGCCGCGTAGAGGTCGAGGTGGACGCGCGGGTGCTCCTGCACCGGCGACTCGCTGCGGCCGAGCGCCACCTGCACGCCGGCGCCCTTCGCGGGGACGAGGACGACCCAGCGGTCGTCGATCTCGTCGCGCGGCACGTAGTCGAGGGCGGCCGTCCAGAAGGCGACTGCGCGGCGGACGTCCTCGACGCCGAGGACGACGGAACCGATGGTCAGCATGTTTGCCACTTTCCAGGATGCGGGCGGCCTCGCCGCCGAGGGTGGTGTCCTGCGTCAACACCGTCAGCACATCGATCCGTTCCGAAGACGGCCCGGCGTCCTGGAGGGCGGCGGGCGCATCGCCGCGGACGAGGGGGGCCGGCGTCGCCGGTGACCGCCGCGATCAGGGCCCGGTCGACGGCCGGGTCGACGGCGTAGCGGCCGAGCGCCGTCGCGGCGGGCGGGCGGAGCCGGAAAAGGGTGAAGGGGCCCTTCTCCGCACCGCCGTGCGGAGGAGGGCCCCTTCGGGTTTCCGTGCGTGCCGGTCAGCGCTGGGGACGCAGGCGGCGCACGGCGATCAGGACGCCGGCGCCGAGGGCGACGAAGGCGGCGGCGGAGGCGGCGAGGAAGCCGTTGGT
>NZ_JBVINN010000013.1:101238-167805 GCF_055579305.1 Kitasatospora sp. NPDC032757 | reverse complement strand
GGCGAGGGAGGCCTCCATGATCCGCGGGGAGAGCAGGTGGACGTGGGTGTCGATGGCGCCGGCGGTGGCGATCATGCCCTCGCCGGAGACGATCGTCGTGCCCGTCCCGACCACCACGTCCACGCCGTCCAGGGTGTCCGGGTTGCCGGCCCGCCCGATCGAGGCGATCCGGCCCTCACGGATACCGATACTGGTCTTCCGGATGCCGAGCACCGCGTCGATCACCAGCACGTTGCTGATCACCACGTCGCAGGTGTCGCGGACGGCGGCGGGCTTGAGGTGCATCCCGTCGCGGGCGGTCTTGCCGAAGCCGGCCAGGAACTCGTCCCCGGGCGCCTGCGAGTCGGACTCCACCCGGACGATCAGGCCGGAGTCGCCCAGCCGGATCCGGTCCCCGGCCCGGGGGCCGTGCACGGCGATGTAGTCGTGGGGAGTGATCGCGGTCATGCTCGGGCCTCGCTTCGGTCGCCGGACCACGCCCGCGTGGCGGCACTGTTCGATTGCTTCCTCTGCTCGCTCACGACTCGACCTCCGCGTCGTCGAAGCTGGTCAGGTAGCCGGTCGCGCGGGCCTTGGCCAGCGCGGCCTCCTTGGCGCCGGGCGCGTCCAGCGGGCCGTCCACCAGGCCGGCGAATCCGATGGCGACCCGTTCGCCGCCGATCGGCACCAGGCCGACCTCGACGGTGGCGCCCGGGTCGAAGCGCACCGAGGAGCCGGCCGGCACCGCGAGGTGGGTGCCGTAGGCGGCGGCGCGGTCGAAGGCGAGACGCGGGTTGGCCTCGAAGAAGTGGAAGTGCGAGGTGACCGAGATCGGCACCGCGGAGGTGTTGTGGACGAGCACCACGACCGTCTCCTCGACCGGGTCGTAGCCGGCGCCGTCACCGATCAGGGCGCCGCCGGGGGCCTCGTCGCCGAGCGAGCCGGCGCCCTTGAAGGGGTCGTTGACGACGGCGAGGCGGGTGCCGTCGTCGAAGACCGCCTCGACCTGGACCACGGTGACCACGTCGGGGACCCCGGGCAGCACGTCGGCGGCGGTGAGGACGGAGCGGCCGGCCTCGATGGCCTCCGCGAGGCGCTTGCCGTCGCGGGCGGCCTCGCAGACGGTGTCCGCGATCAGGGCGTGCGCCTCGGGAATGTTGAGGCGTACGCCTCGGGCGCGGCGGGCACGGGCCAGCTCGGCTGCTGTGAAGATCAGCAGCCGGTCCCGCTCGGTGGGGGTCAGTCGCACGGTTCCTCGCTCGCGGTCGCCGGGGAGGGTGGGAGGGGAATGAAGTTAGAACGGCGTTCAAACATCTCGGGCCATTGAACCCGGACCCGGCCGCCCTGTCCAGCGTTGCCGCTTCCCGGATGTTCGGCTCGCCGGGCGCCGCCATCGGGTCCGCGGGGTGTCGCGGGGCCGGGTGGGTGCCGCTGCGGTGCCGGTGCCCGGCCAGTGCAAGGGCCGGAGTGCGGGCCGGGGTGCGCCGGGCGCGCAGGTGCCGGACGGTGGCCGGAAGTCGTCGCAAACCGCCCGTACGCTTCGCAAACCTGTCCGGCGTCGGCAGTTGGATCACGCGGACCGCCCCGTGCCCCTTTCACCACGGGTGATCGGACGCACACTGTTGCAAAGGCCGAAAGCTGGGCATGAGGATGGTGGTCAGAACGAGGGGCCGCCCGGCCTGCGGGGGATCCGGCACCGGGTGGCCGGATTGAGGGCGGGGGCATGTGTTGATGGACGGTCAGTCGCGATTCCCGCGGCAGCGGACGAGTTCGGGGGACGCATTCCGGCCCAGGCCCCAGGGCGGCAAGCCGGGCGGTCCGGGAGCCAACGGGGGGCCGGGGATCAGCGGCGGGCCGGGGGTCACCGGCGCGGTGGATCAGGCACAGCCCGGCACCCCGGCACCCGACTGCGCGCTGCACCGGCGGCTCCACCTGGCGGTCGACGCGGCCGACCTGGTCGCGGTCGGCGCCGTCCGGCACCGGCTGCGCTCCGCGCTCCGCCACTGGGGGGTGCCCGAGCTGGCCGACACGGCCGAGCTGCTCTCGTCCGAGCTGGTCACCAACGCGCTGCTGCACACCGGCCAGGGCGCGGTCTTCGACGCGGTGCTCACCGCCGACCTGCGGCTGCGGATCGAGGTCCAGGACGGCGCCGGCCGGCTGCCCGGCCGCCGCCGCGACCCGGAGGCCGAGTACGCCACCTCGGGGCGCGGACTGGTGCTGGTCGAGGCCCTGGCCGACGCCTGGGGGGTGCAGCTGCGCGGGGATGGCAAGGTGACCTGGTTCGAGCTGGCCTCGCCCTGATCCGGCCCGCCCGGTCCGCTTCCCCGGCCCGCCCGTCCCCCTCGGCGGGGCGTGCCGCGGAGGCCGGGGGAAATGCGTCGTTCGCCATCGAACGGAACCGTGGGCCGAAGGTCTGGAGGAAGATTTCCGGCCCGTTGCCATTGCCGCTCGGCCGAACATTGGCCAGGATGGTGGGAATGTGTGTCCACGTGCGGGAAGCAGCGGGGAGACCTCACCTCGACTGACCACCGCCCGTCGCACGGCCTTATCCAGCACCACCCATCACACCGCCACGCGGCCCGCCCGAACGGTCGGCGCGGTCCGTCACGGCAGCGGCAGGAGCAGCATGCCCACTGAGCCCGAGTCCCAGGGGCCGGCGCTTCCTCCCGGCCAGTCCACGGCCGGGTCGGGGCGGGCGAGACCACCAGCCCAGGCAGTGCGCCGGCATGCGCTGCGGACCGCACCGGGGCTGGCGGCCGGGCGGCTGGCGCCGATGCTCTCCGGCGGCCTGCCGGTCGCCTCGGGAGACTCCACGCCGGACTGGCTGGAGCCCGCGATGGCCGCCAACGGCATCGGCTCCTTCGACTGGGACATCCGCCGCGACGTCCTGGAGGGCGACCAGCGGGCCTGCACGATCGTCGGCCTGGACGCGGGGGACAAGACCCGCTTCGACCGCACCTCCGCGTCCTTCCTGGCCCTGCTGCACCCCGAGGACGCCCCCGTGGTGCGCCGCCGGGTCGAGCGCGCGGTGGCCGAGCTGGGCCAGTGCGGCGCCTACTACCGCACGGTCGGGCCGAACGGGGCGATGCGGGCGGTCCGGTTCCGCGGCCGCGTCCTCGCGGACGCCTTCGGCCGTGCCTCCCGGATGGTCGGCTTCGTCTGGGACGCCACCGTCGAGCTGCACAAGCGCGACCGCGCCGACCGGATGGCACTGCTCCGCGAGGAGCGCTCGCGGTTCATCAAGGAGGCCGCCCGCGCGCTCTCCGAGGCCGTCACCGTCCGCGACGTCGCCCGGGTCTTCACGGAGCTGCCGCTGCCCGGCCTGCCGCCGGACGGCCTCGTGCTGGCCTCCTTCGAGGCAGGCCGGGTGCAGATCCTCGGTGCCTCCGGCTACCGGCCGGACGAGCTCGCCGTCTGGGACCGCTCGGTGCTGCCCGCCGCCCACCCGGCCGCCGAGGCGCTGCGCAACCGCGCCCCCGTGATCATCGCCAGCCGCGACGAGTACCGCGAGCGCTACGCCGAGGTCTGGGAGCCGACCAGCCGGACCGGCCGCAGCTCCTGGGCCTTCCTGCCGCTGGTGGCCAGCGGCCGGGCGATCGGCGTCTGCGTCGTCAGCTTCGACGACGACCGCGAGCTGGACGCCGACGAGCGCACCCTGCTCTCCACCCTCGGCGGCCTGGTCGCCCAGTCACTGGCGCGGGCCCGGCTGCACGACGCCGAGCACGAGCTGGCGGCCGGCCTCCAGCGGGTGATGCTGCCGCGCACCGTGCCGTCCGTGCCCGGCGTCACCACCGCCGTCCGCTACCTGGCGGCCGGGTCCGGCCTGCAGATCGGCGGGGACTGGTACGACGTCGTTCCGCTGCCCGGCGGGCACGTCGGGCTGGTGATCGGCGACGTCCAGGGGCACGACGTGCACGCCGCCGGGATCATGGGCCAGCTGCGGATCGCGCTGCGCGCGTACGCCGCCGAGGGGCACCCGCCGGCCGCGGTGATGGCCCGCGCCTCCCGCTTCCTGGCCGACCTGGACACCGACCACTTCGCCACCTGCACCTACGCCGAGGTGAACGTCGACTACGGCGTGGTGTACGCGGTCCGGGCCGGCCACCTCGACCCGATGGTCCGCCGGGCCGACGGCACCGCCTCCGTCGTCCCGGTCGCCGGCGGTTTGCCGCTGGGCATCGCCCCCGACGAGGAGTACCGCGTCACCCGCTTCAGCCTGGACCCGGGCGAGACGGTGCTGCTCTGCACCGACGGTCTGGTCGAGGCGCGCGGCATGGACCTCGACGACGGCATCGCCCGGCTCAACGCGGTGCTCGCCGGCCCGCTGGCCGACCGCGCCGCCGAGGCACGCGACCCGCTGGAGAGCCTGGCCGACCGGATCGCCTCCCAGGCCGCCGACGACAGCGAGCGCGAGGACGACATAGCGCTGCTGCTCCTGCGCTGGGACGGTCCGGAGGGCGGCCTGGCCGCCCAGCAGCTGCGCCGCCGGATCGGCCAGGCCGACCTCGCCCGGATCTCCGAGGTGCGGGCCGAGCTGCGCGACGCGCTGCGCCGCTGGGGCGTGGCGGAGCTGGTGGACACCGCCGAGCTGCTCGTCTCCGAGCTGGTCACCAACGCGATCCGGCACACCGACCGGGACGCGATGTTCACCGCCCGGCTCTACCGGGAGCCGGTGGGCGACGGCGGCCGGGCCCGGCTGCGGGTCGAGGTGGAGGACGAGTCCGACCTCTGGCCCACCCGCCGGACACCGGGGGAGCAGGCCTCCTCCGGGCGCGGGCTGATGCTGGTCGAGGCGCTGGCGGACGGCTGGGGCGTGGAGCCGCGCGGCTCGGGCAAGCGGATGTGGTTCGAGCTCACCGCCACGCCCGCGGCCTAGCGGACGAGGTCCGAGCTCACGGCCACGGCCGCAGCCTCACGGACGACCCGCCTCAGCCGAACTGCTGCTCCAGGTCCTTCAGCTTGCGCTCCAGCGAGTCCAGCCGGGGCAGCGCGACGGTGTCCTCCTCCATCGTGAGGTCGACCGTGCGCCGCTCCGGACGGGCCGGCAGGCCCGACTGGACGGCCGCACCCTCGCCGGGTGCCGCCGCTTCGACGGCGGGCCGTTCCAGCGAGGGCGCGCCGGCTATGGCGGACTCCTGGCCGGACTCCAGCTGCCGGGCCGCACCGCGCGGGCGCCAGACGCTGTTGGTGCGGTTGATGGCCCGGATCTCGGCCCGTTCGCGGCGGCCGGCCAGCTTGCGGCGCTCCCTCTCCGCGAGCTGCTCCCGCTTGTCCTCGCGGACCTCGTCGACCGCCTCGTCCAGGCTGCGCACGCCCTCCAGCAGCATCAGCGACCAGGCCGCGTAGGTCTCGCGCGGGGCGCGCAGCCAGCGGACGATCCTGATCTGCGGCAGCGGGCGGGGGACGAGCCCCTGCTCGCGCAGGGCGGCCCGGCGGGTCTGTTTGAGCGCCCGGTCGAACAGCACGGCGGCCGAGAGCGACATCCCCGCGAAGAACTGGGGTGCGCCGGCGTGGCCGAAGCCGCGCGGGGCGTGCACCCAGTTGAACCACGCCGAGGCGCCGGCGAAGAGCCAGACCAGCAGCCGCGAGCCGAGCGCGGCATCGCCGTGGCTGGCCTCGCGGACGGCGAGGACGGAGCAGAACATCGCCGCGCCGTCCAGGCCGAACGGGACGAGGTACTCCCAGCCTCCGGAGAGGTTGAGGTTCTGCACCCCGAATCCGACCAGGCCGTGGAAGGAGAGTGCGGCCGCGACGGCGGCACAGCAGAACAGCAGCGTGTACGAGGCCCCGCCGTACAGGGATTCCTTGCGGCGGCGGCGTTCCTCGGAACGCTCCCAGGAATCCGCGCCGCCCGGTCCGGCGGCGGATCCCCGGTTCCGGGCCAGGGCCACCAGCAGGGCGGTGACCAGCAGAACCGCCACGCCGGTGACGGCCCAACCGAGCGGTATATCGGACAATTTCATCGCCTGGACCAGCCTCGCTCTCCTGCGTCGTGATGGCGGGGACCATCATGGCGGATGTGCGGCCGGTGAATGACTGATTTGGCGTCAATGCGCTGGGGAGAGGGATTTCTGACGTGGGAGAAGTCGCATTGTCGTACTAATTTGAGATGGCTCTTTCCCGGAATTCCGGGCTCGACGGGGGGCGCCCCGAGAGGAATTCGGTCAACTTCGCGTGACGCGGGGACAGCCGCCGCACATCGCCTCGGGCTGGACGGTGTAAACGAGGCAGCAGCTGGCCCGGGCGCGCTCGGCGGCGGCCCGGGCGGCAGGGCCGGGGTCGGCGGGCGTGCAGGGGGCCGCCGGGGTGAAGCCCGCGCCCGGCGTGAACGGCGAGACGGATGCGCCCGGCGTGCACGCCGGCGGCGCCGGCAGCTCGGCCGCCCCGGAGGTCCCGAGGCTCCCGGAGGTCCCGAGGCTCCCGGGCGTCCCGAGGCTCCCGGGCGTCCCAGGCGTCTCCGCCGCGGCCGTCGTCGCCGCCGTCTCCGCCACGGCCGCCGTCTCCGCCGTCCCGGGCGTGAGCAGCCCGGTCAGTTCGGCGCGGGCGCGCTCCTCCTCGCCCAGCAGCCCGCCGACGTACCAGAGGCCCTCCACCACCGCGTCCGTCGCCATCGCCCAGAGCGTGCGCGGCCCGCGCCGCACCTCCGGGCGGAACGCCGCCAGGACCGGCGTCAGGAACCCGGCCAGCGCCACCCGCAGTTCGGCGGCCAGCGCCGGTTCGTCCGCCACCGTACGGGCGCCGGGCAGGCCTGCCGCCGGGTCGTCGGGCAGGCAGGCGAAGGCGCCGGGGCGCGCCGTCAGCTCGCCGGTGGAGCGGCGGACCGAGACGTCCCCGGGGGTGAGCAGCGGCACCCGGCGCTCCAGGAACCAGGGCAGGGTGAACAGCAGCGCGGCCGGCCAGGTGAAGCGGTGCAGGGCGAAACCGGCCGCGACGTCGGGGCGCAGCGGCTGCCCGTACTGGGTCAGGCCCTGCCGGGCGTCGTGGGCGATCAGTTCGCGCAACGCCTCCGGGCCCGCGAGCAGCTCGGCGCCGGCGAGCCAGCCGTCGCCGGTGTGCGGCGGTGCGCAGTGCACCCGCAGGGCGGGGAACAGCTCGCCGAGCCGTCGGTAGCTCGCGGCACAGGGCTGTGGCGGCAGCGCGGCGGCGGGGACGGCCCGGGCACCGGGGGCGGCGGGCGTGGTGCAGGGGGCGGTGCTGTTCGCGGTCATGGTGCGGCCCCATCGGGTCGACCGGAGCCCGTGCGGGACCGTCCGGACCGTCCCGGCCGGTGCGACGCCGGCGGGCGCGTCCATGGCCGGGCCCGGCCGGCCGGGGCCTGGCGGGGCCCGGGAACGGCAAGGCGAACCCGGCCGGGGCACTGCTCGCCCCGGCCAGGTTAGGCTCACCTTAGCTGATAGTTCCCTGCGGTTCCCGCCCGATGCCTCCCTCCGGGGGAGCACCCGGCGTGCGCGCCGCGCTCAGCTGGCGCGCGAGCCACACCGGTACACCACCGAGCGCCTGCACCAGCCTGGTCGCCTCGGCCCGCATCCGGGCCGCCTCGCCCGGCTCGGAGACCTCGGCCAGCGCCGCCAGCGCCGGCGCCACACCCACCGTGAAACCGAGCTGCTCGCGCAGCCGCAGCGAGGCGTCGAACCCCTCCCGGGCCCGGTCGTGGTCCCCGGCGGCCTGGGCCAGCGCCGCCAGGTGACGCCAGGTGTAGGAGCGCAGGAGCTCGTCCCCGCGCTCGCCCGCGCCCTCGTGTGCCCGGCGGTAGGCGATCCAGGCCGCCGTCCGGTCACGCAGCAGGTTCTCCGCGACCAGGCCGCGGCGGAAGTCCAGCAGCGGGCGCCCGGGCGCGTCCGGCGGGAGCAGCGCCGAGGTGCGGCCGAGCGCCGCCTGGGCCTCGTCGAGCCGGTCGCGCGCGCCGAGCACGCTGGCGACGTACGCCAGGAACCCGCGGGCGCAGGCGGCGGCCGCGCGCTGCTCGGTCGTGGTGACCACGGCCTCGGCCAGGCGCAGCGCCTGCTCCGCCTGGGTCCAGTGGGCGGCGGTGAACAGACATTGTTCGATGAGGAGTTCGGCCCGGCCGAGTGCGGCCGTCGGGTCGCGTTCGGCGGCCGGGCGTAACAGCTCCGCGGCCTCCTGCCAGCACGCCCGGGACCGCAGCCGCCACACGGTGTCCCCCGGCTCCTGGGGCGCCGCCCGCCCGCGCCCGTCCCGCCCGTCCCGGCCGCTCGGGCCCCATCCGTGCTCCGACAACGCCACCTCCTTGTGTGCGCCATCCAGCAGGGCACGGGCCTCTACCCCCCAAGGCCCGCGCTGTGGCGGCAATTCAACACGGGGGTGAGCTTGTGCACCAGATCACGAGCGTAGGTTGTTGCGTTCGAAGACGGAATGATCTACTGCGTGTCCGACAATGTCCGGCCCGGCGCCGGGAACTGTCGGACACGCCCCGGCCCGCCGGGTGGGCTCAGGACGTCCAGCCGGTCTCCATCAGCGCCTCGGCGGCGCCGTTGGCGGGCTGCGGGACCCCGGCGAGGTCCAGGCTGAACAGGGCGACCAGCAGCTGCTCGCCGCGGACGGTGGCCTGGTGGGAGTAGCCGGCCAGGGTGAACATCGCGGCGGCCATCTCCTCGGCGTGCAGGGTCTGCAGCCAGAGGCACTCCACCGACTTCACGTCGGCCGGCTCGGTCCAGGTGTCCACCTGGGCGACCATCCGGCTGCCCAGCAGCGTGACGCCGTCCCGTTCCTGGGCCTCCGTCAGCTCCAGGTCCTCGAAGCCCAGCCACTCCAGGTAGCGGGCGGCCGTGAACACCGCGTCCTGCGAGGTGCGGACGGGGTGCGGGCGGAACGGTGCCCGTCGGCGCCACGGCGTGGCCGAGGCGCCGGACCCGCCGGGCGGGGCGGGCACGGGCGCGCCCTGCGGGTGGGCCGGGGACGGGTGCGCGGCCTGCGGCCCGGCGGGACCGAGCTGCCCGCTGGAGGCCCGTCCGGTGGTGGCGCTGCCGCCGAGGCGGGTGGTGCGGTCCACCGGCAGGCGGACGGTGGCGCCGCAGTTGCAGGTGAACTCGGGCTGCGGCCACTGGTCGGAGCGGCCGCAGTGCGGGCAGCGCATGTTCAGCCAGGAGTCCTCCCAGGACCGGAACCGCACCTGCACCGGCACGCCGCCGCGCAGCAGCGGGACCTTGAGCGAGGCGCCGCAGGGGCAGGGCAGCGACGGCGGCTCGTACAGGTGCTCGCGCCGGCAGGCGGGACAGCGGATCGCCCGGGCACCACCACCCGCCCCCGGCCCGTGCTGCGCGGGGTCGCGTCCGGTGAAGTCGTCGGGCAGTCCGGACATCACGGGCACCGTCCGTTCGAATCGGGGTGGAAGGACGTGTCCCATGCTCCCCGAAACGCGGGGGCCGTGGCGCGGAATGCGGCAATCCTCAGGGACAGATCAGGGGTGTGCGGCCGATCCCTCGCCGGAGAGGAGGAGGGCGGCCCACCCCGGAGGGCGGGAGCGGTGCCGGGGCGGGCCGCGGACGGTCAGCCGGCGGACCAGCGGGCCAGGTCGGCGGGGGTGTCCAGGTCGTCCGGGACGGCGACATCGGCGCACTCGACCAGCGCGATCTCGGCGGCGTGCGCCGCCAGCAGCGCCCGCGCGCCCGCATCACCGGTCGCGCCCGCCGCCGCCTCGGCGAAGTGCCGGGCCCCGATCAGCACCGGGTGCCCGCGCCGCCCGTCGTACGCCGCCGCGGCCAGGTCCGCGCCCGCCCGGTGGGCGGCCACCAGCCGGGCCACCGCCGCCGGGGAGACCCCGGGCGTGTCCACCAGCATCACCAGCACCGCCGAGGCCTCCGGCGGAAGCGCGGCCAGCCCCACCCGCAGCGAGGAGCCCATGCCGCCCGCCCAGTCAGGGTTCGCCACCAGCAGGCAGCCCGGCAGGTGCGCGGTGGCCCGGACCTGCTCGCGGGCCGCGCCCAGTACCACCGTCACGTCCGGGCAGCCGCCCGCCCTGACCGTGGCCACCGCGTGCTCGACCAGCGGCCGCCCGCGGTACGGGATCAGGGCCTTGGGCCGCCCGCCCAGCCGCCGCCCGCCCCCGGCGGCCAGGACGAGGGCGGCCACCGGCGCGCGGCCGGCGGCGGGCACGGGTCCGCCGGCCGGGGTGGGTCCGCCGGCGGGCGCGGCCGGCGGGCGATCACTGCTCTGCATGCGCCCAGCCTGCCCGCCGGGGCCGCAGTGCGCAGCCGTAGGAAGCCACAGTTGGACGATTGCACAAGACGAACCCGCAGGTCGCGGCCGCTCCCCGGCGGTTCGGCCGCTGGATCTGCCGCCCGGCTGCCCCTGTACTTGGCTGATGAACACCGCACCGCGCCCGCTGCTGGACCGCTTCGGCAGGGTCCACACCGACCTGCGGGTCTCGCTCACCGACCGCTGCAACCTGCGCTGCACCTACTGCATGCCGGCCGAGGGCCTCAGCTGGCTCCCCAAGGCCGAGGTGCTGAGCGACGACGAGGTGGTCCGGCTGGTACGGATCGCCGTCGAGCGGCTGGGCATCGCCTCGGTGCGGCTCACCGGCGGCGAACCGCTGCTGCGGCGCGGACTGCCGGAGCTGGTCGGGCGGATCACCGCCCTCGGCCCCGAGGTCTCGCTCACCACCAACGGCATCGGACTGGCCCGGACGGCCGGCGTGCTGAAGGAGGCCGGGCTGCACCGCGTCAACGTCAGCCTCGACACCCTGCGCCCCGAGCGGTACGCCGAGATCACCCGCCGCGACCGGATCGCCGACGTCTTCGCCGGCCTGGCCGCCGCGCAGGCCGCCGGTCTCGCCCCGGTCAAGGTCAACGCGGTGCCGGTGCGCGGCGTCAACGACGACGAGATCCTCGACCTGGCCGAGTTCGCCGCCGGGCACGGCTACCGGATGCGGTTCATCGAGTCCATGCCGCTCGACGCCCAGGGCGCCTGGGACCGGGCCACGATGATCACCGCCGACGAGATCCTGGCCGCGCTCTCCGCCCGCTGGGAGCTCGTCCCGGTCGGCCGGCACGATGCGGCAAGAGGTGATGGGTCTGCGAGACGTGGCACCCCGCCCGCCGAGGAGTGGCGGATCGCCGGCACCGGCACCGTGATCGGCGTGATCGCCTCCGTCACCCGCCCCTTCTGCGGCGGCTGCGACCGCGTCCGCCTCACCGCCGACGGCCAGCTGCGCAACTGCCTCTTCGCCACCGAGGAGTCCGACCTGCGCGTCCTGCTGCGCGGCGGGGCCGACGACGACCGGATCGAGCGGGCCTGGCGCAACACCATCGCCCGCAAGGGCCCCGGACACGCCATCGACTCGGCCGACTTCGTCCGGCCCGACCGGCCGATGTCGGCCATCGGAGGCTAGCTAGGAGGTGCCCGGCCACTCGCTTCGCGTCAGCGCGCGGCGGGAACGGCCGGACGACCCCTGGTCCGCCGGCCCGGCGGGCCGCCGCCCCGGGCGGGCGAAGTGGGTGCGGTAGGCGCGCGGGGTCATGCCGACCCGCTGGAGCAGGTGGCGGCGGAGCGAGTCCGCCGTGCCGAAGCCGGTGCGGTCGGCGACCAGCTCGACCGGGAGACCGGTGGACTCCAGCAACTCACGGGCCCGCTCGATCCGTTGGGTCAGCAGCCACTGGAGCGGGGTGGTGCCGGCCTCGGCCAGGAAGCGGCGGTTGAGGGTGCGGACGCTGACGCCGGCGTGCGCGGCCAGGGCGGCCAGCGTCAGCGGCTCGTCCAGCCGCTCCAGCGCCCAGGCCCGGGTGCCGGCCAGCGAGCTGCCGTCCGCGGCCGTCACCGGGGCGGGCAGGGCCTGCTCCTGCCCGCCGTCGCGGACCGCCGAGACCACCGCGAGCCGGGCCACCGCGTTGGCCACCGAGGCGCCGTGGTCGGTGCGGACCATGTGCAGGCAGAGATCGATGCCGGCGGTCAGCCCGGCCGAGGTCAGCACCGGGCCGTCCTCGACGAACAGTGCCCGCGGACGGACCCGGACCGACGGGAAGCGATGGCCGAGCGCGCCCGCCTGCACCCAGTACGTGGTGGCGCTGCGCCCGTCCAGCAGGCCGGCCTGGGCGAGGACGAAGGCGCCGGTGCAGATGGAAGCGATCCGCGCGCCCCTGCCGGCGGCGGCGCGCAGGGCGGCCAGCACCCGTTCGTCCGCCTCGGCGCGGGCGCCGGAGCCGGTCACCATCACGGTGTCCGCCTCCGCCAGCGCGTCCAGGCCGTGCGGGACGACCATCTGGAGGCTGCCGGTGGAGGCCACCGGCCCGGGGTCGGCGGTGCAGACCCTCACCTCGTAGGCGGGCCGGCCGTCCAGTTCGGCGGCGCCGAAGACGAGTTCGGGGATCGAGAGGTCGAAGGCGGTCACCGGTGGCACGGCGACCACCGCGATCCGGTGCGCGTGCGTCCGCGTGGTCTTCGGTGACGGCATGGCCAGAACCTCCGGAAGCTTGGCAGCCGGGTTCCTGTTTCCCCACCGCGCCCGGCCGCAGAGTGGATCACGGCGGCGCGCCCCTGACGCCGCGACGCCACCCCTGGCAACTCCGGAGCATCCCATGGACTTCCACGTCGTCGTCGGCGCGGGCCCCACCGGCACCGCGACCGCCCGCAGGCTCGCCGATTCGGGCGAGGCCGTCCGCCTGGTCACCCGGCGCGGCACCGGCCCCGAGCACCCCGGCATCGAGCGGATCGCCGCCGACGCCACCGACGCCGACCGGCTCACCGTGCTCACCGAGGGCGCGGCCACCCTGGTCAACTGCGCGGCGCCGCCGTACCACCGCTGGCTGGAGGAGTTCCCGCCGCTGGCGGCCGCCCTGCTCGCCGCCGCCGAACGCACCGGCGCAGGCTACGTGCTGCTGAGCAACGTCTACGGCTACGGCCCGGTGGAGGGCCGGATCACGGAGGACCGGCCGGCCGCACCGACCGGCGGCAAGGGCGCGCTGCGGGCCGGTCTCTGGGCGGACGCGCTGGCCGCGCACCGGGACGGCCGGGTGCGCGCCACCGAGGTCCGGGCCAGCGACTTCCTCGGCGCGGGAGCCGGGTCCCTCTTCCAGTTCGCGGCCGCACCCGCCGTCGTGGCCGGCGAACCGGCCTCCTACCCGGCCGACCTGGACGCGCCGCACAGCTGGAGCTACCTCGGCGACGTGGCCGCCACCCTGGTCGCCGCCGGCCGCAACGAGGCCGCCTGGGGCCGGGCCTGGCACGTGCCCAGCACCAGCGAGGCGTCCGCCCGCACGCTCGCCGGACAGTTGGCGAAGGCGGCGAGCGCGCCCGAGCCACGGCTGACCGCGATGCCGGAGGCGGAACTGGCACGGCTGGCCGAGAACGACGAGATCCTGGCCGCGGTGATCGAGACGAACTACCTGCGCTACCGCCCACTGCTGCTCGACTCGGCCCGGACGGAGCAGGTGCTGGGCGTGTCGGCGACGCCCCCGGACACCGTTCTCGCCGAGACGGCGCGCTCGCTGCGGCGGTGACCCGCGCCGGGTGTGAGCTCCGCCATGCCCGAACGCTCCGCGCTGCGCCGCCTTGACGGGCTGTGGGGTGGCTGGTCTGCTGGTTCGCCGTCACCCACCCCCATCCCGGGAGCCCTCCGTGCCCGCCCGTCGCTCCGCCGTGTCGGCCGCCGCCGTCTTCCTGATACCCGTCCTGGCGCTGGCCGGCTGCTCCGGCACCGAGAAGCCCGACGCCGCCGCGCCGGCCGGTGGTGCGGGCACCAGCCCGCTGCGCAACCCCGACGGCACCAAGCCCGGCCTGGCGCCGCTCACCTCGCCGGAGGACCGGAAGGCCGGCCGGGACATCATCGCCGGGGTCACCACCGCCGCCGCCGGCCCCAAGGACGGCTACGACCGCAACGAGTTCGGCCCGGCCTGGACCGACAACGTGGACGGCGTCCCCGGCGGCCACAACAACTGCGACACCCGCAACGACCTGCTGGCTCGCGACGGCCGGGCGGTGGAGCGCAAGGACGGCTCGAACTGCGTCGTCACCGCGATGACCATCGACGACCCGTACACCGGAAAGACGGTCCGGTGGACCAGGCAGCAGGCCACGAAGATCCAGATCGACCACGTGATGCCGCTCTCCTACGACTGGCAGATGGGCGCGGCCACGTGGGACAAGGCCAAGCGGGTCCAGATCGCCAACGACCCGCTCAACCTCATCCCGGCCGACGGCTCGCAGAACGCCTCCAAGGGGGACTCCGGCCCGGCCACCTGGCTGCCCGCCGACACGACGATCCGCTGCGCGTACGCGGTCCGCTTCGCCCAGGTGTCGCGGAAGTACCAACTGCCGGTCACCGAGGCGGACAAGAGGACGATGCTCCAGCAGTGCGGCGGGTGAGGAAACGTTTCGCTGCCCTTTGTCCGCATTGGGCTTCCGGGCCGCGGCGAGAAGGTGACCGGTGTGATGAGAGGGTGATATTCGTGTGCGGTGTACTCGATGATCATCCGGTTCTCACGGCGCACGCTTCCCGCCGCCGTCGCCGCCGCCCTCCTGGCCGGCTGCACCAGTTCGGCCGGCTCCACCGGCGCCGCCTCCGGCACGCCGTCCCCGGCGGCCACCACGGGCACGCCCACCGCGCCGCCGACCACGTCGCCGGCCCCGACCGCCACGCCCACCCCGACGACCAGGCCCACCGGCGCGGCGGACCCGGCGCTCAAGCCGTTCTACGGCCAGCAGATCGCCTGGGCGCCGTGCGCCGACGACCCGACGACCGGCAAGGCCGACGAGTCGGCCGTGCAGTGCGGCACGCTCAAGGTGCCGCTGGACTACACGAGCCCGGCCGGTGAGACGATCGACGTCGCCGTCGTCCGCGTCCCCGCCGCCAAGCAGGACCAGCGGGTCGGCTCGCTGCTGGTCAACCCCGGCGGGCCCGGCGGCTCCGGCGTCGGCATGGTCAAGCGCAACCCGTCGCAGTTCGACGGTCCGCTCCACGACCGGTTCGACACGATCGGCTTCGACCCGCGCGGCGTCGGCCTCACCACTCCGTTGAACTGCCTGGACGACGGCACCCGGGACGACTGGGTCGTCACCGACACCCCCGGCCCCGACCACGGCAAGGTCCTCGCCGACGCCTGCCAGGCCAAGTTCGGCAAGCTGCTGCCCTTCGTCGGCACCCGCAACACCGCCCGCGACATGGACGTGCTGCGTGCGGCCCTCGGTGACCAGAAGCTCAACTACCTCGGCATGTCGTACGGCACCTACCTCGGCAGCCTCTACGCCGAGGAGTTCCCGGACCGGGTCGGCCGGCTGGTCCTCGACGGCGCGGTCGACCCGTCCGTCCCGCTGGTCCAGAACAACATCGCGCAGTACGCGGCGTTCGAGCGCTCGCTGGAGGCCTTCGCCGCCAACTGCACCACCAAGAGCGGCTGCCCGCTCGGCAAGGACCGGGACAAGGCCGCCGGGAACCTCGCCGACTTCCTCGACGGGCTCAAGGAGAAGCCGCTGACCACCGCGAGCGGGCGCAAGCTCACCGCCAACGCGGCCTGGACCGCCATGGTCGACGCCCTCTACGGCGACGAGCAGGGCTGGGAGTCCCTGCGCAACGACATCGGCTGGGCCATGGTCCGGGGCAAGGGCGACTACCTGCTCGCGCGTGCGGACAGCTCGAACCGCCGCGACAAGGACGGCCACTACAGCGTCTCCGCCGACGCCTACACCGCCATCCACTGCGCCGACGGCGCCACCGGGGTGCCGGTCGGCGACGACCTGCAGGCCGCGTACGCGGAGATCGCGGCGAAGGCCCCGCTGTTCACCCGGCACGAGCCGAGCTTCGAGCTGTTCGACCCCGACTGCCGTTCCTGGCCGTTCCGTTCCGCCGAGAAGCCCCACCCGATCACGTCCAGGAGCGACGCCACGATCGTCGTGGTCGGCTCGACCGGCGACACGGCGACGCCCTACGCCTGGGCCGAGAAGCTCACCGCCCAGCTCGGCAACGCCGTCCTGCTCACCCGCGAGGGCGAGGGTCACACCGGCTACGGCTGGAGCACGTGCATCCGCACCTCGGTGGACGCCTTCCTGGTCGGCGGGAGCCTCCCCGCCGCCGGAACGCGCTGTGCGAGCGACGCGGCCGAGTGACCGGCTGACAACACGAAGGGGGCGCACCGCCCGGAAGCGGCGCGCCCCCTTCGGCGTCTTCAGGACCTGGGGCCCGCGTCAGGAACCGGGGGCCTTCGTCAGGTCGTAGAACGTCGAGCCGCCCACCGTCTCGGCGGTGTAGTGGCTCTCCACCCAGTTCTCGATCAGGGCGGTCTGCGACTCCTGGGCCTCGCCGGTGGCGCCGCCGCCGACCGCCCGGCGGGAGCCGCTGCCGATGAACCAGTGGATCCTGCCCTCCTGCACGTACTGCCGGAAGGCGCTCAGGCTGAGCGAGGGGTCGGTGCCGTTGAAGCCGCCGAGGGCCATCACCGGGACGCCGGAGGCGAGTTGGTAGCTTGCGGCGTTCTGCGAGCCGCTGGTCGCGGCGGCCCAGGTGTAGTGGTCGGCGTCCCGGGCGAGCGCCGCGGCGGCCTCGTCGCTCACCTTGGCGCCGTTCAGCAGCCCGCCCATGCCGCCCATGCCGCCGGGTGCGCCGCCCGTCGTGCCGCCGAACGCGCCGCGCTCGCCACGGCCGTCGGTGCCGGGCCGGCCGCCCTGGCCGCCGCCTTGGCCGCCCGGCACCATGCCGGGTGCTCCGCCGGGCACGCCGCCCTGGCCGGGCGTGAACTGGCGGCCGTTGATGGCAGGTTGGCCACCGGGTGGCAGGCCGCGCATCCCGCCCGGGCCCATGCCCCTGCCGCCCGCGACCGCCGGGCCGGCCGTCACGATCGACCCGGTGTGCGGCGTGTTCACGGTGTCGACCGCGTATGCGGCCGGGCCGCCGAGCGCCGCCGCCAGGCCCACCGCTCCCGCCACCGTGGCGAGCCGGCCGGGAACGCGGCCGGGGAGGCGGCGCGCCAGCGGCCCGGTCAGCAGCAGCGCCGCCGCGGCCAGGAGCCCGCCGGCCGGCACCGCCCAGCGCAGCCACGGCAGGAAGTGTGCGCTGCGCCCGAGCAGCACGTGCGCCCAGACCGCCGTCACCGCCAGGGTGACCGCCAGCACCGCCGCGTACGGCAGCCGGTGCCGGGCCCGCCAGAGACCGTCCGCGCCCATGCCGACCAGTGCCGCGACCGCCGGGGCCAGCGCCACGGTGTAGTACTGGTGGAAGATGCCGGACATGAAGCTGAAGGTCAGCGCGGTGCAGAGCAGCCAGCCGCCCCAGACCAGGAACGCCGCGCGGGCGGTGTCCGTCCGGGCGTGACGGCGGGTCGCCCAGAGGCCGGCCAGCAGCAGGATCAGTGCGGCCGGGATCAGCCAGGCGATCTGGCCGCCGATGTCCCCGTCGAACATCCGGGTGATGCCGGTCTCGCCCCAGCCGCCCATGGCCCTTCCGCCGCCGGGTGGGGCGTCCGTTCCGGCGGGGAGCCTGCCGCCGCCGCCCACGCTGCCGGTCTCGTTGCCGTTGAGGCGGCCGAGCCCGTTGTAGCCGAAGGTCAGCGAGAGGAAGCTGTTGTCCTGCGAGCCGCCGACGTAGGGCCGGGCCGAGGCCGGCACCAGCTCGACGACGGCGACCCACCAGCCGCCCGCGGCCACCATGGCCAGCCCGGCGGCCAGCAGCTGGCGCACCCGGCGCCAGAGGCCGGCGGGCGCGACCACCAGGTAGACCAGCGCGAAGGCGGGCAGGACGAGGAAGGCCTGGAGCGTCTTGGTGAGGAAGGCCAGCCCGAACATCACCCCGGTGAACACCAGCCACCGGGTGCCGGCCGCCTCGACCGCCCGCACCAGCCCGTACGCGGCGAGCGTCAGCAGCAGCACCAGCAGTGCGTCCGGGTTGTTGAAGCGGAACATCAGCGCCGCCACCGGGGTCAGCGCCAGGGCGGCGCCCGCCAGCAGGCCGCCGAGCGGGGCGAAGCGGCGGCGCACCGTCGCGTACAGGGTGCCCACGGTGGCGACCGCCATCAGCGCCTGCGGGGCCAGCACCGACCAGGAGGAGAGGCCGAAGACCCGGGCGGCCAGTGCCATCGGCCAGAGCGAGAGCGGCGGCTTGTCGACGGTGATGAAGTTTCCGGCGTCGGAGGAACCGTAGAAGAACGCCTTCCAGCTCTGGCTGCCGGCCTGGACGGCCGCCGAGTAGAAGGAGTTGGCCCAGCCGGAGGCGCTCAGGCCCCAGAGGTAGAGGACGGCGGTCGCGGCCAGCAGCGCCAACAGCGCGGGCCGCGCCCAGCGCGGGTCGTCCGCGCGGCCGCGCCAGACGCGGGCCGGCAGCGTGCGCAGCCGCCCGGCCCAGGAGGCAGGGCCCTTGGGGCCGGCGGGCGGCAGCGGGAACTCCGGGAAGAGCGGTCCGGCCGGCGGGTCTGCGTCCGCGGGGGCGTCAGTGGCCGGCTGCGGCACCTCCGGCGGCGGGTGGTTCGCGGCCTCGGGCCACGGTTCGCCGGCCGGAGGGGAGAAGCTGGTCGTGGTCATGGACGCTACGCTCGGCCGCGCGACTGAGAGGACCGTGAGACCTGACTATGAGGGGTCTGTGATCCCTGCGGAACCACTCGGAGGGGCTACCGGAGGGGCCGCCGGGAGGGCACTCGGGGGCGCTCGGGGCATCGGAGGGGCTGCCGGCGGGGCACCGGGGCCGCTGACGGGCACGGGGGCCGCGGGGCGGGCGGGACACCGGGCCGCCCCGGGGTGCCGGGGCGCGGGGCCGGGCTCAGGCCGCCTGGGGCATCGTCAGGTGCTTGCCCAGCCACTCCAGCGCGGGCGGGATCTCCCGGGTCCAGGTGTGGAAGTTGTGCCCGCCGGTGTCCAGGGTGATGGTGGAGAGCTTGGTCGGCGCCTTGAACGACTTCACCATCTCCTGGGTGGCGGCGTAGTTGTTCTCGTCGTAGGCGGTGCCCAGCAGCAGCGACACGGGTGCGGCCGGCTTGTTGTGCAGCCGCCACAGCAGGTCGTTCTCCTGCTTCAGCTGCCCGTTGCCGGCGAAGAGGTCGCCGGTGGTCTCGTCGATCGGAGCGGTGTAGTAGCCGGAGAGCGAGACGGCGGCCGGGTACGAGTCGGGCTTGCGCAGGGCGAACTTGAGCGCGCAGTAGCCGCCGGTCGAGTTGCCGATGACGGCCCGGTTGGACGGGTCGGTGCCGAGCCGGTAGGCGGTGGCGAGTGCCTTGGGCAGGTCGCTGGTGAAGAAGGTCTCCACCTGAGGGCCGTTGGGGACGTCCACGCACTCGGTGTCCCGGTTGCTGACGAGGGTCGGGCGCAGCATCACGAGGACGGTCGGCGGGAGCTTCTTCTGGTCGATCGCCTCCAGGGTGGAGGCGGGGTACTGCATCAGCGAGATCAGCTTCTCCGGCGTGCCGGGGTAGCCGGCCAGGACCAGCGCCATCGGGAACTTCCGCTGCGCGTACTCCGGCTGGAAGTACTGCGGCGGCAGATAGACGAAGCCGTCGGTGCTCAGGCCGCTGACGGCTCCTTTGACGGCGACCTGGTGGATCAGGCCGACGCGCTCCGGGTTGGAGCCCTGCTCCGCGTAGAACTTCTGCTCGCCGGTGATGGCGACGGCGGCGTTCGGCTGGTGGTCCACCACCGTGCCGGGCCCGCCGTTGGTGCCGAGCAGGTCGGTCCAGGAGCTGTAGAAACCGAAGTAGCTGTTGGCGATCAGGCCCATCGCGACCAGCACCGCGAGCTGGGTGGCGAGGAAGGCGCCGATCCGCCCGAGCCAGGCCTTCCAGCTCCGTCCGCCGAATCTCGGCCAGAGCCACATCGTGGCGGCGAACACGCAGATCGCGACGACGGAGGCGATGATCTGGAGCGGGAGTCCCGTGAGGCTGAACACGAGCCCGATCGTAGTTGACCGCGTCCCCCGCTCTGCGCGCCCCCATGTGCGCCGGTCCCGCGCTTCTGTGCGCCTCTTGTGCGCCCTGTTGACCGCGTCCCCCCGGCTCGGGATCATGTCGGCGGGGATTGCACGGAGCGTGCATGAGAGCTCACAGGGCCCGGGTCACGGGACCGACGGGCCAAGGGACCACACCGGGGGAGCGGCATGAAGTCCTTCACCAAGGCCGGCCTGGCGGCCGGCGCCGCGCTGCTGCTGGCAGCGTGCTCCAGCGGGGGATCAGGGGGTACCGACGGGATCGGCCCGGGGCCGGGGAAGACCGACGCGCCCTCCGCGAGCGCCACCCCGACACCCACGCCGACCCCGACCCCGACCAGGCCGCCGTACGGGCCGGTGCTGACGGGCTACATCGACCCGGTCAGCACCGCGCTCGGCAAGCTCAACGCGTCCGCGAGCCTCGACGCCTTCTCCACGGCCCTCCAGGAGGCCGCCGCCGCGGCCTCCAAGGCCGGCAGCGGGCTCGGCCTCGCCGACGAGCCGGCCACCGTCACCACCGCCCAGCGCCAGCTGGTGGTGGCCCTCGGCCAGCTCTCCACGGACCTGACCAAGGTGCGCAGCGACATCAAGGCGAAGAACGTCTGCGCCACCACCTCCGCCTTCGCCGAGGTCGGCCAGTCCGAGGGCCTCAAGGGGGTGCCCGCCGCGCTCGCCCAGATGACCGCGGCCGGCTACCCCGCCACCTTCAACGTCCCGCAGGCGCCGCAGCTCCAGACCCGCACCCTGGAGAACGGCACCCTGGTCCGCCAGGGCCGCCTCAAGGGCGAGGGCGTCCTCAACGTCGACAACGGCGGCAGCTCCGACGCGGTGGTCTCGCTCGCCCAGAACGGCAAGTCGATCCACTCGGTGTACGTCGGCAAGGGCAAGAAGGCGTCCATCGAGGGCGTCGAGGACGGCACCTACGACGTGTACTTCGCCGGCGGCGTCGACTGGGACCCGTCGCTCAAGGCGTTCACGCAGAGCTGCGACTTCAGCAAGTTCGACGACACCATGGCCTTCGAGACCGGTCGTACCTACACCTCGTGGTCGATCACCCTCCAGCCGACGGTCGGTGGCAACGCCAAGACCAGCGACGTGGACGAGGGCCAGTTCCCGCAGCCGTAGGCCGTGTGAGGTCGCGTCGGTGGCGCCGTCGGCCGGACAGGCCGGCGGCGCCACTGTGCCGGGTGCGCCCCCTCCGGCGCTGCGGTTCCCGGGGCGGGCGGTTCCGGTTTCGGACGGGTCGCGTGTCCGGGGGGTTCCGGCCCCGGATGGTTCCCGGATCGGTGGATCCGGGAGCGGGTGGTCCGGCGCCGGATGGTCCGGGCTATCCGAAGGCCGGGGCGAGGGTGCGGGCGACCGTCTCCACCGGGGGGAGGTGACGGACCGCGGCCTCGCCGAGCAGGTGGGTGTGGAGGGCGCGCTGGTGGGCCGCGCCGACGAGGAGGAGGGCGGCGGCCGCCGGGTCGAGCGCGGCCGGGAGCCGGCCGGCGGCCTGGCGGGTGCGGAGGGCGTCGGCGACGGCCCCGAGGGCGAGGTGCGGGCCGATCTCGCCGCCGCGCTCGGCGAGCAGCCCACGCAGCTGGGCGTCGGACTGGACGGCGCCGAGGATCGGCATGATCCGGCGGTAGAACTGTTCGAGCCGGGTGAGCAGGGCGGTGAGGTCGGCCTGGAGGTCGCCGCCGGACCCGTTCTCCGAGCCGCTCCCGGGACCGCCCCCGGGGCCGTCCTCGAAGGTGCCCAGCACGGCCGTCGCGTCGGCGAAGGCCGGCAGGTGCAGCCCGACGACGGCCTGGAGCAGGCCGAGCCGGTCACCGAAATGGTAGAAGATGCTCGACTCCGCGACGCCCGCCCGGCGCGCGATCTCCTTGGTGGACAGCGCCAGTCCCGCGTCCCCGAGCACCTCCTCGGTCGCCTTGAGCACCGCTTCCCGTACCCCGGTCGAGGGTCGACCCCGTCGTGCCTGGGCCATGCCCGGCCTCCGTCTCTCCGTGCCGTCCCGACTACTTGAGTAATCGCTCAGGAAGAGGTTAACTTACTGATGGATCACTCAGTAATCAGCTCGGTCATCCACCTCGGGAGGGAACCCGCATGACCACCGTCGAGTACCGCAAGAACGCGATCCGCCGCCTCTACAAGGCACTTGAGGCCGGTGACGTGGACGTCGCCGACGAGCTGTTCACCGCCGACTTCGTCACCAGCGAAGGCCGGCACCAGAACGTCCGCGGCCCGCAGGGCTTCAAGGACGCCATACGCGAGGTGCACGCCACCCACGCCGACCCGTCGTTCGAGATCCTCGACCTGCTGGGCGAGGGCGACGACGTCGCCGTCCGCTGGCGCATGACGGCCACCCACTCCGGCCCGCTGATGGGCATCCCGGCCACCGGCAGGCGCGTCAGCATGGAGGCGTTCGCCCTGTTCCGCTTCGTCGGCGACCGCATCAGCGAGCGGCACGCCGTCATCGACCGGCTCGGCCTGGTGCAGCAGCTCAAGGGCGAGTGACCGGCGCCGGGCGTGCGACCACGCCCGTCGCTGCCCGCCGGGCGTTGCCGACTGTGGGTGCTACCCGCGGAGCACCAGCGGCAGCGGCCTCATGAACCGTCTCCGTCCCCGTGCGCCATCCGGTCGGCGGTGCCGGCGACCGGCCGACTCCCTTGGGGTGGCGGCCGGTTGGTGATCACGGTGGCGGGGGCGGGCGCGGGGGTGGCGACCGGCCGGCTCCGGTCGGACGATGACCGGAGCCGGCCCCGCACGGTCATGCCTCGGTCGGTTCCGGCCACGGGCGGGAGGAGTCCAGTCGCTGGACGAGTTCGCGCAGAGCCCTCAGCTCGCGTTCCAGTGCCTCGGCCCCCCGTGCGGTCAGGGTGACCCAGGTCCGCGGGCGGCGGCCGGCGTAGCCCTTCGCGACCTCGATCAGGCCCGAGTCCTCCAGTACCTTGAGATGCCGGGACAGGTTGCCGTCGGTGACGCCGAGCTGACCCTTCAGGTAGCCGAACTCGACGCGGTCGGCCTCGCGGCTGATGGTCAGGACCCCGAGCCGCACGCGCTGATGGACGGTGTCATCCAGGTCCTGGGTCGGGTGGGGGCCCTCGGGTTCGCCGGCTTCCCGGCCCTGGTCCCCGGCTTCATCCTGGCCCCGGCCCCCGGGCGCGTCGGCAATGCTCATGAGGCGACCGTACTCGACGCGTCCGAGCCCGCCGTGGCCCGACCGCGGGCCACCGCCCGCTGCGCCAGCCAGGCCGTCAGCAGCACGGCGGCCAGCAGGAACGCCTTCAGCTGCGGGTCGTCGGCCCAGCCGGTGCCGTCCGACTGCACCCACGGGATCCAGCTGCTGCCCCAGGACGCCCCGAGGTAGGCGGAGAGCAGCGCGATGTGGGCGAGGGCCGCGCCCACGACGATACGGCTGCGCTCGGCCAGGCCGAGGACGAGCAGTCCGACCCCGACGGCGTACCACGGCGAGGTGTAGCTGTTCTCCAGCACGGAGAGGGTGAAGGGCTGGTTCCGGAGGAACAGCAGGGCGAGCAGGACGGAGGCGACCAGACCGGTGGCACCGAGACCCCCGACGGCCCAGGCGGCACGGCGGGGCACGATCCCGCGCTCCTCGCCGCGCAGCCGGTACCAGCGCGCGAGGACGAGCCACGCCAGCGGAAGCACCGCGAACCAGATGCCCCAGGCGACGAAGCGGAGCACGGATCCGTCGAACTCGCCCGCCTGGCAAGGGGCGTCGGGCGCGTGGGACACGCAGAGGCCGGTCAGCTCCGCGTAGGCGAAGGCCGGGTAGGAGCTGACGTCGCGGGCGTTGGAAGCGAAGTTGAACGCCTGCCGGGCGACCGGCACGGCCGCCAGCGAGAGCAGGCCGAAGGCCAGCAGCGGCACGCCCGAGCCGTGGAGCCGGGTGCGGGCGCGAGCCCGGAGCGCTTCCGTTCCCGCCAGTAACTCGGCGGCCCTCACCGGGTCTTGCGGACCGACTGCGGCGATCTGATCGGGTGTTGTCATGGCCTACCCCCTGGTTGTCGCGCCGTGCCGGCGCGGAGCGGACGGCGAGCGCTCCGTGCTCGCCGTCTGCGTCAACTTTGCAGTGCAAAGTAGATGGCAGTCAAGAGCTGATGGCATGACAAACTACTGTGCACAGCGGTGAGATGAGGCGGCCGATGTGATGGCGAGGGCCGGTTCCCGCCGGGAGCCGGGGACAGGAAAGGCCCCGACGGTGATCCGTCGGGGCCTTCCGGGGCGACTCCGCGGGGGTGGCACAGCACCCCCACGGCGAGTCCGCCTACAGGTACGTCTGCAGCGCCGCGTACACCCGGCGCCAGGCGTCCGCGCCGGCCTCCGGGTCGTAGTCGGCGGGGCGGTCGGAGCAGGCGAAGCCGTGGTTGGCGGCGGGGTAGGTGACGAGGTCGTGCGGGACCTTGGCCTCGGTGAGGCGCTCACCGGCCTGCTCCCACTCCTCGGCGGGGATGATGTGGTCCAGTTCGCCGCGGAAGCCGAGCAGGAACACGCCGTTGGCGGCGATCCGCTCGCTCGTCTCCAGCGGCGGGACCGGGCCGACCAGCGGGAAGCCGCTGTTGAGGAGCCAGCCGGGGTAGAAGACGGCGGCGAGTTCGAAGCGCAGCTCGGTGGCCGCGCGCACCGCGATGTGCCCGCCCATGCTGAGCCCCAGGAAGGCGACGCCCCGGCCGCCGGCCTCGGTGCGGGCGGTCGCGAGGGCGGCCGCGGCGTCCGCGACCAGCTCGTCGCGGTCGAGCGCGCGCATCAGCACCAGGCCGGACTCGCGTTCCTCGGCCGTGTAGCCGAGTTCGGTACGCCGGGCGTTGCGCCAGTAGTAGTCGGGTGCGATGGCGACGTACCCGGCCGCCGCCAGTTCGGCGCAGGTGTCGCGGACGTAGGCGTTCACGCCGTACAGCTCGGAGCAGACGACGACCGCGCCCCGGGCCTCGCCCTCCTGCGGGCGGTGGATGTAGGCCTCGACGCCGTCCGGTTCGCCGAGCGCTTCCCACTGACCGGTCATCAGTTCCCCCGTGTTGCTTGTCGATAAGTGCCGCCCAGCATCCTAGACGGTGCCCGTGGGCGGCTGGGGGAGTGAGTGGGGGCCGGTGGGCGGCCGGGCGGCCGGGCGGGCGGCGGTCGAGCGGCCGCAGGGTGGCCGGCGAGCGGCCGGGCGAGTGGAATTCCGGTGGCGAGTTCTGCAGGCATGGTTGACGCATTGAAGTGGTCATGGCACTTTCGTGCGGCGCGGGCGTCCGCAACCGGTCGTACGCCCCGCAATCCCCCACAAGGAGAGCCATGTTCAGAAGATTTGCCGCCCTCGTCGGCGCGGGCGCAGTTGTCGCGGGTGGGCTCACCCTGGCCGCCACCCCCGCGCAGGCGGTCCAGGCAGGCGACCTGACGTCCACCATCGCGCTGAGCAACTGCTCCGCCTCGCTGGTGCGTTACCCCTCATCGGTCGACACCGACCGGGCCATGATGCTCACCAACGGCCACTGCCTGCCGACGATGCCGGCGGCCGGGGTGGTCATCCAGAACCAGAGCGCCAGCCGGAGCGGCACGCTGCTCAGCTCGTCCGGCTCGTCACTCGGCACCGTCCAGGCGGACAAGGTGCTGTACGCGACGATGACCGGCACCGACGTCGCCCTGTACCAACTGACCGACACCTTCGGTTCGGTCACCAGCAAGTACGGCGCCACCGCCCTCACCATCAGCGACACGCACCCGGCCGACGGCTCGGCGATGTACATTCCCTCGTCGTACTGGAAGCAGGTGTGGAACTGCTCGATCAACGGGTTCGTCCCCACCCTGCGCGAGGACGCGTGGACCTGGCACGACTCGATCCGCTACAGCACCGGCTGCAACACCACGCACGGCACCTCCGGTTCGCCGATCGTCGACGCCGCGACCAAGAAGATCGTCGGCATCAACAACACCGGCAACGACGACGGCGAGATGTGCACGCTCAACAACCCGTGCGAGGTGGCGGCCGACGGCACCACCAAGGTCACCAAGGGCCAGAGCTACGGCGAGGAGACGTACTGGTTCACCACCTGCCTCGGCAACGGCCGCGTCATCGACCTCAACGTCAGCGGCTGCCTGCTCACCAAGCCGGCCGGCAGCGGCGCCGTCTCGGTCGCCAACCCGGGCAACCAGACCAGCGCACTGAACGTTCCGGTCAACCTCCAGATCGCGGCGAGCGGCGGCACCGCACCGCTCACCTACTCGGCCGCCGGGCTGCCGGCCGGGCTCTCGATCAACGCGTCCACCGGCCTGATCACCGGCACCGCGACGACGGCGGGCACGTCCACCGTGACGGTCACGGTCAAGGACGCGGCGGGCAAGACCGCCACGGCGACCTTCAGTTGGACGGTCAGCCGGGTCGACGGCTGCACCCCGGCCCAGCTGCTCGGCAACGCCGGCTTCGAGACCGGCGGCGCCGCCCCGTGGACCGCCACCAGCGGCGTCGTGGACAACAGCGCCTCGCAGGCCGCCCACGCCGGCTCCTGGAAGTCCTGGCTGAACGGCTACGGCTCGACCCACTCGGACAACCTCTCGCAGACGGTCACCATCCCGCCCTTCTGCAGGGCGTCGCTCAGCTTCTACCTGCACGTCGACACGGCCGAGACCGGCACGACGGCGTACGACAAGCTGACCGTCACGGTCAACGGCACCGCGCTGAAGACCTACTCCAACGTGGACGCGGCCGCCGGCTACCAGCTGCGGACCTTCGACCTCTCGTCCTACGCGGGCCAGTCGGTGACGGTCAAGTTCGCCGGCACCGAGGACTCCTCGCTGCAGACCAGCTTCGTGATCGACGACACCTCGATCCAGACCAGCTGACGCCTTCGCGGTAACCCCTCGTGGCCGCCCGGTCCTTGACTGGGCGGCCACTCGCGCTCGACGGCCGGGCGCGCGGCTTCGGGGGCGACCGGCTGGGCCGGGCGCCGCATCCGAGCCTTCGGGCCGGCCACCACTCGTGGTAGCTCGCGGGAACGACGCCGTCCGCACACTGACATCACATCATCGAGCCTCAAGAACCGCTCAACTTCCGCGTGAACAGGTCGAGTCCATGACAGCTCCCGGGGGGCTGCTACTCCGTGACCTTCAGGGCCAGCGTCCGGGCGCCGTACTCGACCCCCGAGACCTGGTAGCCCACCCGCGTGTCGCCGAGCGGCGCGTACGCGGCCACCACGTAGAAGGCCTGGTTGAGGCCCTCCCCGTTCACGGTGATGGTCCGCTCGACCTCGCAGCGCGCGTCGTCGTCCCCCTCCCACACGACCTGGAGCACGCTCCCCGCCTTCAGTACCCCCATCGCCGGGACCACCACCGTGACCTGGGCCATGCGCCCCAGTGCGAGCGCGCCCTCCCACGCCCCCTCGACCAGCGGCGCCGGCATGAGGAGTTCCGCGGCGCTCACGGTGAGGCGGAACGCCGTGAGGTCGTCGCCCCAGGCGGCGGTGACCTCCACCTCGCCGGGCGCCTCCCCGGCGACCAGCTCCACGGCGGCGAACCCGTCCTCGTCGGCCTTGACCGTGACCGTCGCCCCCGCCGCGCCGCCGAGCGAGGCGGCTCCGGAGACCGTAAACGTCACCTCGGCCTCCGGCGCCGGCATCTCGTCGGTGAAGGCCCGCACCCTCAGCGCGTCCGGGAACCGCGACCCGACCGGCGCCGTCCAGCCGTCCCCGCCAACGATCTGAACCCTGTCCACGGTCGTCACCCTGCGCCACCCCATTCTGCTGCTGCCGGCTCCTGCTCTTGCGGACGGATCATTTCATCCGGCGAGTCTCGGACTGGCCGTCAGAACCGAATCCCGACCGGCCGAGCGAAGCGGAGGCGGAGGGTTTCGGCCACCCTGACCGTCCGGAGGTCCGGCGAGCCGATCACCTTCCGGGGCCGGGGGGATCAGCAAGTCCACGTTGCACGGCCGGCTTACGTGGGCGGCGTCCCGGCCGGGGCGACCGCCGCGGCCGTCAACCTGACCGCGACCGGGACCACGGTGCCCACCCACCTCACCGCCTGGGCCGGCGGCGGCGCCCGACCCGGCACCAGCAACCTCAACGCCACCCCCGGGCTGGACGTCCCCAACCACACCACGATCCCGGTCGATGCGCAGGGCCGGTTCGACCTCGCCAACAACGCCGGGACGACGCACGTCGTCGCGGACCTCTTCGGCTACTACCGGAACCAGTAGCGCGCGCACGGGTGTTCCCGCCGTCGCGGGCCCCGGGGAAACCGCCCGGAGGAACTCTCGGACCGACCTGCAACCCGGACCGGGGCCGGACGTCCAAGGAACAGCGGTGCATCCGGAACCACCGGACCACCGGACTTACTTGGGGGGAACCAAGCATGCCCGTCCGCAACACGACCACCCTCGCCCCTCACGGCGCTCGCCCTGACCGTGCCCGTCCTGGCCGTCTCGCCGGCCGTCGGCGCCCCGCCGGCGGCGTCGGGCTGGTCCGACGGCGTCACCGACCCGGCTGGCTTCGTGGGCATGGCCCCGACCCGGATGCTGGACACCCGCACCGACAACACGCCGTGGCAGTCCCGGCCGGCCGGGACTGTCACACCGTCAGAGCCCCTGCGGGTGGCGGGAGAGCCAGCCGGCGTGGCGCTCGCGGAGCCGGTCGCGCTCCTCGGTGCTCGCGAGCAGGACGTCGGCGCCGCCGTCGTACGGGTGGTGGATGCGCTCCGACTGCGTGTCGGTGATCAGCACGTCGGCGGCCGCGTCGTCGGCGACGTCGCGCAGCAGCCGGTCCAGGCGGCCGGGTCGCCAGGCGTGCCGGGTGACGTAGAGGTGCTGGTGGGTGCGGAACCCCGGGTCGGGATCGTCCGTCACGAGCAGCGTCTGCCAGTGGTCGGCGGGCGGCCGGTGCCGTGGTGCGTCCGGCCCGGTCGTCCACGTGGAGGTGACGACGTGGACCTCCCGCCCGGCGAACAGCTCGTCCAGGACGGTGTTGTACCGCTCCAGGACGACGGCGTACTCGCCCTCGTCGTCGGGGTAGCGCTTCGACTCCGGGAGGCTGTGGAAACGCACCCAGAGCTCCGGGTACGGGTCGCTGACCATGTGCCCGATCGGCGGGCTGTCGGGCCACCGGCGGTGCCAGAGCCCGCTCAGCTCCGGCTGCGCGTCGTGGATCAGCTGCGGGAGGTTCACGCCGTCGCCCCCTCGGCCGCACCGACCGGGAAGCCGGCACCCGGCGCGGCGTACTCCACGGGGCCGCCGGACCGGGCCGCTGCCCGTGCCACCGCCGACGCCGGGGTGAGGGACCGTCCGACGTGCGTGACGATCAGCCGGGCGGCGCCGGCCGCACGGGCGGTGTCGCCCGCCTCCTCCGGGGTGTGGTGGACCGGGTCGTCCACGGTGGGGTACGGGGTGGCGCTGCCGAGGACGGTGAGGCGGAGGGGGCGCCGGTCATCCGGGGAGTCTAGAACGCCTGCTCCCCAGGTGGCGTGCGTTTCCGGAGGGCCTGTGCCCCCCTCCGATCCGGTGGCGCGGCCCGGTGCAGGAGCGGCGTGGGACATGCTGTGTGAAAGTTCTCGTCCGAGGGCTGCCACATGACCGCGGGTCAGCGGCGTTAGAAGGTCATGAGTCAAACACCGAGCGCGGACACCCCGGCAGAGCCGGCGCCGCCCGACTTCCCGGCCTTCGTCGCGTCACGGGGGCGGTACCTCCTGCGCACCGCCTTCCTGCTCACCGGCGGCGACGCCCACCTCGCCGAGGACCTCGTGCAGGAGGCGCTCGGCCGGATCTTCGTGAAGTGGCGCAAGGTCTCCCGCCTCGACAACCCGAGTGGGTACGCGCAGACCGTGCTGGTCAACACCTTCCTGTCGTACCGCCGCAAGCGCAGCAGCTCCGAGCGGGTCACCGACACCGTGCCCGAGACCGCCGTGGACGGCCCCGACCCGGCGCTGCGGCTGACGCTGTTGCGGGCGCTCGGCGAGATACCGGCGCAGGACCGGGCGGTGCTGGTGCTGCGGTTCTGGGAGGACCGCAGTGTCGAGGAGACGGCCGCGACGCTGCGGCTGAGCAGTACGGCCGTGCGCTCGCGCAGCAGCCGGGCGCTGGCCCGGATGCGCGCCGCGCTCGGCGACGACCTGGGCGTCGGAGCGGGTCGCGCGCCCCAGGACCCGACCACCGAGAAGGCGGTGCTTCGCCATGCCCTTTGAAGACGACTTCGCCCTGGCCCTGCGCGACGCGGCCGAGTTGGCGCCGGAACCCGTGAGCCACACCGCCCTTGCCGCCGGAGCCGAGCGGCGCGGCCGCCGTGGGCAGCAGCGCCGGCGGGCCGCGGTGGCGGGCGGGTTGGCGGTGCTGCTGCTCGCCGCGGGCGGTGTCGCGGCCCTCGGCGGCGGTGTGGTGAACGCCGGTCCGGCCGGCCCGCCGCTGCCGTCGATGTCCGCCGACGAGGTGGTCACGCTGGTCACCGGTCTGCTGCCGGAGGGGAAGGTGACCGTGCTGAACGCGGGCGGCACCGGTGAGGGCAAGCTGCCGGGGCACGAGTACGGGACCGGCGCGACGCTGCTGTTCGACGACGGCAAGGGGGCGAGCATCTTCTACTTCAGGGTGGAACGGACCGAGTTGACGCCCGAGGCGGGCGCGGTCTGCATGGACCCGTTCTCCACGCCACAGGACTCCTGCGACCGCGCGACGCGCCCGGACGGCTCCGTCGTGGTGATCGACAAGCTGCGGAGCAGGCCCCCCGAGGGAGACCACCGGGAGTGGCGGGCGACCTGGGCGGCCCCCGACGGCCGGCGGGTCAGCATCACCGAGTACAACGGTCAGCCTGCCACGCCCAACCGGGATGCCCCGCCGCTCGATGCCGACCAGCTGACCGCCCTGCTGACCTCCCCGGCCTGGGAGCAGGTCTTCGCCGCGCTGCCGCTGCGGCCCGACGCACCCAAGCCGCAGAAGACCTCCGCCCCGCCGAGCACCGAAGCGACCCCGTCGGTGGCCGAGGTGGTCGCCAAGCTGGTCCCGCTGCTCCCGCCGGGGACCACCCAGTCCGAGGTGAAGGGCGGTGGCGCCGCCAACGTGCTGGTGACCTCCGAGGGCCGCGCCAGCCTGCTGTCGGTGTCGGTGGGACCGCCCGGCGCCAGGGGGCGGGAGGACAAGCGGTACGCCGAGTCGGAGGGCTCGGCCGGCCCGCTGGCCGTGCGGGAGAAGCGGGCCGACGGCAGCACCGTCGTCGTCAACCAGTTCGGTAACGGCAAGACCGCCACCCAGCCGGTCCTGCACTGGACGGCCGCCGTGTACTACGCGGACGGCCGACAGGTGATGATCTCCGAGCAGAACGGTGAGAACGGCTACACCGCCCGGCCCGGGACCCCGGCCCTGAGCCTCGACCAGCTCAAGGCCATCGTCACCGATCCGGTCTGGCGGTCCTGACCCGCCGTCGGCGTCGCCCTGTCACAGGGGAGCAGGGCGGCGCCGGCTAGCGCACGTCCCCGAGCACGTCCCCGAGCGCCGCCTCGACGGCGGCCTCGGCGTGCAGGCGGGCGGTCGGGAAGAGCGGCACGGGGCTGTCCTCCTCACCGACCAGCAGCTCGATCTCGGTGCAGCCGAGGATCACGCCCTCGGCGCCGGCGGCGACCAGCTCCTCGATCACCCGCCGGTATCCGGCGCGCGACTCCTCGCGGACGACGCCCAGGCAGAGCTCCTCGTAGATCACCCGGTGGACGAGGGCGCGCCCGTCCGCGTCGGGGACGAGGACGGTGAGGCCGTTCGCCTCCAGCCGGCCCCGGTAGAAGTCCTGCTCCATGGTGAACGCCGTCCCCAGCAGGCCGACCCGGCGCAGCCCGGCGGACCGGACGGCGTCGGCGGTCGCGTCGGCGAGGTGGAGCAGCGGGACGGAGACGGCGGCCTCGACCTGGTCGGCGACCCGGTGCATGGTGTTGGTGCAGATCAGCAGCAGCTCGGCGCCGGCCGCCTCCAGCGAGCGCGCCGCATCGGCGAGGACCTCGCCCGCCTCCGTCCAGCGGCCCTGCGCCTGGAGGCGTTCGATGGCGGCGAAGTCGACGGAGTAGAGCACCAGCCGGGCGGAGTGCAGGCCGCCGAGCCGCTCGCGGGTGAGCTGGTTGAGCGTCCGGTAGTACTCGGCGGTGGACTCCCAGCTCATGCCGCCGATCAGGCCCAGTGTCTTCATGGGCACATATAAACATTGCTGGGCATTATCGGTAAAGATATAAGGATTGCTTTCCGCTCCTGTGCTGCCCGCACGGGGGAGCCGGGCCGGAGGGCAGACAGGGGCCCGGCGCCTCTGTCCCGGCGGGTCGGGCTACGTCGCGCCACGGGGGATCTGCTGCTGCCAGTCGCGGGTGAAGACGACGTCGCCGGCTTCGAGGGCGGTCAGGCGGGTGTGGGCGAGGAAGTGGGTGGGGGTGCAGCGGAGTTCGGTGCGGGTCTGGAGGGTGACGTCCCAGCCGATGGCGGGGCGTTCGAGGCGGACGGTGAGGTCGGTGCGGGCCTGGGCGCTGGTGGGGGTGGCGCTGAGGATGCGGTACGCGGTGACGGTGTGCTCGTCGCGGACCAGGCCGTCCGCCTGGGTGCGGGTGCCGTCGGTGGCGGGGGAGAGCTCGGTGCGCCACTCGTGGCGGGCGATGTCGTGGATGGTGAGGCGCTCCGGGCGGGCGGTGAGCGGCTCGGTGGTGTGCACGGGCGGCGGGAGCGGGAGGGTGGGCGAGGCGAACGTGACGGGCGCGGCGCCGGAGTCGGCGGCGAGGTGGCGGACGGGGAGGGTCAGGGTGCTGTGGGAGGGGTCGAGGCCGAAGCCGGCGGGCTCGGGATCGGGCCAGAGCCACGGCCAGTAGGTGGAGGAGAGGGCGAGCCTGAGGCGGTGGCCGGGCGGGACGGTGTGGCCGGCGGCGGCCAGCTCGACGGTGACGTCCGGCGTTTCCGGGGAGGTGACGAGGGCGCCCCGGGTGACCAGGGTGGAGGTGCCGTCGGGGGCGACGTCGCAGAGGCGGGCGACGACCAGGCCCGCGACGGCCGAGGGGCGCAGCCGCAGCCGCAGGGACGGGGCGCCGAGCAGTTCGAGCGGTTCGGGCAGCGGCTGGGAGTCGAAGCAGACGGAGCGTCCGTCCTCCTCCCGCTGGTCCGGCGCCCGGTCGGCGGGGCGGCCGAGCGGGATGTACGCGCCGGCGTTGAGGCCGGTGTGCTGGGGGGAGCGGACGGGGACGTAGCGGTCGTCGGAGGCGGTGCCGGCGGTGCGCAGCGGCCCGTCGAGGCCGTAGTGGATGTCGCGGACGTCGGGGGAGGGCCAGGCCTCCTCGCCGGTCCAGCGGGTGCTGATCCAGCTGCGCAGGACGGGGGTCTTGAGGGCGCCGGTGTCGATGTCCCGGAGCCAGTGGTCCCACCAGCGGAGCGTCTCGGGGAGGATCTCGTCGGGCAGGCCGTGCGGCCAGGGGCCGAGGACGGCACGGACCGGGACGGGGCCGGAGGAGAGCAGGCGCAGCAGCAGCGTGCAGGACGGGTCGCCCCAGCCGGCGACGGCGAGGGTGGGGACGGTGGCGGTGCCGGGCGGGTCGTCGGGCGGGGCGTCGGCGATCCAACCGGGGAGGGCGGGTTCCAGGGCGGCGAGCCGTTCCTGCCACCGGGGCCGCCAGTCGTCGCCCAGGTACTGCGGGTCGGGCGGGCGGGCCGCGTCGGCGAGGTGGGCGGTGGCACGGGTGTGCAGGTCGGCGGCGGGGACGGCACCGCCGGGGCGCAGGCCGGTCTCGGGGCAGGCGGCGACGACGGCGTGGACGGCGTCGGGGGCGTGGGCGGCGAGCCGCAGGGCGGTGGCGGCGGCGGGGCCGGTGCCGAGCAGGCCGGTCCGGCCGCTGGACCAGGGACGGTCGGCGATCCAGGCGAGGACGGCGGCCCCGTCGGCGAGTTCGGTGGCGTCATCGGGTGCGCCGCCGGAGTTGCCGTGGCCGCGCCGGTCGACCCGGACGCAGGCGTAGCCGTGGCCGGCGTACCAGGGGTGGCGGCGGGCGTCGTCGGTGGCGGTCCAGTCGGTGAGGCGCCCGGTGGAGTACTCCAGCAGCGCGGGCACGGGGTCGTCGGTCACCGGGCGCCAGAGACGGGCGTACAGCTCGGTTCCGTCGGGCAGGGGGACGCGTACGTCCTCCCGGAGGGTGCGGTAGGGGTACGAGGGCATGGCCGCTCCCATCGGGTCCCGGGAGTCCCGGGTCGGCGGGCGCCCGGGTGGGGCGGGGTTCCCGCTCGGCGGGCCACGGTGCGGGGCGGGCCGGGTGGCCCGCCCGCGCCGCAGGCGTCAGCATTCCGACCCTAGGGGAGGATGCCGCCGATTTCCTGGTGAGCCGGGGTTCCCGGGTCTGCCGGAGCCGCCCGGTCGGCCGGCGCCGCCCGGCCCACCGGCGCCGCCCGGTCGACCGGGGTCGGCCCCGTCGTCACGCCTTGCTGAGCCAGGAGGTGGCGTTCAGGGCGAGGGCGGCGTCGGTGCCGGCCGGGTCGTCCCAGCCGTTGAACAGCTTGTTGCCGCTCTGGCCGGTGCCGTCGTCGATGGGCGAGCTGTCGCCCCAGATGGCGACCCGGCCGCTGCCGTAGGTGCTGGTGACGAAGAACGCGCCGGTGTTGCCGCTGGAGCCGGTCCGGTAGACCAGGCCCTTGACCGTGGGGTTGTCGGCCGGCTTGAGGGTGAAGGTGGTGCCATTGCGCAGGATCGAGCCGGTGACGGTGCCGAAGGGGCCGTGCAGGACGGGGTCGGTGGCGGAGCCGGCGGCGCGCGGGTTGTCGGTGGTGATGTTGAGCAGGTCGACCGAGAACCCGAAGGGGTCGTTGTTGTTCACCCCGTTGTTGGTGAGCAGGTCGTTGATGATCGCGGGGGAGTCCCAGCCGTCGTTGTTGCGGTCGCTCTGGGTGTGGTCGGAGATGAGGAAGAGCCCGCCGCCGTTCTGGACGAAGCGCATCAGGGCGGCCTTCTCGGCCGAGCTGAACCGGATGTTCGGCTCGGGGATCACGAAGGTGTCGAAGTTGGCCAGGTCGAGCGCGGCACCGGTGCCGTAGCTGATGGTGGAGCCGGCCGGGAGGGTCTTGAGGCTGTACTGGCCGGTCTTCTGGAGGGCGACGCCCCAGGCGGAGAGGGCGCCCGTCCAGCTCTTCTCGGTGGTGGGGTTGGCGTTCTGGGCCAGCGGGTCCGGCTGGGCGCTGGAGATGATCCAGTCGGCGTTGCCCGCGGTCTCGGCCTTGCTGTTGTCGAACAGCACGCGGTGGGGGGTCGCACTGACGGCGGCCGTGGTCGAGGTGGTGGCGACGGCGGTGGGGGTGGCCGAGGCGGTGGGGGCGAGGCCCGTGAGGCCGGCCACGAGGAGGGCCGGGACGGCCAGGGCGGCGGCCGTTCGAATGCGGATCATATGCCGTTCCTCCGTGGGGAGTTGAGGGTTCGGCGCCCGATTATTCGCGCGTAGAACTTGAGTATCCGCGCGTAGACGGGGTGGTGAAAGGCTTGGGAGGTTACGGATATTTGTACGGTGCATGACGATCTCTGGGAGGGTGTGCGCCTTTCCCGGTCGCACCCCCCGCAGCCTGGCGCGCCCCCCTCGCGCGCCTCTTTGCATTCGTTCGCCGCGCACCCGTAATTGCGCATGACTTGCAAGTACTTCACTTCCGGGGGAAAGATGGCCCAGCTCCGCACGTTCCCCCGAAAGGACGACACGATGTCCAGCCCCGCCGCAGGTGCCACCGCCGTCAGATGGCGCGACCGGCTCACCCGTGAGGAGTGGATCCGCCTGGCCGGCATGGGCGGCTTCATCCTCGCTCTGCACGTGATCGGCTGGTTCACCCTGCTCGCGGTCATCGCGCCCGAGCACTACGACGTCGGCGGGCAGGTGTTCGGCGCCGGCATGGGCCTCACCGCCTACACCCTCGGCATGCGGCACGCCTTCGACGCGGACCACATCGCGGCCATCGACAACACCACCCGCAAGCTGATGGGCCAGGGCAAGCGCCCGCTCTCGGTCGGCTTCTGGTTCTCGCTGGGCCACTCGTCGATCGTCTTCGGCCTCTGCGCGCTGCTGGCCTTCGGGATCAAGTCCCTCGCCGGGCAGGTCGAGACGGACGACTCCACCCTGCACGAGGCCACCGGCCTGATCGGCGTCACCGTCTCCGGAACGTTCCTGCTCCTGCTCGGCCTGATCAACCTGGGCGCCTTCAACGGCATCCTCAAGGTGTTCCGCAAGATGCGGGAGGGCGAGTACGACGAGGCCGAGCTGGAGGCGCAGCTGGAGAAGCGCGGCTTCATGAACCGCATCCTGGGCCGGGTGACCAGGGCCGTCACCAAGCCGTGGCACATGTACCCGGTCGGACTGCTCTTCGGCCTCGGCTTCGACACCGCGACCGAGGTCTCGCTGCTGGTCCTGGCCGGCGGTGCGGCGGCCTTCCAGCTGCCCTGGTACGCCCTGCTGGTGCTGCCGGTCCTGTTCGCGGCGGGCATGAGCCTGCTGGACACCATCGACGGCTCGTTCATGAACTTCGCCTACGAGTGGGCGTTCTCCAAGCCGGTCCGGAAGATCTACTACAACCTGACCGTCACCGGCCTCTCGGTGCTGGTCGCGCTGGTCATCGGCTCGATCGAGCTGATCGGGCTGCTCGGGGAGAAGCTGGACATCACCAGCGGGCCGGTCGCCTGGATCGGCGAGCTGGACCTCAACCTCGTCGGGTACGCCATCGTCGCCCTGTTCGTGCTCACCTGGGCGGCGGCCATCGCGTACTGGAAGCTCGGCAAGGTCGAGGAGAAGTGGTCGGCGGGGCTGGCCGCGGCGGCCACCGAGTCCGACTAGGTCCTGCGCGGCGAGAGTAGGTCCTGCGCGGCGCGACGAGGGCCCGCCGGCCCGGTGAACCCCGGGCCGGCGGGCCCTCCGCCGTTTCCGCGGCGGACGCGGCGTGCCGGGGGGACGCCGCGGGTGCCGGAACGGCCGTGGCGGCTTCCGGACGGGATGCGGCGGAGCGGGGGCGGCGCCCGGCTACAGCCAGCCGCGCTGCGCAGCCTTGAGGCCGGCCTCGAACCGGCTGGTGGCGTCGAGCCGCTCCATCAGGGCGGACATCTGGCGGCGGACGGTGCGGACCGAGATCCCGAGCCGCTTGCCGGCGGCCTCGTCGGTCAGGCCCGTCCCGAGCAGCCGGAGCAGGTCGCTCTCGGCCGGGGTGAGGCCGGTGTCGAGGTGGGTGGGCTGGTCGTCGCCGAGCGGCACGGCGGTGGCCCAGGCCTGTTCGAACAGGGCGACGAGCGAGGCGACCAGCCCCGGCTCGCTGGTGCAGAGCGCCCCGAACCTGGTCCGGGTCGGGTCGATCGGGACGACGGCGGTGTGGCGGTCGAACACCAGCAGCCGCGGCGGCAGCAGCGGCGCCGTCCGGACCTGGCCGCCGAGCCCGGTGAGCCACTGCGCGTACGCGTGGGTGGCCTGGTCGTTGCGGACGCTGTCCTGGTAGAGCGTCCGCATGACGACGCCGCGCGCCAGCGCGTCCTGGTCGAGCGGACGGGCGGCGTCCATGCTGGCCTGGGACTGCGCTCCGCCCGAGATCGCGGCGAGGAACTCCTCCTGCAGGTCGCGCGCCAGCGTTTCGAGCTT
Organism: Kitasatospora sp. NPDC032757; assembly: GCF_055579305.1. NCBI lineage: Bacteria > Bacillati > Actinomycetota > Actinomycetes > Kitasatosporales > Streptomycetaceae > Kitasatospora > Kitasatospora sp. NPDC032757. Next base: position 130,421 of record NZ_JBVINN010000013.1, on the reverse strand, counting down.
GACCTGGATCGCGTCCATCCCGACCAGCCGCTCGGTGGCCTCCGAGGTGGTGTTGGGCAGGAGGTCCGCGTAGGCGGCGACGGCCTGGGCGACGGCGGCCTTGCTGGCGACCAGCTCCTGCTGGCGGCGGGCGAGGTCGTTCTCCTGGCGGCGGATCACGGCCTCCAGGCCGACCGCCGGATTGACCGGGCGCAGGGCGCCGAGGACCTCCTGGGAGGGGCGCAGCAGCGTCAGGTCCGCGAGCTGGTCGAGGGCCTCCCGGACGGCGGTCTCGGAGAGGGCGAGCCGGTGGCACAGGTCGGCGACCCGGCACCCGGGCTCGGCCAGCATGGCTGCGTAGACAGCTTCCGCCGTCGGGTCCAGTCCCAGTGCCTCGAGCACGCTTCCCCCCGGACTCGGCGATGGGCGGCCCGGCCGAGATGGCCGCCTGCATGATTCTCACAGTTCGCACATGTGTGTGCAAGGCGATCTGACGATGCATCGGTGGGGCGGAGCGGGCGGAGCGGGCGGAGTGGGCGGACGGGGTGGGTGGGGTGGGTGGGGTGGCGACATGCTGCCTGGCCGGATGATGCCTCGGGGAAGGTCTTCCGGGGTGCTGGTCCGGACCAGCAGGATGTGAATCGCCGAGCTGCGGGGGCGCCGGGCCCCGCAGCCGGTGGGGCGGCGGGGACCAGACCGCCGTCCGCTCGAGGCCCGGCGGACGAACAGACTGACGAACCATCACACAGGGGGTTGTTTCCATGCGGATCACCGCTCGCGTTCTCGGTGTCCTCGCGGCTGCGGCAACGGTGGCCACGCTCGCTCTGCCGGCCGCCACCACCTCCGCGGCGCCGGCCGCGGCTCCGGGCGTGTCCGCGGCGGGCGGCGCCGGCAGCGGCGGCCCGACCGACCCGGGCAGCATCAGCTGGGACGACTTCAAGTGACCGACGCCGTCGGCGCCGGACCCTTGAACCGACCCCGATGCACATCGTCCGCCTGACCCTCACAAGCCCCGACCGGCAGCTGTTGACCGATGCGGACGCCCACGTCCTGAAGGACGTGCTCTGGGCCCATGCCGATCCCGGCGGCGGCCTGGAGCACGTCCAGTCGAGGGCCGGCCGGGACTCGATCGACCTCGTCGTCTTCACCAGCGGGGGGAGCGGCGACGACGCTCCCGCCCATTCGCTGGCCATGTGTTCCGCGGCCCTCTCGTGCTCCCCGGCTTTCCAGTCCTGGCGCGTGTCCGTCGCCGGCTGAAGTCGCCGGCCGAAATCGTCCCGGCCGAAAGCCGCCCGCCGAAATCGTCCCGGCCGAAACCCTCCCGGCGGGCCGGAATTCCGCAGGCCGTCCTTTTCCGGCGATCCGGCCACGGGTGGGGTTCCTCCGGGCCGGCGGGCGGCAGGCGTCGGAGAGGCCCGACGGGCGCGCGAAGAGGGCGGCCGCGCCGCCACCGGTCCGCACCGCCGGCGGCATCGGTGACCTCGCGGCGGTGGGATTCGGACCCGGGGCAGACCGGAAGGCCCTGCCTCGGCAAGGGCACCGGCAATGGCCTGAGCTCCCGCACCGAGATCGGCTCCGGCGGCTGGCAAACGGGGGTCGGACGGCGTCGGCCGGGCGGGGTTCGGTGCGGCGGGTCCGCAGGCCGGGGGACTTTCCCGGCCTGCGGGCCCGCCGCTGTGCGGGCGTCAGGGCGGCCGGTGGTGCCGAAAGTTCACCACCGGGGACTTGTCGCGTCATTTTCTACGCGCGTATCTTGAGCGCTGCGGGGGCGCTTCTCGACTCCCGTGCCTTTTTCTACGCGAGTAGCGCACGGTGTGCGCCTGCCCCACCCACTCTCTGACCCACCCTCACGGCCCGGCGGCCCCATGTCCGCCGGGCGAACGTGCCGCCCCCGTTGCCGTGCCGCCGTGCGCCCACGGCAGACCAAGGAGTCCCGCCCAGGTGACCACGTCCCCCGCTCCCCGCACCCGCTCGCGCCGCGCGCTGCTCCGTGCCACCCTCCTGCCGGCCGGCCTGGCCGCCTCGCTGGTGCTCGTCCCGCTCCCGGCCGCCGTGGCCGCGCCCTCGGCCGACGCGGTGATCGCCGAGGTGTACGGCGGCGGTGGCAACTCCGGCGCCACGCTGAAGAACGACTTCGTCGAGCTGGCCAACAAGGGCGGCGCCGCCTTCGGCCTGGACGGCTGGAGCGTCCAGTACATATCCGGCACCCCCGGGGCCAGCACCCAGTGGGGGGTCACCCCGCTGACCGGCGCGATCGCCCCCGGCGGGCGCTACCTGGTCGGCGAGGCGGCGGGCGCCGCCGGCACCGTCGACCTGCCCACCCCGGACGCGGCCGGCTCGCTGGCCCTCTCCGGCACCAGCGGCACCGTCGCCCTGGTCCGCGGCACAGACCCGCTGACCTGCAAGACCGCCGCCGACTGCGCCGCCGACCCGCGCGTGCGCGACCTGGCGGGCTTCGGCACCGCCGTGGTCCACGAGGGCTCGGCCTCCGCCGCCGGCGCCTCCAACACCGCCTCGGTGGCCCGCCGGGCCGGCCTCGCCGACACCGACGACAACGCGGCCGACCTCGCCGCCGGCGCTCCCACCCCGACCAACAGCAAGGGCGAGGTCGCCGAGGGCACCACCCCGACCGGGCCGACCGAGCCGGGCACCGTCCGGATCCACGACATCCAGGGCACCACCCGCCTCTCCACCCGGACCGGCAAGACCGTCGCCGGCGTGCCCGGCATCGTCACCGGCGTGCGCGGCTACGGCTCCAAGGGCTTCTGGATCCAGGACCCGAACCCGGACGCCGACCAGGCCACCAGCGAGGGCATCTTCGTCTACACCGGCAGCGCCACCCCGGCCGTCAAGGTCGGCGACTCGGTGCTGGTCACCGGCAAGGTGACGGAGTACTACCCGAGCTACAACGGCGGCTCGCAGTCGCTGACCCAGCTGACCAACCCGGCCGTCACCGTGGTCTCCTCCGGCAACCCGCTGCCGGCGCCGGTCGTCGTGGACACCCGTAACATCCCCGGCACCTACACCCCGCAGGCCCCGGCCGGCGGCACCATCGAGTCGCTCCCGCTGAACCCCGAGAAGTACACCCTCGACTTCTACGAGTCGCTGGAGGGCATGCTCGTCGAGGTCAAGGACGTCCGCGTGGTCCAGGCGACCGACAAGTACAACGAGCTCTGGGTCGCCGCCGACAAGCAGGACCAGAAGAGCCAGCGCGGCGGCGTGCTCTACGAGTCGTACGCCGAGCCCAACGTCGGCCGCCTGATGGTGCAGCAGCAGGCGCCCGTCAGCCGGCAGCCGTTCCCGGTCGCCAACGTCGGAGACGTACTGACCGGCACCACCAGCGGCCCGCTGGACTACAACCAGTTCGGCGGCTACACCCTGGTGGCGGGCGCCCTCGGCGCGCTCCAGGACAACCACCTCCAGCGCGAGGTGACCGCCCCGGCCACGGACCGCGAACTCACCGTCGCCACCTACAACGTGGAGAACCTGGCCCCCGGCAACCCGGACTCCAAGTTCGCCGAGCTGGCCCAGGCCGTCGTCACCAACCTGCGCTCGCCCGACGTCGTCGCCCTGGAGGAGATCCAGGACAACAACGGGGCCGCCAACGACGGCACGGTGGACGCGAGCGTGACGGTGGCCAAGTTCATCGCCGCGATCAAGGCGGCCGGCGGCCCCGCGTACGACTGGCGCTCGATCGACCCGGAGAACGGCAAGGACGGCGGCGAGCCCGGCGGCAACATCCGCCAGGTCTTCCTCTTCAACCCGCAGCGGGTCTCCTTCACCGACATCCCCGGCGGCTCCACGACCTCCGCGGTGGACGTGGCCGGCACCGGCGCGGCCACCGCGCTGACCGCCTCGCCGGGCCGGATCGACCCGGCCAACGAGGCCTGGGCCAACAGCCGCAAGCCGCTGGTGGGCCAGTTCTCCTTCCGCGGCAAGAAGGTCTTCGTCATCGCCAACCACTTCAACAGCAAGGGCGGCGACCAGGGCATCGACAGCCGGTTCCAGGCTCCGACCCGCAGCTCCGAGGAGCAGCGGATCAAGCAGGCCACCGTCGAGCAGGCCTTCGTCGCCAAGCTGCTGGCCGCTGACAAGGAGGCCAAGGTGGTCTCGCTCGGCGACTTCAACGACTACCAGTTCTCGCCCGCGCTCGCCGCGGTCACCAAGGACGGCGTGCTGCGCGACCTGGTGAACGAGCTGCCGGAGAAGGAGCAGTACTCGTACGTCTACCAGGGCAACTCGCAGGTGCTGGACCACATTCTGGTCAGCCCCGAGGTCGGGTACGCCAAGTACGACGTGGTGCACATCAACAGCGAGTTCGCCCGGCAGGCGAGCGACCACGACCCGCAGGTCGTCCGCATCAAGCCGTAGTGCCCGCGGCATGACCGAGGGGGCGGTGACCGGGGTCCGGTCACCGCCCCCTCGGGGCTTTCCGCGGCTGTGTCAGCGCAGTGCGGCGAGCACCGCGTCCGCCATCACCTTCTCGCCGGTGGCGTTCGGGTGGAACGGGACGGCCGGGGAGCCGGGCAGCGCACCCTCGATCCAGCGGTCGTCCGAGCAGACGTCGTGGCCGGCGGTCGGGGTGGCGGTGTCCACGTAGGTGGCGCCGTTGGCGGCCGCGGTGGACTTCAGCATGGCGTTCAGCCGGCCGAGGATGCCGTACATGTACTCGACGTCACCGGCGGTGACGGGCTGGCGGAGGAAGCACTTCGAGCCGTCGGCGGGCAGCACGGAGGGGTAGCCCACCAGCAGCACCTTGGCCTTGGGGGCCTTGCTGTGGATGCTCTTCAGGGTGTCGGCGATCTGCGGCCTGGCGGTGGCGATCCGGTCGGCCAGGTCGTCGTTGCCGTACTGCCAGGACCAGCTGGACCAGTCCCAGTAGCCGTGGTGGAAGACGTCCTTGCAGGGCGTGCCGAGCGGGTTGACCACCGCGCCGGCGATGCAGACGCCGACCAGCTCGCCGAGGCCGAGGTCGGTGGCGCCGAGGTCGTTGCCGCCGATGCCGAGGGTCACCAGGTCGGTGTCGGCGGTGACGGCGTCCAGCTGGGGGTCGTTGACCCGGATGAAGGCGTCGTACTGCGGCTGCGTCATCGCCTTCACCTTGGCGGCGGCGCAGGTGACGTCGGTGTACGCGCCGGCCTTGAGGGCGGCGGCCACCAGGTGGCCGTAGTTGCGGTCCGACCGCAGGCAGAGGCCGGCGGACTGGCCGGGCACGCCGGCGCCGGCGGCGTAGGAGTCGCCGAGCGCCACGTAGTGGTGGGGCGCGGGGGTGGCGGCCTGTGCGCTGGTCGAGGTCAGGGCGAGCGCGGCGCCCAGCGCGGCGGCGCCGAGCAGGGCGGACTTCCGGGCCGGCCGGGTTTCGCGGGGGGTGGGGAGTTTCCGGGCAGGGCGGAGCACGGTTCCTCCTGGGGGAGAGAAACGACGGTGGGTGGGGGTCGTGCGAGCCGGGCCACAGCTACTACTCACAAGTAAGTTACTGTCAGGTTTCGCATGCGTCCAGACATTGCGCGGAAATTTCCGAAAAACCGTCAGAAGTATTTCCGAATTACGCTCCAGTGCGTATCGAAGGTATTTCCGAAACGACCCGGAGCGGAATTCGCGCTGCTGCTTGTCACCGTCCCGACCCCGTCGGCGCGTGTTACCGACCGGTTGACGCTCCCCGTCACAGGCCGCAGTATCGGGCGCACGCGCACCGCCGGAGCACCGATGGAGGACCCCGTATGGCCCTGGACGCCGACGTCATCGTCATCGGAGCCGGACTGGCGGGCCTTGCCGCGACCGCCGAACTCGCCGACGCCGGACGGAAGGTGATCCTGCTCGACCAGGAGCCCGCGGCCTCCCTCGGCGGCCAGGCGCACTGGTCCTTCGGCGGTCTGTTCCTCGTCGACTCGCCCGAGCAGCGCCGGATGCGGATCCGCGACTCCCACGCGCTCGCCCGGCAGGACTGGCTCGGCACCGCGGGCTTCGACCGCCCCGAGGACGCCTGGCCGCGCCGCTGGGCCGAGGCGTACCTCGACTTCGCGGCCGGTGAGAAGCGGGCCTGGCTGCACGGGATGGGCGTGCGGTTCTTCCCCGTCGTCGGCTGGGCCGAACGCGGCGGGCTGCTCGCCGACGGGCCCGGAAACTCCGTGCCCCGCTTCCACATCACCTGGGGCACCGGACCCGGCCTGCTCGAACCCTTCGTCCGCCGGGTCCGGGAGGCGGCCGCGCGCGGACTGGTCGACCTGCGCTTCCGCCACCGGGTCACCGGGCTCGCGGCGAACGCCGGGGTCACCGACACGGTGACCGGCGAGGTGCTGGTGCCCAGTGCGGTGGCCCGCGGCGAGGCCAGTTCGCGCGAGGTGGCCGGCTCCTTCGAGCTGCGCGCCCAGGCCGTGATCGTCACCTCCGGCGGCATCGGCGGCAACCACGACCTGGTCCGCAAGGCCTGGCCCGCCCGGCTCGGCACCCCGCCCGACCGGATGCTCTCCGGCGTCCCCGCCCACGTCGACGGACTGATGCTCGGCATCACCGGCGAGGCCGGCGGCAACCTCATCAACGGCGACCGGATGTGGCACTACACCGAGGGCATCGAGAACTGGGACCCGATCTGGGCCCGGCACGGCATCCGCATCCTGCCCGGCCCCTCCTCCCTCTGGCTGGACGCGCGCGGGCACCGGCTGCCCGTCCCGCTCTTCCCCGGCTTCGACACCCTCGGCACCCTCGAACACCTCCGCTCCACCGGGTACGACCACACCTGGTTCGTGCTCAGCCAGAAGATCATCGAGAAGGAGTTCACCCTCTCCGGCTCCGAGCAGAACCCCGACCTCACCGGGCGCTCCCTGCGCGGCGTCCTCGGCCGCGCCCTGCCCGGAGCCCCCGGCCCCGTCCGGGCCCACCTGCGGCACGGCCCCGACTTCGTGGTCGCCGGCAACCTGCCCGACCTCGTGCGCGGCATGAACGCCAAGACCCGCGAGGCGCTGATCGACCCCGACGAGCTGCGCCGCACCGTCGAGGCCCGGGACCGGCAGCTCGCCAACCCGTACGCCAAGGACCTCCAGATCACCGCCATCCACGGCGCCCGCCGCTACCTGGGCGACAAGCTGATCCGCACCGCCGCGCCGCACCGCCTGCTCGACCCGGCCGCCGCGCCGCTGATCGCCGTCCGCCTGAGCATCCTGACCCGCAAGTCGCTCGGCGGGCTGGAGACCGACCTCTCCGCCCGGGTGCTGCGGCCCGGCGGCGAGGTGCTGGACGGCGTCTACGCGGCGGGTGAGGCGGCCGGCTTCGGCGGTGGCGGCGTCCACGGCTACCGCTCCCTGGAGGGGACGTTCCTCGGTGGCTGCCTCTTCTCCGGCCGCACGGCGGGCCGGGCGGCGGCGGCCGCGACGGCGTAGGGCTCCAGGGGGCCGGGGCCCGCCAGACGCAGCGTCAGAAGTGGAGTTCCGTTCTAGATAAATTCTCCAGTTCTGCTCTATGCTGGCCGAGTTGGCGGTCGAGGCCGTGGTGTGACGGGTCGAGCGGAGGCGGACATGCCCCCCAAGCAGCAGCGGGGTGAGGCCACCGTGGAGTTGCTGTTGACCAGTGCGTTGCGGGTGTACGCGCAGGCGGGCCAGCAGGGGTTCACGGTCACCGCGGTCACCGCGGCGAGCAGGGTCAGCCCGGGCAGCCTCTACCACCACTTCGGGAGCTTCGACGGCCTGGCCGCCGCGCTCTACATCCGGTGCATGGAGCAGCTGTTCGACGAGATGATCGTCGCGCTGCAGCGCAGCCGTACCGCGCGCACCGGGGTGCGGGCGCTCGTCCAGGCCTATCTGCGCTTCACCGAGGAGCACCGGGACGCCGCCCTCTTCCTGCACGCCTCCGCCTACTCCGGTTACCTCGCCGCCCGGGCCGAGCAGATCAAGGCCGCCAAGACGGCCAAGCTGGCGGTGATCGGCGCCTGGATGCAGCCCCGGATGGAGCGGGGCGAGATCCTGCCCGTCCCCGGCCCGCTGGTCGAGGTCCTGGTGATGGGACCGGTCGCGGAGGCGGCCCGCCGCTGGCTGTCCGACACCTACGAGTTGGACCTCGGTGAGGTCGCGCGGATCCTGCCGGAGAGCATCTGGCGTTCGCTGCGGCCCGACCGGCCCGGCACGACCGGTGCCGACGGGGCCGAGGGTGGGGAAGACTGATGGCAGGACGAGCTGAGTCATGGACGACCCGTCGGGGCGGGGATTCGCGAGAGGGCAGGTTATGACTGGTCGGGGGGCCGTACTCGGAGGTCGCTACAGACTGACCGAGTGGATCGGCGGCGGGGGCATGGGTGCCGTCTGGCGCGCCGACGACCGAATACTGGGGCGGCAGGTCGCGGTCAAGGTCCTGCACGCGGGGCTGCTGGAGGAGGGGACGTTCGCCCGGCGGTTCCGGCGCGAGGCCCAGCTGCTCGCGGCGATCAGCCACCCGGGCATCGTGGAGGTCCACGACTACGGGGAGAGCGGTGGCGCGGACGAGGGCGGCGCCCAGGGCGAGCGGATCGCCTACATCGTGATGGAGCTCGTCGAGGGGCGGCCGCTGGACAAGGTCCTCGCCGAGGGCGGTCCGATGGCGCCGGAGCAGGCCCTGGGCCTGCTCGCGACGGCGCTCGACGCCCTGCACGCCGCGCACCAGCAGGAGATCGTGCACCGCGACGTCAAGCCGTCCAACCTGATGCTGGGCGCGGACGGCCGGGTGACGGTGACGGACTTCGGCATCGCGCGGGCGCTCGTGAGCACCACGCTCACGGCGACCAACGTGGTGATCGGCACCGCCCTGTACATGGCGCCCGAGCAGGCCGGCGGCGGGGGCGTCACACCCGCCTCCGACCTCTACTCGATCGGCGTGGTCTGCTACGAACTGCTCACCGGCACACCGCCGTTCACCGGCGAGAGCGTGGTCGAGGTCGCTCTCAAACACGTCCAGCAGCCGGCGCCGGAGCTGCCGGAGGAGTTCCCGCGGGAGGTTCGGGAGTTCGTGGCGCGGGCCCTGGCCAAGCAGCCCGGCGACCGGTTCGCCGACGCGGCCGCCATGGCGGCCGCGGCACGGGCCGCGGTCGGCGACCGGTCGGTGCCGGTCGCGGCGGTCGTGCGTCCCGTCCCCCCGGCCGCCCCCGAGGCCCCGGCGGCCGGCGACGCAGGCGTCGAGGTCGCCAGGGTGGAGCCCCGGACCAGCCCCGAGCCCGCCGCGCGCCGGACATGGCGTCGCTTCCTGGTGCCGATCGTCGTCCCGGTGGTCGTCACCACGAGTGCCGCCACCGTCCTGCTGGTCGAGCGGGGGCCGTTCCAGTCGCAGGCGCAGACCCCCGGCGGGCAGCCCGTTGCCTCGGTGTCGGCACCCGCGGTCAGCGGCCCGCCGACGGCCGGCACGCCGCCGACCGAGCCGGCCCCGACCACGCCACCGGCGGGGGAGACGACGCCGGGCACGCCGCCGGCGGCGCAGCCCGAGGCCACCCCGGCGCCGAACAGCGATGGTCAGCCCGTGGCGCCGGCTCCGAACGCCGGTGGCCAGCCCGTGGCCCCGGCGCCGAAGCCCGGTGGCGGGGCGGCGGCGGGCGGCACCGGGTCGTCGGGTGGTTCCGGCGGATCGGGCGGCACCGCGCCGAAGACGGGCGGCGGCAGCGGCGGCGGAGGCAGCAGCGCCGGGGGCGGCAACGCGGGTGGCGGGGGTGCACCCGCACCCAACCAGCCGCCCCCGCCCGCCCCGGCGCCCACCCAGCCCGCCCCGTCGGCGCCCGCGCCCAACCAGCCGCCGTCCAATCCGCCGGCCTCCAAGCCGCCGACGCCGACCGTGCCGCCCGGGTGCGGTGGCGCGAACTGGGGCGCCATCGTCAACGTGGCCGACGGCCAGGCGCTCGGCCTGGCCACCGACAGCCCGTCGGCGGGCGCGGCGGCCGTCATGGGCGGGACGACCGCCTACGGCTGGGTGCGCTCGGCGCCGGACCCGGGCGGCTGGTACCAGATCTACCCGTGCAACCTGAGCAGCCCGGCCCTCGTCCAGGACGCCGACTTCTCGAACCGGTCGAGCCAGAAGGTGCTGCTCTCGTCGGGGTTCAGCTTCATGAAGAGCTGGTCCGTGGTCGGCGCGGGCGCCTCGGGCACCTACTACCTCAAGAACTACATGGGGTCGACCTGCCTGACCGACAACGGCGCGGGCGCGCAGGTCACCATGACCACCTGCACCCCGGGCAACAAGTACCAGCAGTGGCGGATCCCCTGAGCCGTCGAGCCGGTCGGGCGGCGGCCCGGCGCCGGCCGCCGGGTGCGGGGGGCCGCCCGGTGACCGCCCGGGCGTTCGGCACCGTGCCGGCGGCCCGGGACGTGGCAGGTACGCTGCCGTTGCCGCTCGGCGTCGCCGGGCACGAGGGCTCCACCGTGATCGTCGGCCGCAACGGCCTGCGGTTGCCGCGCGAACGGGCGCGGCAACGGGCCCTGCCGAACGAGGAGGGGTGAGAGGCGATGAGCCGTCGGGACCGTGAGCGTGCCGGGACGAAGGGGCCGGCCGCCCCGGTGACCGTCACCGTCTGCCGGGGCTGCTGCTGCGGCACCCAGGAGAAGCACCCCGGCGTCGACCACGCCGGCCAGTACGAGCGGCTGCGCGAGGCGGTCGGCGCGGCGGGCAAGGTCCGGGCCGTCAAGTGTCTGGACGCGTGCGCGCACTCCAACGTCGTGGTGGTCGGCCCGTCCAGCGAGGGCCGCGCGGCGGGCGGCCGCCCGGTCTGGCTGGGCTGGGTGCTGGCGGACGACATGGTCGAGGAGGTGGCCGAGTGGGTGCACGCCGGCGGCCCCGGCCTCGCCGAGCCGCCCGGGCTGCTCGACCTCCAGCAGATCAGCGTCTCCCGCCGGGTGCGGGACGGCCTGCCGGGCTGAGCCGGTGCTGCGTTGTACGGACGGCGGGCCGTCCGGCGCCGGACGCGGGCGGGCCGCTGCCGGCCGTGGGACACCCGGTGCTGATCGCGGGCCGGCCCGTGCCGGCCGCCGGCTGGTCGCGGGCCGGTTCCGGGGCGGTCCGCGCGGTTGGCCGGGGCACTACCATTTCCTGGGGCGCCCCGGCTTGGGAGGAATCACGTGACCACGGTCTGCCGTATCTGCGCGGGCACCGGCCGTACCGCCGGGCTCAGCTGCCGCACCTGCCAGGGCACCGGCACCACCGAGGTCGGCGGCGGGGGCGGCAACTGCTTCCTCTGTGACGGCACCGGCGTCTACGTCCGCTACCGGGTCGACGCGGCCGGCGCCAAACACGCCTACCGCGACGAGATCTGCCGCACCTGCGACGGCACCGGCAACCGCGCCCCCTCCACCTGGGACGAGGCCTCCTGACCGGCTGACGGCGTGACCGCCCGGCCGGGCTGACGGCGTGACGAGCTGAACGGCCGGCACGTGCGGGTGCGTCAGGGACCGGGCCGGGAGGGATGATCCCGGCCGGTCAGCACACGCACCGAGGCTTTGCCGAAGCATGGTCGAACATTGGCGTTCGACTGACCGGCACGCCGGTGCCCGTTCACCGCGCGTCCGTGTGCGGTCTACACACCGCTGGAAGAGTCCCGCCCATGGATATCCCCAACATGGGCGTGCCCGCGAAGCTCGCCGACCGCATGAGCATGGCCGAGCAGCACGAGTACCTGCGGGCCCGCTTCTCCCGCCGCCGGATGCTGCGTGCCGGTGCCGTCACCGTCGGCGCGCTGGCGGTGGGCGGTGCGCTGGGCAGCGGCACCGCGACCGCCGCGCCGGCCTCCCCGCAGCTGCTGACGGGCGGCACGGCCGACGGCGTCGACGGATCGCTGGTCGCCCCGATCGGCCGTCACCTCGCCTTCGGCCCCGAGCCGGACACCCAGTTCCGGGTCTCCTGGCAGGTCCCGGCCCCGGTGAAGAAGCCGTTCCTGCGCTACGGCCGGCACCCGTGGGACCTCAGCCAGAAGGTCCAGGCCGAGGTGCGCGCCCTGCACACCCCCGCGCTGACCCCGACCGGCCAGCCGGTGGACCAGTACTACCTGCACGTGGCGCTGGAGGACCTCCAGCCCGACACCACCTACTACTACGGTGTCGGCCACCAGGGCTTCGACCCCGCCTCGCAGCAGGCGATCTCCACCCTCAGCACCTTCCGCACCGCGCCCTCGCGCGACCACCGCTGGGGCAAGGTGTACGAGCCGTTCACCTTCACCGCCTTCGGCGACCAGGGCGTCAGCGCGCACGCGGCCGGCAACGACCACGTCATCCTGGCCCAGAACCCGGCCTTCCACCTGCACGCCGGCGACATCTGCTACGCCGACCCGGCCGGCTCCGGCACGGACCCCGACAAGGCGCGGTACGACGCCAAGACCTGGGACGCCTTCCTGGCGCAGACCGAGACGGTGGCGTCGAAGGTGCCGTGGATGGTCTCCTACGGCAACCACGACATGGAGGCCTGGTACTCGGCCAACGGCTACGGCGGCGAGAACAACCGCTTCTACCTGCCGGACAACGGCCCGGACCCGCGTACCGTCCCCGGCGTCTACTCCTTCCGCTACAAGAACATCGGCGTCATCTCGCTGGACGCCAACGACGTCTCCTACGAGATCCCGGCCAACCTGGGCATCTCGGCGGGCAAGCAGACCAAGTGGCTGCAGCGGACCCTGAAGGACCTGCGGGACGACGAGACCATCGACTTCGTCGTGGTCTTCTTCCACCACTGCGCCTTCTCCACCACGGTCGCGCACGCCTCCGAGGGCGGGGTCCGCGAGGCGTGGGTGCCGCTGTTCGAGAAGTACCGGGTGGACCTGGTGATCAACGGTCACAACCACGTCTACGAGCGCACCGACGCGATCCTCGGCAACAAGGTCTCCAAGGCGGTGCCGAGCGGCGCCACCATCGAGCCCGCCACCGACGGCGTCGTCTACGTGACGGCGGGCGCGGCCGGCCGCAGCCTGTACAGCTTCGACGCCCCCGACACCTACGAGGGCCACGAGCACCGCCTCGACTCGGTGGACACCTTCCACTTCGCCAAGGGCGGGGTGAAGGTGCCCGAGAAGGTCGAGTGGTCCCGGGTCCGCTACACCGGCTACTCCTTCATCAAGGTCGACGTCACCCCGGCCCACCTGGGCCAGAAGTCGTCCATGAAGGTGACCGCGCTGGCCGAGAACGGCACGCAGGTCGACCACTACACCATCCTGCGCAAGGTCGGCGAGGGCTGGGACAGCAAGACCGACGACGACGGCGAGGGCGGCGGCTGGGGCTGGTAGGCAGCCCGGAGCCGCTCCGGTGGCCCGGCCGGGAGCCCCCGGCCGGGCCACCGGCGTATCCGCGTGAGCGGATCACCACCGGCGGATCGGCGTCGGCGGACCAACCGCTCGCGCGTCCCCGCCGGTGGATCAGGGTCGGCGGACCAACCGCTCGCGCGTCCCCGCCGGTGGATCAGAGGGAGGCCAGCTGCTCCGCGAGGGTGTCGCTGTGCTGGAAGGTCAGCCCGGCCAGGGCGACGTGCTTCCAGCGGACCGTGCCGTCGCCGTCCAGGACGAACACCGACCGGCGCAGCCCGAGCCCGGGCACCGCGATGCCGTACGCGCGGACCACCGTCCGCTCCGGGTCGGCGAGCAGCGGGAAACCGAGGCGGTGCTTGCGGGCGAACTGCTCGTGGCTGTCCAGCCCCTGGGGGCTGATGCCCCACACGGTGGCGCCGAGCCCGCGGAACCGGTCCAGGTCGGAGCTGTACGAGCAGAGCTGCTTCGTGCAGACCGGGGTGTCGTCGCCCGGGTAGAAGACCAGCACCAGCGGGCTGCCCTTCGCCTCGGCGAGCCGGTACTCGCGGCGCTCGGCGGTGCCGCTCTGCTCGTCCAGCAGGAGTCCGGGCAGGGTGAACTCGGGCGCGGGGGCGCCCACCTCGGGTGGTTTCGCCATCGTCGTCTCGTCCTTCGCTAGCGGCGGCGCGGTCGCGCCCACCCTATGTCCGGCCGGCGCCGGGAAGACGGCCCGGCCGGCGGCCTCCCGAGGTCCGTGAATTCCGCCCCGATGGCCTTTCCCTGTTGAAGAGTTGACGCATGAGGGTGGCGGTGTCGTGACCACCATCGTCACTGTCTGCGCCGATGTCCGCACAATCTTCACTTCATAACGAATCGAGCAGCTGGATAACGAGTTGTCCATTCAGTTATTGACGGGAGTGCCAGTCGGGGATTGACTCCGTCCTCTGCCGCAACGCCGCGGCGCAGTCAGGAGGCACGCCCCACCATGAAGAGAACGACCCGTCGCGCGGCCGCAGGCACGGCAGCCGTGTCGCTGGCCTTCGCCCTCGCAGCCTGCGGCCAGAGCGACGGAGGAACCCGGTCCGACGGTGTGGGGAGCACGACCGTCGGTCTGCTGCTGCCCGAGAAGACGTCCTCCACCCGGTACGAGGCCTTCGACAAGCCGTTGATCGAGTCCACGGTCGGGTCGCTGTGCACCGGGTGCGTCGTCGACTACGCCAACGCGGACGGCAACGAGGGCGCCCAGAAGCAGCAGTTCGACGACCTGCTGGCCAAGGGCGTCAAGGTCATCCTGCTCGACCCGGTGAACGCCAAGGTCACCGCTCCCTGGGTCGAGGCCGCCGCCGCCAAGGGCGCGAAGGTCATCGCCTACGACCGGCTGGCCGAGGGCAAGGTCGCCGCGTACGTCTCCTTCGACAACCAGCGCACCGGCGAGATCCAGGGCCAGGCCCTGCTGGAGGCGCTCGGCCCGAAGGCCTCCGCCGCCTCGGTCGTGATGATCAACGGCGCCGAGTCCGACCCCAACGCGGCGATGTTCAAGGCCGGCGCGCACCGGGCGCTCGACGAGAAGGTCAAGAAGATCGTCTACGAGCAGTCCGGCGAGTGGAAGCCGGAGGTGGCCACGGCGAAGATGAACGAGGCCATCCGCACCCTCGGCAAGGACGGCTTCCAGGCCGTGTACGCCGCCAACGACGGCATGGCCGCCTCCGTCATCGAGGCGCTGAAGGCGGCCGGGATCAGGAACGTCCCGGTCGGCGGCCAGGACGCCTCCCTCGACGCGGTGCGCCGGGTGATCTCGGGCGAGCAGGCCTACACCATCTACAAGCCGTACAAGCCGGAGACGGACGCCGCGGGGAGCATCGCCGTCCAGCTGCTGAAGGGCATGGACATCAGCTCCTCCGCCAGTGCGGCGGTCGACAGCGGCGGGCTGCGCATTCCCGCGCTGCTGCTCACCCCGATCGTGGTGACCAAGGCGAAGGTGCAGGCCACGGTGGTCGGCGGCGGCCTGTACAAGGCCACCGAGATCTGCACCCCGCAGTACGCGGACGCCTGCGCGGCGGCCGGCGTCAAGTAGCGGGCAGGCGGGCAGGCAGGCAGGCGGGCAGGCAGGCAGGCAGGCAGTCAGGCGGGCGGGCGGTGCCGGGGGCCGGCGCCGCCCGCCCGCCCGGTCAGCGGCGGGGGCCGTACATGATCACGGCGACCCCGGCCAGGCAGATCAGCGCCCCGGCCACGTCGTAGCGGCTCGGCCGGAACCCGTCCACCGCCACGCCCCAGAGCAGCGAGCCGGCCACGAAGACGCCGCCGTACGCGGCCAGCACCCGGCCGAAGTGACTGTCCGGCTGGAGCGCGGCGACGAAGCCGTACCCGCCGAGCACCACCACCCCGATCCCGGCCAGCCACCACGGCCGGGACTCGCGAACGCTCTGCCAGACCAGCCAGCAGCCGCCGATCTCGGCGAGTGCGGCGAGGGCGAACAGGGCGGCGGAGCGAAGGACGGTCATGGCCGCCAAGCCTACGAGCCGTACGGGTTGCCCCGGCGCCGGAACCGGCGGCGGGGCGTCAGACCTGGCGGTAGCTGGTGAGGAAGCGGCCGATGCGGTTGATCGCCGTCTCCAGGTCGTCGGCGCGGGGGAGGGTGACGAAGCGGAAGTGGTCCGGCCGGGGCCAGTTGAAGCCGGTGCCCTGGACGACGTGGATCTTCTCGCGGAGCAGCAGGTCCAGCACGAACTGCTCGTCGTCGACGATCCTGTGCACGGCCGGGTCCAGCTTGGCGAACGCGTACAGCGCGCCCTTGGGCTTGACGCAGCTGACGCCGGGGATCTCGTTGAGCGCCTTGAACGCGACGTCGCGCTGCTCGGCGAGCCTGCCGGTGGGCAGCACGAGGTCGTTGATGGACTGATGGCCGCCGAGCGCGGCCTGGACGGCGTACTGGGCCGGGACGTTGGGGCAGAGCCGCATGCCGGAGAGCATGGTGAGCCCCTCCAGGTAGTCCGAGGCGAGCTGCTTGGGCCCGGAGACGACCAGCCAGCCGCTGCGGAAGCCGGCCACCCGGTAGGACTTGGAGAGGCCGTTGAAGGTGAGGGTGAGCACGTCCTCGGCGAGGGCGGCCAGGCAGTGGTGCTCGGTGCCGTCGTAGAGGATCTTGTCGTAGATCTCGTCGGCCAGGACCATCAGGTGGTGCCGGCGGGCGAGGTCGAGGATGCCCTCCAGCAGCTCCTTCGGGTAGACCGCGCCGGTCGGGTTGTTGGGGTTGATGACGACGATGGCCTTGGTGCGGGCGGTGATCTTGGCCGCGATGTCGTCGAGGTCGGGGTACCACTCGGCCTGCTCGTCGCACGCGTAGTGGACGGCCTTGCCGCCGGCCAGCCGGACCACGGCCGTCCAGAGCGGGTAGTCCGGCATCGGGACGAGCACCTCGTCGCCGTCGTCCACCAGCGCCGTGACGGCCATCTGGATCAGCTCGGAGACGCCGTTGCCGAGGTAGACGTCGTTGACGGTGATCCCGTTGACGCCGCGCTGCTGGTAGTACTGCACGACGGCGCGACGGGCCGGCAGGATGCCGCGGGAGTCGCTGTAGCCGTGCGCGTTGGGCAGGTTGCGGATGATGTCCTGGATGATCTCTTCCGGCGCCTCGAAGCCGAACGTCGCCGGGTTCCCCGTGTTCAGCCGCAGCACGCTGTGCCCGGCCTCCTCCAGGGCGTTGGCCCGGTCGACCACCGGGCCCCGGATCTCGTAACACACGTCCGTCAGCTTGCTGGACTGCCGAAACTCCATCTGCGGCCTCCCGACCGTCACCCCGCATGGTTCCTGGTTGCTTTGTTCTACCAAGTAAGCACTTGGAAAGTCCAACCTTTTGGCTATGCTGATCCACATGTCACGCCGAAGCTACGACCAGTACTGCGCCGTCGCCCGCGCCCTGGACGCGGTGGGGGAGCGCTGGAGCCTCCTGATCGTCCGTGAACTCCTGGCCGGCCCGCGCCGCTACACGGACCTGCACGCCGACCTCCCCGGCGTCTCCACCGACATCCTCGCCGCGCGGCTCAAGCAGCTGGAGGGCGAAGGCCTGGTCCTGCGCCGCCGGCTGGAACGCCCCGCCAACGCCACCGTCTACGAGCTCACCGAGCGCGGCGCGACGCTGCGTCAGGTGGTCGACGCACTGGGGGTCTGGGGCCTCGGAGCCCTCGGCGAGCAGCGGCCGACGGACGCGGTGCGCGCGCACTGGGTCACGGGGGCGGTCGCGGAACGGCGGGTAGTGGCAGAGGCCGGGCGCCAACCGGCAGGAGCCGGGCACGAGTCGACCGCTGCCACGGTGGTGCCGGCGGGTTAGGCCCGCCGGGGAGGCGTTCACCGTGAAGACGCCCTTCGAGGCGCCGACGGCCTGACGGCCGCGGTGGTCCCACGGCCGGGGCGGGCGGCCGCCCGCCGGGCCGGAAGAGGGGGAGGCCTGCCGCGGCGAGCCGGGGCGCTGCGCGTACGATCGTCGGGCCATGGAGAACACAGCGGAGAAGAGCGCGCCCACCGCGCCCACGACCCCCACCGGAGACCCCGCTCACGCCGGTCACACCGGCCACACGGGCTACGCCAGTTACCTCGCCCTCGGGGACTCCTTCACCGAGGGCATGTGCGACGAGCTGCTCCCCGACGGCCACTACCGCGGCTGGGCCGACCGGGTCGCCGACCGCCTCGCCGCCGAGCAGCCCGCCGGTGCCTTCCGGTACGCCAACCTCGCCGTCCGGGGCAAGCTCATCGGCCAGATCCACGACGAGCAGCTGCCCGCCGCCACCGCGATGGGCGCCGAACTGGTCACCCTGGCCGGCGGCCTCAACGACGTGCTGCGCCCGCGCTGCGACATCGCCCGGGTCGAGGACCTGCTCGGCCGCTCCGCCACCGCGCTGCGCGCCACCGGCGCGACCGTGGTGATGTTCACCAGCACCGACCCCACCCGGCGGATGGCCGGCAGCGCCCGGCTCCTCCCGGCGATCCTGCGGATGAAGGCCTTCGTGCACGAGCTCGGCCAGGACCCGGGCATCGCGGTGGTCGACCTGTTCTCCGCGCCCTGCTTCGACGACCGCCGGCTCTGGGCCGAGGACCGCCTGCACTTCTCGCCCGAGGGCCACCGCCGGGTCGCCGAGGCGGTGCTGGAGTCGCTCGGCCGTCCGGCCTCGTCCGACTGGCGTGCCCCGCTGCCGGCCGCCGCGCCGCGCAGCCGCACCGAGAAGCTGGCCGCCGACGCCCGCTGGGCCCGCACCCACCTCGGCCCCTGGGTCGGCCGCCGCCTCACCGGGCGCTCCTCCGGCGACGGCCGGCCGCCGAAGCGCCCGGAACTGGGCCCGTACCGGGGTGCGTGAGGTCTCCGGGCGTGTGACGCCCCGGATGCTCGCCGGACATAGGGGTCCCAGTCGGTTGCGGCCGTGCGCCGCGGGAGAAGTCGGCAGGAACATGCCGGAATGAGCGGCTCCGCTGTCGTGCCGATCGGTCGTGGGCGTCGAATTGGCGTGTCCGGAAGTCCTCCGGCAGTTGACGGATCACCCGAGGAGCACACGAACATGCGCACTCTCTTCAAGGCCGCGGGCATCGCGGTGGGCGCGACCGCCCTGGCCCTGTCGACCCCGGTCGTGGCCGGCGCGGCTCCCGCGCCCACCACCTCCGCCACCCCGCCCTCCTGCGTGGTCGCCGAGACCGGCATGGTCGACCAGTACACCGGCTATGCCAGGGCCACGAACAACTGCAGCACCACCCAGCGGGTGAAGTTCTACTACCTGGCCTGGCCCACCACCTGTCTGACGCTCGCCCCGGGCGCGAGCGGCGAGATCCACGGCGTCGGCGGCCCCATCGGCTTCGGCATCCAGAGCTGCTGACACCCCGGCCCGCCGCCGCGTCCCGTGCGGTGGCGGGCCCTCGCCCGTGTGGCGGGATCGTCAGCCCCGGAAGAGGTTGTGCCCCACGTCGCTCGGCACCTCGTCCTGGTACGGGGTGCTGCCCGGCCCGGGGACGTGCTCGCCGGGCACCGGCTCGGAGCTCTCCCGGTGCAGCAGCACGACGCCGTCCTCGGCCCAGATCTGCCGGTAGCCGTGCGCCAGCAGCAGCTCGATCCGGGCCGCCTGCTCGCGGTCGGTCTTGAACGGGAACGCGCGCTTGTCCGAGCGGATCAGCACGTACTCGCGCCCGCGCGGCTTCTCGTCCACCAGCACCACGTCGGTACGGGCGGAGAGCCGCGGCGCGGCCTGGTTGTCGGCCTCGACGGTGGCGCCGTCCGGAATCTGCCCGGCGCCCCGGAGCAGTGCCGCCCCGCTGGGCTTCGCCTCCCAGTAGGCGGGGACGAACAGGTTCGCCGCCCCCAGCGGCAGCGCCGCCGCGACCGTCACGGCCGCCGCCGCCACGCCGAGCCGGCGGGTCAGCGCGCCGGCGTGGCAGCGGCCCAGCACCTCCAGTGCGGCCACCAGCAGGATCGGCCAGAGGAACGCGTCGTAGTGCCGGGCGATCGACCAGTGGTTCGGGTTGCTGGAGAGCACCCGCTCCGCGAGCAGCGGGACGGCGCAGAGCACCGTCGCCGAGCGGAGGGGGAGGAGGAACAGGGTGCCGAAGATCCAGAGCAGCAGCAGCGGCTTGAGCGGCGCGTCGAACAGCGTGGAGAAGAGGAGGGTCGGGTCGCCGAGGACGTTGGAGACCGCGGAGCCGCCGTCCTTGCCCAGCGACTGGTAGTTCCAGTAGTAGCCCGGCACCCCGCCCATCGCCGGGATCAGCCAACCGATCGCGACCGCGGCCGCCAGCGGCCCGCCCAGCAGGAGACCGGCGCCCCAGCGGGCGGTCTGCCGGCGGCGCCGGCGGTCCTCGTCCCGGCGGGCCCGCAGGAGCAGGACCAGCCCGTACGCGCCGACCGCGAGGCCCATGTCCTCCTTGGTGCAGCAGAGCAGCAGCCCGGCCAGCGCGGCCGTGCCGTAGCGGCGGGCCATCCCGCGCTCCAGCATCAGCAGGGTGAGCGGCACGGCGAACGCCACCTCGTGGAACCCGCCGCGCGAGGCCACCAGCAGCGGCCAGCCCAGCCCGTACGCGAGCCCCGCCAGGTCGGCGGCGCGGCGGGCGGTCCGCGGGTCGGCGTCGGCGAAGCAGCGGTCCGCCACCCGGCGGATCAGCGGCACGCCGGCCGCGAAGCAGAGCGCCTGGCCGAGCAGGAGGGAGCGCGGGTCGTCCCAGAGCCAGTAGAGCGGTGCCATCAGCGCGATCACCGGCGAGAAGTGGTCGCCGAGGAGCGAGAAGCCCGGGGGGAACTCGTGGTGGAAGCTCTTCAGCGACGACACCGGCAGACCGAAGTGCGCGTAGCCGCGTACGCCCTGGTCGAAGATGCCGAGGTCGAAGCCGCCCAACTGGAGGGTGGTCCACTGCTGGGCGGCGATGCCGAGGCAGACCGCGAAGCAGAGCAGGGTGAGGGCGGTGGTGCGGGCGCCGGGGGAGAAGCGGGGGGTCGCGGCCGGCGCAGCCGGGACGCCGGTGTCCTCGGTGTCCGGGTACGCCGCCACGTCGTGCCGGGACATGCCTGCTCTCCTCCAGTGATCGGTTGCCGACCGGTTGGCGATCGGGCGCCGCCCGGGCTGACCGGTGGCTCCGGGTGTCTGCGGTGCCCCCGATTTCCGTACAGACCGAACCGACACCGGCCGACCACACTAACGGACTGCTCTGAGCGCGCCGCCGGTTCCCGGGTGAGCGGGCCCCTGGTTCCCGGTCCGCCGCGGACGCGGTGGCGGTGTCGGTACGCTCTACCGGGGCCCCGGACCAGCCGGGAGCCCGTCGTCCGGAGGAACCCCAGCACAGTGACCGAGCCCACGCCTGTTTCCCCGACTGCGCCCGTGCCCGCGCCGCTGAACCTGCTGGCCGACTGCGGGAGCTGCTTCGGGCTGTGCTGTGTCGCGCTGCCGTTCGCGGCCGGCGCCGACTTCGCCGTCGACAAGTCCGCCGGCACCCCCTGCCGCAACCTCCGGACGGACTTCGGCTGCGGCATCCACGCCCAGCTGCGCGACCGGGGCTTCCAGGGCTGCACCGTCTACGACTGCTTCGGCGCCGGCCAGCACGTCTCGCAGGTCACCTACGGCGGCCGGAGCTGGCGTGAGGCGCCGGCGGACGCGCAGCAGATGTTCGAGGTGTTCCCGGTGGTCCGGCAGCTGCACGAGCTGCTCTGGTACCTCACCGAGGCGCTCGCCTTCGCCCCGGCCCGCCCCGTCCACGCCGAACTGCGCCGGGCCCTGGAGGAGACCGCGAGGCTCGCCGCCGGCACGCCCGAGGAGATCCTCGCGGTCGACGTCCCCGTCCACCGTCAGGGCGTGGCCGAGCTGTTGCTCAAGGCGAGCGAACTCGTCCGCGCCGCCGTCCCCCGCCGACGCGAGCACCGGGGCGCCGACCTGTTCGGCGCCCGCCTGCGCGGCGCGGACCTGCGCGGCGCCAACCTGCGCGGTGCCCTGCTGGTCGCCGCCGACCTCTCCGGCGCGGACCTGCGCCTCGCCGACCTGATCGGTGCGGACCTGCGCGACGCCAACCTCGCGGGCGCCGACCTCACCGAGGCGCTCTTCCTCACCCAGGCCCAGCTCAACGCCGCGCGCGGCGACGCCACCACCCGGCTGCCGGAGTCGCTCACCCGCCCCGGCCACTGGCCCGCCACGGCGCCCGCTGCCGCGGCAGCGGCCCACCCCGGCCGCAAGCAGCAGGCCGGCGGCCGGCCCGCCCGGTCGGGGCGCCCCCGCCGGCGCTGAACGCCGGGGGCGGCCGGTCGACCCCCGGCCTGATCCGCTACCCGGCAGGGTCCGCTACCCGGCGAGCAGTCGCTCGCGCAGATCGCCGATCAGCTCCTCGCCGATGCCGAGTTTCCCGGTGGCATAGGCGCGCACCGAGCCGTGGGCGCGGGTCAGATCGGCGAGCACGTGGCGGATCACGTCCTCCGGTGCGCGCCCGAACCCCGGCCAGCGCAGCGCGCGCCCGGGGTTGGAGGCGTGCCAGTCGGCCACCAGCTGCGGGGTGGCCAGCTCGGTGAGTGCGAAGTCCGCAGCCACGTCGTCCTCGGAGACCCCGACCAGGGTGAGCACCAGTGCGGCGATCAGCCCCGTGCGGTCCTTGCCCGAGGCGCAGTGGAACACCACCGGCCGGTCGGCCGCGGCGATCACCTCCAGCACCTCCCGGATCTCCACCACCCCGTCCTCGGCCACCTCGGCGAACCGGTCGGCCAGGTACCGCCAGGGGTCGAGCTCCGGGTCGATCTCGGCCTGGTCGTACGGCCGGTGCTCGATCGAGAGGTTGTGGTACGCCACCCCGTCCAGCTCGGCTATCCGCCCCCGGCGGGCGATCTCCCAGGGGTAGCGCAGGTCGATCACGGTCCCGATGCCGAGTGCCCGGAACCGTTCCAGGTCGTCGGGGGAGGAGAGCTTCCCGAGCGAGTCCGAGCGGTAGAGCCGGCCCCAGCGGGTCGACCGGCCGTCAGCTGTCGAGTAGCCGCCCAGGTCACGGAAGTTGCAGAGGCCGTCGAAGGCGAGGTGGCGTGTCATGCCCGCACCCTATCGAGCGCCTCCACGCCAACTCCCGGGCCGGGAAGCCGAACCGGCCCGCTTCCCGCCCAGGGAAGTCGAACCGGCCGGCTACCCGCCCCGGGACCTGTCCCGGAAAAGGCGTTGCCCGGTGGTGGCCGCCGTGCGTACGGTGGCCGCACTCTGACGAGATCAACGCTCTCTGGAACGAACGCCGCAGAACGGGAGCAAGCCCGCGCACAGCGCGCGGTGCCACGGAGGGGCGGTACGCACATTCCGCATGCCCTCCGGAGGTTTCACCCCATGAAGATCGGCCTCGGCCTTCCCGTCGACGACCCCGCCCAGCTGCTCACCTGGGCCCGGCGCGCGGACGCGGGCCCGTTCAGCACGCTCGGCCTGCTCGACCGGCTCGTCTACGACAACCCCGAACCGCTGATCACCCTCGCCACCCTGGCCGGAGCGACGTCCCGCATCCGCGTCCAGACCGAGGTGCTGATCGCGCCCCACCACAACACCGCGCTGCTCGCCAAACAGACCGCGACCCTCGACCGCCTCTCCGGCGGCAGGCTCACCCTCGGCATCGGCGTGGGCGGCCGCGAGGACGACTGTCGCGCTGCCGGTATCGACCTGCGCCGTCGCGGCCGCCGCCTCGACGAGCAGATGGCCCTGCTGCGCCGGGCCTGGTCCGGTGAGCCGTACGGCGAGGAGATCGGCCCCATCGGGCCCGCGCCCGCGACGCACGGCGGCCCGGAGGTGCTGTTCGGCGGCTTCGCACCGGCGGCGATCGAACGGGTCGGCCGGTTCGGGGACGGCTTCCTCGGCGCCGCGCTGCCGCCGCAGATCATGGACGGCCTGTACCGGCAGGCCGAGGCGGCCTGGGAGCGGCACGAGCGCCCCGGCCGGCCCCGGCTGGTCGCCCAGACGTCCGTGGCGCTCGGCCCGGAGGCCACGGTCGAGAGCGCCCGCCGCAACCTCCACGACTACTACGCCTTCACCGGCCGCGCCGAGTACATGGCCAACAGCCTGCTCACGACGCCGGAGGCGATCCGGACGACGGCGGAGGGCTACCGCGCCATCGGGGCCGACGAGGTGGTGCTGTACTGCTGGGCCTCGGACGCCGACCAGGTCGACCGGCTCGCCGACGCACTGTTCTGACGGTCGGGGCCACCCGGGCGGTTCGCTTTCCGCGCGCCGCCCGGGGCCACCCACACCGTGCTCCGCCCGCGCGTGCCCGAACACCTCCTCATCGACCTGCTGTTCGAGCACTCGGCCCCGGCCGGTCTCCGTATCGAGGTGTACGACCTGGGCCTCCCTGTGCCCGGCCGGCCGCTCGGACTTCCCGGGTGACTTGGGCCCCGGGCTCCGCCTCGTCCGCGAACTCTCCTCCGCCTGGGGCCACGAGCTGAGCGAGGGCGACCTCGCCACCACCCTCCTCTGGGCCCGGCTCGACCCGCCATCCTGCTGAACGGCCTAGGCTCACGGCCATGGACGAGCGAATCGAGCGGGCCCAACTTCTCTGCGACCGTGCCACCTTCGGTGGTGAGACGGACGTCCTTCCCGCCGCCGACCGCGAGCTGGACGCCGTCGAAGCGGACCTCGCGCTCGCCCGGGGGCGTGTCCTCCACGCCCGGTTCCTTCAACAACGCGCCGCCGAAGCCGCCGAATTGGCGTTCTTCGAGCGCGCGTCCCACCTCTACCGTGCCCTCGGCGACCAACGCGGCGAGGCCGAGGCAGAGTTCTGGACCGGCGTCTACCACCAGGTGGCCCAGGGGGACCACGACTCCGCCCTCCCCTCCCTCCACCGCTCGCGCGACCTCGCGACCGCCGCCGGCGACCACCGCACGCTCTCCTACGCGTTGCGCCACCTCGGCATCGCCGCCCATATGGCCGGGGAGCTGGACGACGCCCGCGCCTTGCTGGAGGAGTCCACGCGGCTGCGGCGCGAACTCGGCTTCCCCGCGGGCGTCGCCGCCAACCTGGTCGGGCTCGCGTACCTCACCGCCGGCGAGGGGCGCCCCGGCGAGGCGCTCGCGCTGCTGGACGAGGCCGCCGCCCTCGCCGCCGGCGCTGATGCGATGGCCGTCCTGCGGTCGGCGGACGAGGCGCGCGCGGCCGTCGGCTGAGGCGGCGGCGGGCCGGAGAATCAACTGCCCGGACCGGTCCCGAAGTTCACACGCTGCGGTCGGCGAGCACCTCGCGGATGACATGGCGGGAGTTGGCGGCCAGGGACGGGTTGGTGGAGCGGTAGTAGGGGAGTTGGATGAGGGCGATGGAGAGGGCCCAGGCGCGGCCGCGTTCCCAGGTGGCGTCGTCGGTGGCGAGGGCGGCGCGGAAGACGGGGCGGGCGGTGGCGGGCAGGAGGTTCCAGGCGGCGATGAGGTCCACGGTCGGGTCGCCGACGCCCATCAGGCCGAAGTCGATGACGGAGGTGAGGTGTTGGTCGGCCAGCAGCACGTTGCCGGGGGAGAGGTCGCCGTGCATCCAGGCGGGCCGGCCGGCGGGTTCGGGGAGGCGAAGCGCCTTGTCCCATACGGTGGTTGCCGCTTCGGTGTCGATCGTCCCGGTCAGCCGGCCGATCGCGGCGCGGGTGGCGGCGTCCCGGGCGGCGAGCCGGCCGCCGCGGGAGGACGGCGGGGCGCCGGCCGGGTCGGCGGTGCGCAGCGCGGTGACGAACGCGGCGAGGTCCTGGGCGAGTCGCAGGGGTGCGGTGACCGATCCGAGGACCGGGTTGGCGCCGCCGAGCCAGCGCACCACCGACCACTCCCACGGGTAGCCGGCGGCCGGGCGGCCGTGGGCGAGCGGTGCGGGGATCGGCAGCGGCAGGTGAGGGGCCAGTCGCGGCAGCCACTGCTGCTCACGGGCGACGCTGTCGGCCGCCCAGCTCACCCGGGGCAGCCGGACGGCGAGTTCGGGCCCGAGCCGGAACATCGCGTTGTCCGCCCCGGCGGAGGCGACCCGTTCGAGCGGGAGCCCCCTCCACTGCGGGAACTGGTCGGCGAGCAGCCGCCGCACCAGGGCGGCGTCGATGTCCGGTTCGTCGTCGTGCGGGCGGTTGTGCATCCGAGCGGCAGCGCACATGCCCGGCACTGTACCGCCGGGTGCGGCAGCGGTTGGGTGAATTTCGAACACTAGGGTGAGGTCATGAGAGCTGGGTGGGACCGTTGGGTCATGTGGGGGGCGCTCGGGGGCGCGGTGGCGCTGGGCGCCGCAGTACTGGTGGGCCGGCTCCACCGGCGCTCGGGCGGGCTGCTGGTGTTGCGGGAGTGGCTCGACCATCCGCTGCTGTTCGGGACGTTGGTGCTGGCACTGCTCTTCGTGGCACTGGTGTCCGCACGGGGGAAGGTCTGGGCCCGCAGCGTGCTCGGCGTCGTGGTGGTCACGTTGGGCCTGTTCACCGTGCCGTTCTGGTTCCTCTACAGCGTCCTCTCGGACGACCTCACCACGACGCGCAACGAGGCGGCGCCCGGCCGGCCGGACCGCCGCCTGGTGGTCCAGGAGGGTCTGTCGGGATTGGGTCCGGACCCGCTCTACTACGTCTACGTCGACGACGGTTCCGGCCTGGCCACCCGTCGCTGGGAGGTCGCGTTCATCGACGGCGACTTCAACGGCGTCGAGGCGCTCACCTGGACCGGCCCGGACCAGTTGCGCCTGGTGACGGCGGACAAGCAGACCCACCTGATCAGGATCGCCGACAACGGCCGCCCGGAGCCGACCATCAACGACCGCTCCTGACGAACACCCGCACGCGGCAGCCCGCGCCACGCCCGGTGGCGGCGGGTGCGTCCGGGAGGTGTCGCCGGGCACCTGCCAGAATGCAGGGACATACGGGGACAGCAACTCTGGAGAAGGTGACCGGCTTCGTGACCACGCCAGTCGAACAGGCGGCCAAGCAGGCCCAGCAGGCGATCGAGCGGAAGATCGCCGAGGAACTGGGCGTTCGCGACGGGCAGGTGAAGGCGGCGGTCGAGCTGCTGGACGGCGGGGCGACCGTGCCGTTCGTGGCCCGCTACCGCAAGGAGGTCACCGGCTCGCTCGACGACGCGCAGCTGCGCACGCTGGAGGAGCGGCTGCGCTACCTGCGCGAGTTGGAGGAGCGCCGCACCGCCGTCCTGGAGTCGATCGGGTCGCAGGGCAAGCTGGACGACGCGCTGCGCGCGCAGATCCTGGCCGCCGACTCGAAGGCGCGGCTGGAGGACATCTACCTGCCGTACAAGCCGAAGCGGCGCACCAAGGCGCAGATCGCCCGCGAGGCCGGGCTGGAGCCGCTGGCCGACACGCTGCTCGCCGACCCGGCGCAGGACCCGGCCGCGCTCGCCGCGACCTACCTGAACGAGTCGGTGGCGGACGCGGCCGCCGCGCTGGAGGGCGCGCGGTCGATCCTTGTCGAGCGGTTCGGCGAGGACGCGGACCTGGTGGGCTCGCTGCGCGAGCGGATGTGGACGCGGGGCCGGCTGGTCGCCACCGTCCGCGAGGGCAAGGAGCAGGACGGCGCCAAGTTCGCCGACTACTTCGACTTCGCCGAGCCGTACACCAGGCTCCCCTCGCACCGGATCCTGGCGATGCTGCGCGGTGAGAAGGAGGAGGTGCTGGACCTCGATCTCTCCCCGTACGACGGCGAGGAGGCCGGGGACCTCCCGGGCGCGAACGACTACGAGCAGCGGATCGCCGCCCGCTTCGGCGTTGCCGACCGCGGCCGCCCGGGCGACAAGTGGCTCGGCGACACCGTGCGTTGGGCGTGGCGCACCCGGATCCTCGTCCGGCTCGGCATCGACCTGCGCGGCCGGCTGCGCCAGGAGGCCGAGGACGAGGCGGTGCGCGTCTTCGCCGCCAACCTGCGTGACCTGCTGCTGGCCGCCCCGGCCGGCACCCGCGCCACGATGGGCCTGGACCCGGGCTTCCGGACGGGCGTGAAGGTCGCGATCGTGGACGCCACCGGCAAGGTGGTCGCGTACGACACGATCTACCCGCACCAGCCGGCCAACAAGTGGGACGCCTCGATCGCCACCCTGGCCGCGTTGGCGAAGAAGCACGCCGTCGACCTGGTGGCGATCGGCAACGGCACCGCCTCGCGGGAGACCGACAAGCTCGCCGAGGACCTCATCAAGCGCCACCCGGAGCTGAAGCTGACCAAGGCGATGGTCAGCGAGGCCGGCGCCTCGGTCTACTCGGCGTCCGCGTTCGCCTCGCAGGAGCTGCCGGAGCTGGACGTGTCGATCCGCGGCGCGGTCTCGATCGCCCGCCGCCTCCAGGACCCGCTGGCCGAGCTGGTCAAGATCGACCCCAAGTCGATCGGGGTCGGCCAGTACCAGCACGACCTGAGCGAGGTGAAGCTGTCCCGCTCGCTGGACGCGGTGGTCGAGGACTGCGTCAACGCGGTCGGGGTGGACGTCAACACGGCCTCGGCGCCGCTGCTGACCAGGGTCTCCGGCATCACGGGGACGCTCGCCGACAACATCGTCGCGCACCGGGACGCCAACGGCCCGTTCCGCACCCGCAGGGCGCTCAAGGACGTCGCCCGGCTCGGCCCGAAGGCCTTCGAGCAGTGCGCGGGCTTCCTGCGCATCCCGGACGGCGACGACCCGCTGGACGCGTCCAGCGTGCACCCGGAGGCGTACCCGGTGGTGCGCCGGATCCTGGCCGCGACCGGCGGGGAGCTGCGTGGGCTGATCGGCAACGGCACCGCACTGCGGGCGCTGCGGCCGGGCGACTTCGCCGACGACACGTTCGGTATCCCGACGGTCACCGACATCCTCGGCGAGCTGGACAAGCCGGGCCGTGACCCGCGCCCGGCGTTCCGCACCGCGACCTTCAAGGAGGGTGTTGACAAGATCGGCGACCTGGAGGTGGGCATGGTGCTGGAGGGCGTGGTCACCAATGTCGCGGCCTTCGGCGCCTTCGTGGACGTGGGCGTCCACCAGGACGGGCTGGTGCACGTCTCGGCGCTGTCGAAGACCTTCGTCAAGGACCCGCGCGAGGTGGTCAAGCCCGGTGACATCGTCACCGTCCGGGTGACGACCGTGGACGTGCCGCGCAAGCGGATCGGGCTGACTCTGCGGCTGGACGACGAGGTCGGGCGCGAGCGGGGCGGCGACCGCGGCGGCTCCCGGGGTAACGACCGCGGGAATGACCGCGGGAATGACCGGGGCGACCGGGGTGCGAGGCAGGGGCGCCCGCCGCGCCAGGACCGGCGCGGTCCGGGCGGTGGCTCGGCCGGCGGCTCCGGCGGCTCCGCCGCGGGCGGCCAGGCTGCGCCGGCCAACAGCGCCATGGCCGACGCGCTGCGCCGGGCCGGGCTGACCGGCGGCTCCGGTTCCGAGGGCGGCCGCCGCTCCGGGAGGCGCTGAGCCCCGCGGAGGACGGCAGACGGCGGGCCGGTCGGGGACGGCAGACGGCGGGGGGGGGGGGGGGGGGGGGGGGGAGGGGGGGGGGGGGGGGGGGGGGGGGGGGGGGAGGGGGGGCGCCGTTTTTTCTTTTGCCTGTTTCCCTTTGTT
>NZ_JBVINN010000013.1:0-101228 GCF_055579305.1 Kitasatospora sp. NPDC032757 | reverse complement strand
CGCCGCCTTCTCCGGCACCCGGCACTGGGGGGGGGGGGGAAAAAGAAACAACAACCCCCCCCCCCCCCCCCGCTCCCCCCCCCCCCCCCCCCCCCCCCCCTCCCCCCCTGCCCCCCCCCCCCCCCCCCCCCCCCCCCCCCCCCCCCCGCCGGCGGGTGCGGGAAGTCAGACCAGGAGCTTCCCCTTGGCCTTCTGGTACTCCTCCTCGGTGATGGCGCCGGCGGCCTTGAGGTCGGCCAGCTTGGCCAGGTCCTCGACGTGGCTGCGGCCGCCGCCCCCGCCGCCCGGGGCGCCGCCGCCCTCGGGTGTGTCGGTGGCGGCGTCACGGATGTACGCCTTGAAGGCGGCCTCGCTCTTCTGGGCCTGGGCGACGTCCCGCTCGCCCATCGATTTTCCACGCGCGATGACGTAGACCAGCACGCCGATGAGCGGTATCAGGATCACCAGGATCAGCCAGCCCGCCTTGCCCCAGCCGCTGAGGTCGTGGCTGCGGAAGATGTCCGTGATGATCTTGAACAGCAGGAAGAACCAGAGGATCCAGAGGAACAGCTCCAGCATCGTCCAGAAGATGTTGAGCAGCGGGTAGTTGTCCATGACGCTCCCGTCGGTGCGGACCCGAGTTCAATCGAGTCGTATCACCGCATACCGGACGGTGTGCTGCGCTGTTCGGCCATTCCGGTGACCTTCGGCCCCGACAGGCGTGGGCTCAGCCCGCGGCCGCCCGCTCCCGCAGCTCCACGGCCAGCCCGACCAGCTCGCCCCACCAGGCCTCGTGGCTGCGGACCAGCAGCCGCTGTGCCTCGGCCGGCTCGACTGCCCGCACCTCGACCACCTGCTCGCCGTCGTCCGGGTTGGTCGGCGTGGAGTCCACCGCCACCTCGGCCCAGCCCCAGAGCCAGGCCTTCTCGGGGTGCGGCTGCCACGGCCGGTAGGGCACGGGGTTGTCGGTCACGCAGCGGTGCGCACCCAGCCAGACCGGCTCGCCGAGCAGGCGGGCGCCGGCCTCCTCCCGGAGCTCCCGGGTCAGGCAGGACGCGATCGACTCGCCGTGCTCGCGGGTGCCGCCCGGCAGGAACCAGTGGTCGCGGTCGTCCCGGCAGAGCACGATGCGCCCGCCGTCGAAGCCCACGAGGTGGATGTTGGTGACGAGTTCGTCCGGCGGCAGCGCGGTGGAGAACTGGGCGTCGAAGCGCCCCCAGGCCCAGTACTGCGCCGCGTGCAACTTCGGGAACCGGGTCGGCAGGTCCGCCGGCCCGCCGGCTCTCTCGGTGGTGTCCGTCATCTACTGATCATAGTCCTCGGGCCCGGAGCCGGGCCGGTCCGTCGGGCCTCCCGCCGGTGCGTCAGGTCGCGGCCGGGACGCCGAACTTCGGCTGCAGATCGGCGGTGTCGAGGGTGCGCGGGCGGTGCGGGATGGCCGCCTCGATCGGGGCTCCGGCCCAACTGCCCAGCGAGATTTCGGCGGTGATGCCCGGGCCGAAGCCGGCGATCAGACCGTGGGTGCCGTCGGCGACGGTGCCCTCCGCGAAGAGGCGGGCCAGCGCGTCGAAGACCACCGCGCTGGCGATGTTGCCGCGTTCGGTGAGCGTGGCCCGGCTGAACCGGAAGGCGGCCGGCTCCAGACCGAGGAAGTGGCAGAGGTCGTCCAGGATGCGCGGTCCGCCGGCGTGCACGATGTAGAAGCCCAGGCCGGAGACGTCCCAGTTGTGCTCGGTGGCGAGCGTGCGCAGGGCCGGGGCCAGCATCTCCATGGTGCCGGGGACGCGCTTGTCGAGTTGGAAGTGGAAGCCGGTGTCCTTGACGCCGTAGGAGATCCAGTCCTCGGTGTGCGGGACGAGGTGCGAGCCGTTGCGCTCGACGTGCACGCCGGTGCCGCCGCGGCCGCGCATCACGGCGGCGGCGATCGCGTCCCCGAACAGGCCGTTGGAGAGCAGTGAGCCGACGCCGAGGTCGGTCGGCTGGTAGCAGAGCGAGCAGAACTCGCAGGCCACGATGAGGACGTTGGCGCCGGGATAGGCGCGGCAGAAGTCGTGCGCGCGGTTGACCGCGGCGCCGCCGGCCGCGCAGCCGAGCTGGGCGATCGGCACCTGCCGGGTGTCGGAGCGGAAGCCCATGGTGTTGATCAGCCAGGCGGTCAGCGAGGGCATCATGAAGCCGGTGCAGGACACGTAGACGATCAGGTCGATGTCGCGGGCGGACAACTCGGCGTACCCGAGGGCGCGTTCGACCACCTCGGGGACGCGGCGCTTGGCCTCGCGCTCGTAGACGGCGTTGCGGGTGGTGAAACCGGGGTGCCGCAGGGTCTCGTCGATCGGCTGGACCAGGTGCCGGGTCCGCACCCCGGTGTTCTCGATCAGCCTCAGCGCAAGGCCGAGCTGGGGGTGGTCGGCGTGCAGGGTGCGGGCCAGGTCGAGGGTCTGGTCGAGGGTGATGACGTGTTCGGGTACGGCGATGGCGGGACGGCAGAGTGTTGCCATGGGTGTGAAGTCTCCCCTGGTGACCCGTGCGGCCGGCGGCCGGCGCGGGCAGTGGCCTACGGGTGCGGTGGACGGGCGCCGGGACGGTGCGGCGGGGACGTCACCAGGCGACCGGCAGGGTACGCGGGTAGCGCCAGATCGAGCCGGTCTGCCAGTCCAGCTCGGCGGTCGGCACGGCCAGCCGCAGCCCGGGGAAACGGCGCAGCAGCGTGCCGATCGCCACCTGGAGCTCCATCCGGGCCAGGTGGGCGCCGGCGCAGTGGTGGGTGCCGTAGCCGAAGGTCATGTGGTTGGCCGCGCCGCGGTCGAGGTCCAGCTCGTCGGGGCGCTCGAACACCGCCGGGTCGCGGTTGGCGGCCAGGTAGGAGACGTGGACGGCCTCGCCCGCCCTGATCAGCACGCCTCCGAGCTCGACGTCCTCGGTGGCGACCCGGGCGATGCCGACGCCCTGGCGGAACGGGATGAAGCGCAGCAGCTCCTCCAGGGCGCTCGGCAGCGTCTCGGGCCGGGCGCGCAGCTTGGCGAGCTGCTCGGGGCGGGTGAGCAGGGTGTAGGTGATGTTGCTGAGCTGGTAGGTGCTGGTGTCGTGGCCGGTGACCAGCAGGACCATGGCCATCACGGCGAGCTCCTGGTCGTCCAGCAGCTCCTCCTCGTCCCGTGCGGTGGCGAGCGCGCTGATCAAGTCCTCGCCGGGGTCGCGGCGGCGGGCGGCGGTCAGCTCGGAGAAGTAGGCGCGCAGGGCGGCCTTGGCGCGCACCTGGCCGTCACCGCTGCCGGGGCCCATCGCCATCATGGCGACGGCGTTCTCGCGCAGCTCGGCGCGGTCCTGCTCGGGGATGTCGAGCATCTCGCAGATGGTGGTGAGCGGGAGCCGGCCGGAGAGGTGGTGGACGAGGTCGGCGGGGGAGCCGTGCTCCTCCATCCCGTCCAGGAGGCCGTCGACGATCCGTTGTGTCTTCGGGCGCATCCGCTCGACCTGGCGGTTGGTGAAGCCCTTGGCGACGAGCCGGCGCAGCCGGTTGTGGGCGGGCGGGTCCATCAGGTTGATCGCCTCGACCTGGGCGATCGGGGCGGGCGTCATCCGGGGGAGGTCCCGGCCGATGCCGGCCGCGCGGCTGAACCGGCGGTCGGTCGTGACGACGCGGACGTCCTCGTACCGGGTGGCCAGCCAGGCCTCGCCCTCGCCGTGCGGCAGCCGGATTCTGGCGATCCGCTCCTCGGTGAGCAGCAGTCGCTTGAGGAGGGGGTCGAACTCCAGGCCTTCGGTGTGGTTGAAGGGGCAGTCCCACACGGGGGCGGAGGTAGTCACGGGCTGATCCAAGTGGCCGGAGTCGGTACCGCCCGGACGTTGGGTCGTTCGGGCGCGGACGTGCTGATATTCCCCCATCGGGTGGCGGAAATCCGGACACGGCGGATTGTTCGCTCGATCGAGCGAGATAGCTGATTGTCATGCGATATGGGCGAGTTGGGGCCGGTAGCTCCTCCCGGGAGGGCGGGCGCGGGACGCCCGTGCGCGGGAGGGTGGCCATGGGAGGGCGGGCGCGGGAGGGCGGGCCGGAGTGTCAGGCAAGCCCTAAGCCGGAGCCTCCCGCCCCGGGGTGCGGGCGGTGGTGGTGCGGTTGAGCAGGTCGGTGCCGAGCGGCGTGAGGGTGTGCAGGACGGCGCCGCCGCGGCGCTGGGTGGTGATGAGGTTGGCGTTGCGCAGCACGGTCGCGTGCTGGCTGGCGGAGGCGGCCGAGACGTTGAGCCGGTGGGCCAGTTCGGTGGTGGTGCAGCTCGCCGCGACCGCGTCCAGGGCGGCGGCCCTGGTCCGGCCGAGCAGGGCGGTGAGCGAGTGGCGCCCGGAGCCGTTCTCCTCCTCGCTCCACAGCGTGGCGGCGGTGAGGACGTCGCGGACGGTCGGGATGGCGAGGGTGAGCGGTGCCTGTGGCTCGTCGCCGTCGGTGAGCAGCACGGGAGGGTCGGGGAGGAAGACCATCGGGGCCAGGACCAGCCCCCGGCCTTCGAGCCGGACCTCGTTGTCCCGGGGGTAGTCGACCTCCAGGACCGGAGCCCGCCAGCGGATCCGCTGCGGGTGGGCGGTGGCCAGCAGCTGTTCGACGCCGCCGTCCAGCAGGGTGCGCGCGTAGTCGGCCCGGACGGCGTCCAGGTGGGTGCGCAGCCGGCTCCACTGCGGGCCGACGGTGAGGTCGTGGCAGGCCGTCAGCGAGTCCGCCAGCAGGCGGCGGGCGGACAGGTCGCCCTGCTGGAGCGCGGCGTGCCAGCGCGGGTCGGTGCGGGCGGTGGCGACGTCGGCGACCTCCAGCCGGAACGTCCGGTCGGGGGTGCCGAGCAGCCGGTCGATGCCGCCCTCGACCGTGGTGTCCCGCTTGGTGAGCGTGCCGAGGTCCAGATGGGGGCTGAGGGAGGCCAGCGGGCGGAGTTCTTCGCCGATCCTCCGGGAGAACCGCCGGCGCCAGGGCCGGAACTGCGGGCAGCCGCCGGGGCCGGTGAGCTGGTGGAGGCCGAGGAAGGCCTCGGTGAGGGGGCCGAGCGTCGGCGCGACCCGGACCCGGGCGAGATCGTCGGCGGTGAAGTGGATGCGGAGCAACGGCCCTCCCCAGCAGTTGCGTCGAGTCTCCCGCAGGGCGCGCACCGCGTCCAGCAGGGGCTTTCGGCGAGCGCTGAAACCCTTGGCGGGGAGCCCGGTCGGGCGGTCAGGATGGGTCCGACGCCGGTGCCCGGTACGGGGGTCCGGGCACCGGCCCGGTCGGGGCGCAGGGCCGTGGAGGATGCCGGCCCGTCGGGGCGCCGGGCCGTGGAGGATGCCGGGCGCGATCCCGTGAGGCCGTCAACGCGCCTGCGGCGGACCGGATATGGCATGCACGCCACTAGGCAACCGGCCGGTAACCGCCCTACCGTCGAAATCCCCGCAGCTCTGACGGAGGAGCAGGTATGCACCGACGCCCCCACGCGCTCAGGCTCCTGGCCGCCGGCCTCTCGGCGGCCCTCCTCATCACCCCCGCCCTCACGGCCACCCCCGCCCCGGCCGCGCCCGTCGTGGCGGCCGCACCCGGCGACTACTGCGGCGGCCGCTGTCTCGACATCCTGCCGCCCGGCGAGAACGGCAACGCCACCCTCGCCGAGATCGTCCTCAACCGGATGTTCGGCAGCCGCCCCGCCCACACCGACGACCAGTTGGGCCCGTACGCCGACCTCGCGGCCGGCTACCAGGGCCTCACCGAGACGCAGTTGCGCTCCTTCTTCAACGACGCCTCCTTCGGCGTCCCCGCCGACCAGGTGGCGAGCACCAGCAAGCCGCGCTCCGACGTCACCATCGTCCGGGACAAGGCCGCCGGCATCCCGCACATCACCGGCACCACCCGCCAGGGAACCGAGTTCGGCGCAGGGTACGCCGCCGCACAGGACCGGCTCTGGGTGATGGACCTCTTCCGGCACGTCGGGCGGGGCGGGCTCTCCGGCTTCGCCGGCGGCGCCGCCGCCAACCGCCAACTGGAACAGAGCTTCTGGCAGGCCGCGCCCTACACCGAGGACGAACTCCAGCGCCAGATCGACGCCCTGGCAGGCCGGGGCGGGCGGGCACAGCAGGCCCTCGACGACGCCAAGGCCTACCTCGACGGGATCAACCAGTACATCGGCGAGGCCTACGGCGGCCGGTACTTCCCCGGCGAGTACGACCTGACCGGCCACATCGACCCGATCACCAACCAGGGCTCGATCGAGCCCTTCAAACTGACCGACCTGGTCGCCCTGGCCTCCGTCGTCGGCGCGCTGTTCGGATCCGGCGGCGGCGGTGAACTCGCCTCCGCCCAGGTGAAGTCGGCCGCCGAGGCCCGCTACGGCAAGGACGCCGGCGACGCGGTCTGGCGGTCGCTGCGCGAGGCCGACGACGCGGAGGCCGTCCAGACCCTGCACGAGGGGCAGAGCTTCCCGTACGCCCAGGTGCCGGACAGTCCACAGGGCGCCGCACTGCCGGATCCGGGCTCGGTGGTGCCCGAGCGGATGGTCTACGACGCCACCGGGTCGGCCGGGCAGCTCACCACCGCTGCGCCGGGCGTGCTCCCGGGCGGCCTGCTCAGCGCCAGGCACGGCATGTCCAACGCGCTGCTGGTCTCGGGCAGTCGCACCGACGACGGGCACCCCGTCGCCGTCTTCGGCCCGCAGACCGGCTACTTCGCCCCGCAGCTGCTGATGCTGGAGGAGCTCCAGGGCCCCGGGATCAGCGCCCGCGGCGCCGCCTTCGCCGGCCTCAGCTTCTACGTCCAGCTCGGCCGGGGCCAGGACTACGCCTGGAGCGCCACCTCGGCGGGCCAGGACATCACCGACACCTACGCCGTCCCGCTCTGCACCACGGACGGCTCCCCGGCCACCACGGCCGCCGACTCCTACCTCTGGCACGGCCGGTGCGTGCCGTTCGACCGGCTGGAGCGGAAGAACGCGTGGAGCCCGACGACCGGCGACTCCACCCCGGCCGGCTCGTACACGCTGGTGATGTACCGCTCGAACTACGGCCTGGTGACCGCGCGCGGCACCGTCGGCGGAGCCCCGGTCGCCTTCACCTCGCTGCGCTCCACCTACCGGCACGAGGCCGACTCCATCATCGGCTTCCAGGAGCTGAACGACCCCGGCGCCGTGCACGACGCGGCGAGCTTCCAGAAGGCCGCGCAGGACATCAACTACACCTTCAACTGGTTCTACGCCGACTCCCGGGACATCGCGTACTACAACTCCGGCAGCAACCCCGTCCGCGCGCCCGGCGTCGACGCGGGCCTGCCCGTCCGCGCCGAACCGGCCTACGAGTGGGCCGACTTCCAGCCGGCCGGCAACACCGCCCGGTACACCCCGCCGGCCGAGCACCCGCAATCGGTCAACCAGGACTACTACATCTCCTGGAACAACAAGCAGGCCACCTCGTACACCGCGGCCGGCTTCGGCAACGGCTCGGTGCACCGCGGCAACCTGCTCGACGACCGGGTGAAGGCCCTGCTGAAGAACGGCGGCAAGGCGAGCCGGGTCTCGCTCACCCAGGCCATGGAGAGCGCCGCCCTGGCCGACCTGCGGGCCGAGGACGTGCTGCCCGAGCTGCTGCGGGTGATCCGCAGCGCCCCGGTGACCGACCCGGCCACGGCCACGGCGGCGCAGCAGCTGGAGACCTGGCTCGCGCACGGCGCGCAGCGCCGGGAGACCTCGGCCGGCAGCCACGCCTACACCGACGCCACGGCGATCCGGACCATGGACGCCTGGTGGCCGCTGGTGGCGGAGGGCACGATGCGGCCCGGCCTCGGCGACCAGCTCTTCGCCGCGCTCACCGGCGCGCTGCAGGTCAACGAGTCGCCGTCCGGCGGGCAAACCGGCCCCGGTGGATCGGGATCCAGCGCCAACGAGTCCATCCCGCATCGGGGTTCGGCCTTCCAGTACGGCTGGTGGAGCTACCTGGACAAGGACCTGCGGACGGTGCTCGGTGAGCCGGTGGCGAGCCCGCTGGCCCGGCCGTTCTGCGGCGGGGGAGACCTGTCGGCCTGCCGCACCGTCCTGCTGGACACCCTGAAGCGGGCGGCCGCGCAGACCCCGGCCCAGGTCTACCCGGGCGACGGGGACTGCCCGGCCGGCGACCAGTGGTGCGCCGACAGCATCATCCAGCGGCCGCTGGGCGGGGTGACCGACCCCAAGGCCACCTGGCAGAACCGCCCGACGTACCAGCAGGTGGTGCAGTTCTCCGCGCACCGCTGAGCGCGTGCCACGGCCGCCCGGTTCCCCGTCCTCTTTCGTGGCGGACGGAGAACCGGGCGGGCGTTCGACGGCGTCCGTTCTGGCGTGATCAAAGCTGTCCTCGGCACGATGCCGATGTTCTGGCCCGGGCTGCTCTGCTCGCTGGTGCCGGCCGCGCTGCTCAACCGGCCGGTGGGGCGGCTGCTGCGGGCGCACTGGGCGGTGGCGTTCGTGCTGCTGCTCGCACTGGGCGGGCTGGTGACGCTCTCGCTGCTCCCCGACACGCAGGGCCCGTTCTGGGAGTACTCCCGCCTCGCCGTCCGGCACTGCACCCTCGACGGCGTACGGCTGCGCCCGCCCGGCGAGTGGCTCACGTCCCGCCAGGCCGACCTGGACGTCCTGGTGTTCCTGCCGATCGGATTCGCCGCCGCCCTCGCCGGGACGAAGCCGCGGGTGGTGGCCGTCCTGGTGGGCGCGGCGGCGCTGCCGTTCGCGGTCGAGTCCGCCCAGTACGCGGTGCCCGCGCTCGGGCGGGCCTGCGACCTGCAGGACGTCTGCGACAACCTGCTCGGCCTCGCCCTCGGCGCGGCGTTCGGCCTGCTCGCCGGTCCGTTGGCCCGCGCGGGCGCCCGTTCGCTGCGGGAGGGCCGGGCCTGACGCACGGCGCGGAAGGCGGAGCGGCACATCCCCGTGCAGTACGCGAAACGCATGAGGTAGGCGGCGCGCCCGTGGCCGGGGGCCGGACGTGTCCGTGGAGCCACGCACGCGGACGTGCCGGCTGCGGCGTGGTCCACCGCGGGCACGGCGAAGGCGACGCAACCTTCGCAAAAGCATCACAGCCGCGTCTGGAACCCTCACAGTCGGGCTGCCTAGGCTCCGCATGCGCACGACGACGTGCGTGGAGCCGGCCGACGATGGCCGGTGTGTGCCGGCCGCCCCGGCAGCACGGGAAGATCACATGGACTACTGCGCACCCTGCCGCCGCCACCTGAACGGCGCCCTGGCCTGCCCCGGTTGCGGGGCCCCCGCGGAGAACCGGGAGACGCCGCCGGAGGCCGCCGTGCCCGGCCCCCTGCCCGCCGGGGCGTCGCCCCCGCAGGGCGGCCGTGCCACCGGGCCGGCCGCCTCCCGGCGCGGTGCCCGCCGGTCCGGGAGGCGGCCCGGCGTCCTGGTGCTCTCGGTCGTCGGCCTGGCCGTCGCGGGCCTCGGCGCCGCGGCGCTGGCCGCCAGCGGTACGGAGGGCGCCCCGCCCTCGCCCGGCGCGGGCGGGCCGGACACGGCGCAGTCGCAGAGCGCCTCCGCCCCGGCCACCGCCACCCCCGCCGCCGCGCCGAGCGTGACCAAGGCTCCGGCCGCGCCGATCGCCCAGCGCACCGGCCCGAGCCCCACCGCGTCTGCCTCCGTCTCCGCCAGGAGCAGCGCTCCGGCGGCGCCGACGGCCACCCGTGCCCCCGACCCGGCCCAGCCGGCCCCGCCGGCCCCGCCGGTCCCACCGGCGCCGAGCACCGCCCCGTCCACCACCCCGCAGCCCTCGGCGACCGCCCCGCGCCCCTCGGCCACCACCGCCCCGAAGCCGACGCCCAGCTGCACGCCGTTCCTGTTCTGGTGCACGTAGCGAGCCGGCCGGCCGGCTGGCCGTTCGCGTCCGCGTCGCCGTCCGCGTCCGCTAGAGCGTGACCACCAGCCCCTCGTCGGCCGCGAGGACCTCACCGGCGAAGGTGCTCCGGGCCTCGGCGACCGAGCGGTCGCGGTCGCTGCCCGGCCAGAAGTGCGTGAGCAGCAGGCGTTCGGCCCGCGCGCGGGCCGCCCAGGCGCCGGCCGTCGCGGCGCTCATCAGACGGGGGTCGTCGCCCTCGGGCGCGGTGCCCTGCAGCGTGGCCCCGGCGATGAACAGGTCGGCGCCCGCCGCCAGCCGGGCGAGGGCCTCGCCCGGACCGGCGTCGCCGCTGTAGGCGAGGGTCAGGCCGGGGGCGGCCAGGCGGACGCCGGCGTGCGGGACATGGTGCGGCAGCAGGGCGGCGTCGAGGCCGAACGGGCCCACCCGGTGGCTCCCCGGGAGGTCGTGCACGTCGAAGACCTCGCGCAGGTCCTCGGTCGGCTCCATCGCCTGGACCCGCCGGACGACCCCCGGCGGGCAGTACAGCGGCAGGCGGGGCCCGCGCGGCTGGGCGAAGTAACGGGCGCGGCAGAGGGCGCTGAGGTCGGCGCAGTGGTCGGGGTGTTCGTGGGTGACGACCACCGCGCCGACGTCCCCGGCGGGGGCGTGCTCCAGCAGTCGGGGGAGCGTCGCGTAGCCGAGGTCCAGCACGAGGCGGAACCCGTCGTACTCCAGCAGGAAGCCGCTGGCACCCCGCCCGGCCTCCGGCCAGGCCCCGCACGTTCCCAGCACCGTCAGTCTGCGCATCAGGCGATGCTCTCATGCGGCCGGGCGGGGCCTGCCGGGTCAGGCGCCGAAGTTCAACGCGTACAGCGAGCGCACCAGTTCGGCGGTGACGAAGTCCATCGGGACGGTGCCGAGCACCGGCCGGGCGGAACGGTCGAGGCCGCCGAGGTAGCCGCGCAGCCTGGGGGTGATCGCGTCGGCGGCCTGGCGCGGCCAGAGGCCCCAGCCGGAGCTGGAGGTGAAGGTGAGGAAGAGCCGTTGCGGGTCGGTGGCGGCCCGGGCGGCGTCGAGGTGGGAGGAGACCTCGGGCCACTTGCGGGAGTTGAGGTCGAAGATGGTGCCGATGTCGTAGTCGTCCTCGATGTCGGTGTGCGGGCCGCCCCATCGCAGGCCGGGCAGGCCGGAGTTGTCGGCGATCAGGACGACCCGGCCGCGGACCTCGCCCAGGTGCGGGATCCGGTCCTCGGCCCAGAACAGGCCCGGCCACCGCCGCTGGTAGTCGGCGAAGAGGGCGCCGAACTCGGCGTCGGAGACGGTGGAGTACTCCTGCTTGACCCGCATCACCAGGGTCTCGCCGGGGTGCGCGGCGAGGAAGGCCTGGCACTGGTTGAGTACGTCGCCGAAGAAGATCTGCTGGAAGACCGGGCCGTGGTGGATCGCGAACACGCCGTCGATGAACCGGCAGCGGATGTCGAGGAAGCGGATGCCTGCCGCGAACTGGTCCGGTGCCGAAAGCGTTTGAGTCTGCGTCAGGGCGCCGCCGTAGAGCGAGCAGGTGTCATGGGTGCCGGGGAGGGTGAGCCGCGCGAGGGAGGCCTGCGGGTCGACGGCGCCCAGCCAGTCCGCCCCGCCCGGGACGGTGGCCGCGGAGGCCCGCGGCATGCCCGCCCCCAGCCCGGCGGAGGCGAGGGCGCCCAGCAGGGCGGTGCGGCCGAAGGTGCGCCTGCTCATCGGTGTACGGGTGCTCAAGGACATGGCGTGGTACCCCCGTTGGGTGTGTGGGGACGGGACGGGAGAGTGAGTGGCATGCTCATTGTCGGGATGCCGGCCCGCTTTGCCCAGGGGTGCGGACGGTGGAACCGGCACCCCGCGGGCACTCGTCCGGATGAATGCCGAGGCCGGGGCCGACCGAGGAGAGTGCGATGGACCGCAGAACGGTGGGCAGGATCCGGGTCGGAGCGGGCGTGCTCGGGCTGACGGGGACCGCGGTCTGCCTGGCCGTCGGCGTCTGGCCGACCGCCGACGGCGCCAGCCCGCTCTCCCTGGACGGGTGGATCCTCTGCGGGATCTTCTTCACCGTCTCGGTGCTCGGTCATCCGAAGATGCGGTGGAGCGGCCCCGGCTGGCTCTACGGGACGGCCTACCTCGCACTGCTCGGAGTCGTGATCTGCGTCGGCAGCTTCCACGCGGGCCTGCGCCGGAGCGGCATCCAGGACCGCACCACCCGGCCGGTGACGGCCACCCTGAGCACGTGCGACCGGATCCACCGGAGCGGGGACGGCCCTGACACCGGCTCCTTCAGCTGCCTCTACAGCTGGACCCTCGACGGCCGGTCGTACCAGGAGACCCGGAGCACCATCGAACCGCACCGGGACGGCGACCACGTCCGCCTCTGGGTCGACCCGGAGAACGGCCAGACGGACGAGCACGACGCGAAGCGGCCGGTCATGATGTTCGTCCTGGCCGCCGTCGCAGGGCTCGCCGTCCTCGGCTACCTCTGCCTGGTCGCCCGCACCCTGCTCAGGTTGCGCCGCCGCCGGAGGAGACCGGTCCGGCGCCGCGGTTGAGCGTCCCGCCCCCCGGCGGTGCACGCTGCGCACCGCCGCAACGGCCGGAGGATCCCGGCGACGTCGGCGGAGGTCACCACGCGGCCTCGCGGTAGTCCTTGAGGAAGAGACCCGACACCGGTGCGCCGGCCTCGCCGCGGACGATCGGGTCGTAGACGCGGGCGGCGCCGTCGACGATGTCGAGCGGGGTGCGGAAGCCTCCGGCGGCGATCCGGGCCTTCTTGGGGGCCGGGTTCTCGTCGGTGATCCAGCCGGTGTCGACGGCGCACATGTGGACGCCC
This sequence comes from Kitasatospora sp. NPDC032757, assembly GCF_055579305.1. NCBI lineage: Bacteria > Bacillati > Actinomycetota > Actinomycetes > Kitasatosporales > Streptomycetaceae > Kitasatospora > Kitasatospora sp. NPDC032757. Next base: position 88,591 of record NZ_JBVINN010000013.1, on the reverse strand, counting down.
TGAGCGGCGAGTTCCTCGGCGCTGGTGCGGGTGAGCATGTTGAGGGCGGCCTTGGCCATGTTGGTGTGCGGGTGCCCGGCGGTCTTGTTGCGGACGGCGAACCGGCCCTCCACCGCGCTGACGTTGACGATGTAGCGGCGCGGGTACGGGGAGGCGAGCAGCAACGGGAGCAGACGGTCGCAGAGCAGCGCGGGGGCGAGGGCGTTGACCAGCTGGGTCTCCAGCACCTCGCCCGGGTCGAGGCTGCCGAGCCGGGCGGACCAGGAGTTGGCGGGCGCGAGGTCGGGCAGCAGGCCGGCCTCGTCGGCCAGCTCGGGCAGCACGTCGGCCGTCAACGCCGGGGGGCCGACGTCGAGTTCGGCTGCGGGCCAGGCCGGGGAGAGCGCCGGCATCGGCCGGAAGCCGGGCGCGTGCGTCACCGCGGTGACGGACGCGGCGGGCAGCGCGGCCTGCTCACCGGCGGCCAGCAGCGCGTAGGACTCGGGCGGGCGGCGCAGGGTCTGGGCGGCGTTGTTCACCAGGATGTCCAACGGGCGGCCGTCGGCGAGCAGTTGTCCGGCGAGGCCGAGTACCTGGCGGGGGTCGCGAAGGTCGATGCCGACGACGGTGAGGCGGCTCCACCAGTCGGCGGAGCCCGGCGCGGCGCGGAACCGGCGGACGGTGTCGTGCGGGAAGCGGCTGGTGACGATCAGCTCGGCGCCGTCGCGCAGCATCATCAGGGCGAGCTCGAAACCGATCTTCACCCGGCCGCCGGTGAGCAGCGTGCGGCGGCCGCGCAGGTCGGTGGCGAGGGCGCGGCGGGAGGTGTTGTCGGCGGCGCAGGCGGGGCAGAGCAGGTGGTAGAAGGCGTCCACCCGGCGGTAGCGCTGCTTGCAGACGTAGCACCGTCGGCCGAGCCGGAGTTCGCCGAGCGGGGCCGTGGCCGCGGCCACGGCCAGCGGCGCGTCCTCGCGCCGGTCGCGGGCCCCGGTGGCGGTGGCGGCGAGCAGGTCGGCGTCGGCCCGGCGGGCCTCGTCCTTGACGCTCTGGCGGCGGCGCTTGCGGCTCTCGCGGACGAAGGATTCGAGCTGCCGCTCGGCGTGCAGCCGGATCCGGTTGCCGGCGGGGAGGGCGCGCAGGCGTCCGAGGGTGCGGCTGAAGGCGGCCAGTTCTTCTGTGGTGACCTCGTCGGCCGTCGTGTGCTCGTCGGCGGCCCGGCCCCCGTCGGCTGCGGTGACCTCGTCGGCCGTGGCGCACTCGTCGGCTGCGGTGACCTCGTCGGCCGTGGCGCACTCGTCGGCTGTGGTGTGCCCGTCGCTTCGGACCGCCATGTCCGTCCCCCTCGTGCGCTGTGCTGCAGTGCCCCGGTGGTCCCGACCGGGTTCCAACCGGCGTGCCCGGCAGGGCGGAGCGGTGCGCCTGACTCCGTGCTCCGGGGCCAAGGCCTGCCCGGGAGGCCGGATTCGAACCGACGTCTCCGCCATGAGAAAGCGGCGCGCCTGCCTCTGCGCTACGCCCGGGCAGTGGGAGGGACTGTACCGGCTGCGCGAGAGAAGATCACATTATTCGTAGGATGAGGGCCTTGATCGGGGCAGGACGCGCCGCGAGCACGACAGGGAACGGGGAGATCACGATGGTGAGTCTCAGTGCGGTGGCCGGAATCGCCATGGTGGAGCTGGGGATGGTGCTGGCTCCGGGGCCGAACATGATCTATCTGGTGTCCCGTTCGGTTGCTCAGGGCCGTCGGGCCGGGCTGATCTCGTTGGCGGGCGTGTTCGTCGGCTTCCTGACCTATCTGGTCGCGGCGACCGCTGGTATCGCGACGGTGTTCGCGTTGGTGCCGGAGGTCTATCTGGCGGTCAAGTTCGCCGGTGCGGGTTACCTGCTGTGGCTGGCCTGGAAGGCGGTCCGTCCGGGTGGCAGTTCGGCGTTCGCGCCGAAGGAGCTGGCGGCGGACGGGCCGGGGCGGCTGTTCGGCATGGGTCTGCTGACCTGTCTGCTGAATCCCAAGATCGCGATTCTGTACGTCTCGTTGCTGCCGCAGTTCGTCCAGCCGGAGCGCGGCCATGTCGCCGTCCAGAGCCTGTTGTTGGGCCTGACGCAGATCGCGGTCGGGGTGGCCGGGAATGCGGTGTTCGTGCTGACGGCCGGTTCGGTGTCCTCGTTCTTCGCCCGGCGCCCGCTCTGGCAGCGGGTGCACCGCTATCTGATGGGTACCGCGCTGGCGGGCTTCGCGGTGCGGATCGCGGCCGACCGCTCTCGGGTGGTGCTGGCGGCTCCCTGACGCCTCTGGGTGGGGAGCCGCCGGCACCCGGCTCAGCCGCCGTACTGGGCGAAGATCTTCGCGAACTCGTACGGCTGCTGCGGGATGTTGGTGCACTTGAACAGTGCGCCGGTGCAGGCGTTGGCATCCCGGGTGGCGTCCCAGAAGGCCAGCTCGCCGAGGTGGTGCTGCTTGGCGAAGGCCACCAGCTGCTGGGCGTCCGCCTGGTTGTAGATCTGGTGGTCGTCGTTCTCGCCGATCATCGGCGTGACCCCGACCATGGCCCACAGCTGCGCGTCGCTCCTCGCCGGGTAGAGCGCCTTCAGCTGGCCGTACAACGCCTGCGCGGCCCGGACGGCGGCGTCGCCGTAGTCGGAGCCGGCGCGGTAGTAGTCCATCGCCATGATGTTCACCAGGTCGACGGCCACGCCCGCGTCCCGGGCGGACTTCACGATCGCGACGCCCTCGGTGGTCAGGCCCTCGGGCAGCACCGGCAGGGTGAAGGACACCTCCAGGCCGGGGTTGGCCTTCTGCAGCTTGGCGAGCGCGGCCGAGCGGCGGTCGTTGGCGGCGGTGTCGGCGATCGCGGCGCCCTCGATGTCGAAGTCGACGTAGCGCAGGTTGTACGCCTTCACCACGGCGTCGTACTCGGCGAACAGCGAGTCCACCGTGGTGCAGGCGGCGGCGAGTTCGGTGCCGCTGGCGCCACCGAAGGAGACCTTGACGTCGCCGCCGGCCGCCCGCAGCGCGTCCACCTGGTCCTTGGCCCAGCCGGTGCGCGGGTCGTAGGCGTTGAACCAGCTGGCCTTGCAACCGACGCCGGTGACGAAGCCCATGGTGAAGGACTTCAGGTTGCCGGCCTTGGCCATCGCGGGCAGGGACGGGGTGGGCCAGGCACCCATGTCGATGTAGGGGGCCACCGGGACGGCGACGTTCGGCGGCGGTGTGGTGGGTGTCGCCGTGCCGGTGGGCGTGGGCGTCACTGTCGGCGTGGCCGAGGTCGGCGGCGGGGTGGACGGGTTGCCGCCGGGGCCGGTGAGCGCGACGTCGTCGGCCAGGTAGGCGCCCTGCCCGTACCAGCCGTGCAGGTAGACGGTGACGCTGGTGGTGGCCGGGCCGGTGGTGAAGGTGGTGGAGAGCTGCTGCCAGGCGGCGCCGCCGGGCGTCCAGACGGCCGGGTCGGTGACCCCGCTGCCGGTGGCGCCTAGGTAGACGTACTGACCCTGGACCCAGGCGCTCAGGGTGTACTTGGTGTTGGGCTGCACGGTGACGGTCTGGCCGCACTGGGCGGTGTCGCTGCTGCTCGCGGCCCCCTTGAGGGCGTAGGAGCCGGTGTGTGCACCGGAGTTGGCGATGCTTCCGGTGCCGCCGGAACAGCTCCAGGGGGCGGTCGCGCCGCTCTCGAAGCCGGCGTTGGCGAGCAGGTTGCCGTCGGCCGCGTCGGCGTTCCCGGCCAGGGTGGCGAGCCCGCCGGCGGCCAGTGCGGTGGCGGCGGCGAGGCCGAGCAGTGCGGCCCGGCCGGCGGGCCGGCGGTGCCGGGCCGTGGTACCGGGTGCGGCGGTGTCGGACGCGGAGATGTCGTGGGGCGCGCGTGGCATGGGGGTGCCTCTCGGGACGGCGCCCGGCCGCCGCCCGCCGCGGTGGGGAGCGCGGGCGGGCGACCGTGGGCGGTGGGGTGGTGTCCGGTGCGGGGGGAGGTGCGCGGTGCTGGGCACCAACGTGGACTAGACCAGCTGTGCACGTCAAGAACTTCCGGGGCATCAAAGGTCCGCCAGGGACAGGCTTACGCGCGGTTTAAGGGAGGCCGCGGGCGGCCCGGGTGCCGGGCGGGGCAGAGGAAGATCATCCCGCTCCGGCGCCTGGTACACCTGGACGGACAACGGCGACTTCTGATGGCCGCAAGGGAGTTGCGGCGCCGGTGTCCGCCTGTCGGAAAGCCGCCCGCACGCCGAGCGCAGCTCCCTAGGGTGGCGCGATGATCAGGAATCTGCGCATCTGCTTCCTCGGGGACTCCTTCACCCAGGGCGTCGGCGACCCGGAGTACCGCGGCTGGGTCGGCCGGGTGCTCCAGGCGACCGGCGGGGACGTGACGGCGTTCAACCTGGGCGTCCGCAGGAACACCTCGGCGGACGTGCTGGCGCGGATCTGGCCGGAGGTGGACGCGCGGACGGTGCCCGCGGCGGACAGCCGGCTGGTCCTCTCGGTCGGCAGCAACGACACCGTGCGGGAGGCGGGCCGCCCACGGGTGGCGCCGGAGCGCTGCGCGGCCAACCTCGCGGCCCTGCTGGACGGTGCCCGTGAGCGCGGACTCGGCGTCCTGGTGGTCGGCCCGCCGCCGGTGGCCGACGCGGGCGCGGAACACCTGGACCGGCTGCTGGCGCTCGTCGGCGCGCTGGCCGCGCTCTGCGCCGGGCGCGGTGTGCCCTTCGTCGACGTGACGGCCGCGCTCGCCGCCGATCCGGTCTGGACCGCCGAGGCCCTCGCCGGCGACGGCGCCCATCCGGGGGCGGGCGGCTACCGGCGGCTCGCCGGCCTCGTGCTGGCGGGCGGTTGGCGGGAGTGGGTGCTCGGAGGAGGGGCTTGACCTCGAGTGCACTCGAAGGGAGAGGCTGAAGCCGTTGATCCGCAACACACGAAGGAGCACCGGAAGATGCGCACCTCCACGCTTGGTCAGCAGGGTCCCGAGGTCGGCGTGGTCGGCCTCGGCTGCATGGGGATGACCTGGGCCTACGACCTGCAGAACCGTGACGACGAGACGTCGGTCCGGGTGATCCGGGAGGCGCTCGACCTCGGCGTCACCCTGATCGACACCGCCGACTACTACGGCCCGTACACCAACGAGGAGGTGGTCGGCGCGGCCCTGGCCGGCTCGTACCGGGAGCGTGCGGTGCTGGCCACCAAGGTCGGCCTGGTGTCGGGCACCGGTGGCAGGATGGCGGGGAACAACGGGCGCCCGGAGCACGTGCGGCGCTCGATCGACGAGAGCCTGCGCCGCCTCGGCACCGACCACGTCGACCTCTACCAGCTGCACCGGGTGGACCCGGAGGTGCCGATCGAGGAGACCTGGGGCGCGCTCGCCGAGACCGTCGCGGCCGGCAAGGCGCGCCGGATCGGGCTCTCCGAGGTGAGCGTCGAGCAGATCAAGCGGGCGCAGGCGGTGCACCCGGTGGCGTCGGTCCAGTCCGAGCTGTCGCTCTGGACCCGGGACGCGCTGGCCGAGGTGGTGCCGTACACCGAGGCGGAGGGCATCGCCTTCCTGCCGTTCTCGCCGCTCGGCCGGGGCTTCCTGACCGGCAACATCTCCTCCGCCGACCAGTTGCAGGCCGGCGACTTCCGCCGCTCGCTGCCGCGGTTCCAGCAGGACGCGCTGGCGGCCAACCTCGCGCTGGTGGAGAAGGTGAAGGAGGTCGCCGCGCGGGTCGGGGTGACGCCGGCGCAGGTGGCGCTGGCCTGGGTGCTGGCGCAGGGCCGGTACGTCCTGCCGATCCCGGGCACCAAGACGCCCAAGTACCTGGTGGACAACGCGGGCGCGGCCGACGTGGTCCTCGCGGCGGCGGACCTCGCCGAGCTGGACGCGCTGCCGACGCCGACCGGCAGCCGCTACTGAGCGACCCCGGTGGCCGGGGGCCGGCCGGCCCCCGGCTCCCCGCTCAGCGCTCCTTGACCCAGATCAGCTGCCGCCCCGTCTCGCCGGGTGCCCGCACCGCCGTGTCGGCGATCCGGTCGAGCCGGTAGCCGAGCTTGCGCGGCACGGCGGCGCTGGCGGTGTTGGCCTGGTCGCAGCGGATCTCCACCCGCCGGATGCCGGGCAGGGCGAGCGCGGCCCCGGTGAGCGCCGCGGCGGCCGTGGTGGCGATGCCCCGGCCGACGTGCTCCGTGCCCACCCAGTAGCCGATCTCCAGCGCGCCCGGGCCGATCCGGCCGTGCAGGCCGAACGAGCCGATCACGCTGCCGGGCAGGGCGTCCAGGCCGACCAGGTAGATGAAGTCGGTGCCGGCGTCCCAGGCGGCGGCACCGGCTCTGGTCGCCTCGGCGGTCTGCGCGCGGCTGGGCGCCTCCGCGGCCCACTCCAGCCAGGGCCGCAGGTGGTCCAGGTTGGCCCGGACGGCGGCGTTGAGCGCGGCCGTGTGGCCGGTCGAGCGGCGGTGCAGCGAGACCCCGCCCGCCAGCCGCAGCAGCTCCGGCGGCCGGCCGGGGGAGACCTCACGGGACCGTGACATGACAGGGCTCATGACCGCGATTATGGCCGTGGTCCAGACCTGCCACCACCAGGAGGGCGCGGGTGCGGGGCGCCGCCCGGGGGCGCGTCAGAGGCGCACCAGGACGTCGTCGAGCTCCTTGCGCCGCAGGTCGGGGACGCGCGCGCCGTCCGCCGGGTAGCCCACCGGGATGACGTAGGCGGCCCGTTCCTCGGCCGGCCGTTCGCACACCTCGTTGAGGAACCTCATCGGGCTCGGGGTGTGGGTGAGCGTGGCCAGCCCGGCCTGGTGCAGGGTGGCGAGCAGCAGGCCGACCGCGATGCCGACCGACTCCTTGGTGTAGTACGGGCGCGGCGACCGCGGGCCCTTGTGCACCTCGAACACCACGATCACGGCGGGCGCGTCCTCCAGGAACGGCTTCTGCCAGTCGGTGCCGATCGGCGCCAACGCGGCCAGCCACTCCTCGGAGGCCCGGTGCGCGTAGAACTCGCGCTCCTCCGCCTCGGCGGCCGCGCGCAGCCGCCGCTTGCGCTCCGGGTCGGTGATCACCACGAACCGCCACGGCTGGACGTGCGCGCCGCTGGGCGCGGTGTTCGCGGTGCGGACCGCCCACTCGACCACGCCGTCCGGGATCGGGCGGGTCGAGTAGTCGCGGACGGTCCGGCGCAGGGCCATCACGTCGTGAAAGGACCTGCTGCGTGCCTCGGCCTCGTGGGCGGGCACCGTCAGCGGGCGGAGCGGGACGCTCGGGTAGGAGGGGCCGTCCGCCGTGCTGTCAACCATCTGGCTCTCAACCATGGCCGACAGCACAGCACATGACGGACCAGCCGGGAAGAGGTCGAGACCAATCGGGCGGTCAGCTCTCGTGGACGCGCCCGCCCCCGACCTCGATCCGCCGGTTCACCGAGACCGTGTCCAGCATCCGCCGGTCGTGCGTGACCAGCAGCAGCGTGCCGGTGTACGAGGCCAGCGCGGCCTCCAGCTGCTCGATGGCCGGCAGGTCCAGGTGGTTGGTGGGCTCGTCCAGGACCAGCAGGTTCACCCCGCGCGCCTGGAGCAGCGCCAGCGCCGCCCGGGTGCGCTCGCCGGGGGAGAGGGTGTCCGCCGCACGCAGCACGTGCACCGCCTTCAGCCCGAACTTGGCCAGCAGCGTGCGCACCTCCTCCGGCGTCAACTCCGGTACGGCGGCGGCGAACGCCTCCGCCAGCGGCTCCCCGCCGAGGAACAGCCCGCGCGCCTGGTCCACCTCGCCGACCACCACGCCGGAGCCCAGCACGGCGCTGCCGCCGTCGAGTTCGAGCCGGCCGAGCAGCGCGGCCAGCAGGGTGGACTTGCCCGCGCCGTTGGCGCCGGTGATGGCGACCCGGTCGGCCCAGTCGATCTGGAGGTCCACCGGGCCGAGGGTGAAGTCGCCGCGGCGGGCGGTCGCCCCGCGCAGGGTGGCGACCACCGAGCCGGAGCGCGGCGCGGTGGCGATCTCCATCCGCAGCTCCCACTCCTTGCGCGGCTCATCGACCACGTCCAGCCGCTCGATCATCCGCTGGGTCTGCCGGGCCTTGGAGGCCTGCTTCTCGGTGGACTCGGACCGCATCGCCCGGCCGATCTTGTCGTTGTCGGAGGACTTGCGGCGCGCGTTGCGCACCCCGTGCTCCATCCAGCCGCGCTGCATCCGGGCCCGGGCCTCCAGGCCGGCCTTGGTGTCGGCGTACTCCTCGTACTCCTCGCGGGCGTGCCGGCGGGCCGTCGCGCGCTCCTCCAGGTACGCCTCGTAGCCGCCGCCGTACAGGTTGACCTGCTGCTGGGCGAGGTCCAGCTCCAGCACCTTGGTGACGGTGCGGGCCAGGAACTCGCGGTCGTGGCTGATCAGCACGGTGCCGGCGCGCAGGCCCTTGACGAAGGACTCCAGCCGCTCCAGGCCGTCCAGGTCGAGGTCGTTGGTGGGCTCGTCGAGCAGGAAGACGTCGTAGCGGGAGAGCAGCAGCGAGGCGAGGCCGGCCCGCGCGGCCTGGCCGCCGGAGAGCGCGGTCATCGGCAGGTCCAGCGAGACCTTCAGCCCGAGCGAGTCGGCGACCTCCTCGGCCCGCTCCTCCAGGTCGGCGCCGCCGAGGTCCAGCCAGCGGTCCAGGCTGGTCGCGTAGTCGTCGTCGGCACCCGGGCGGCTCTCGACCAGGCCCTCGGTGGCCGCGTCCAGCGCGGCCTGCGCCGCCGCCACACCCGTGCGCCGGGCAAGGAAGTCGCGGACCGACTCGCCCTCCCGCCGCTCCGGCTCCTGCGGCAGGTGGCCGACGTTGGCGGACGCCGGGCTGAGCCGCAGCGACCCGCCCTCGGGGGTGTCCAGCCCGGCCAGCAGCCGCAGCAGCGTCGACTTGCCGGCGCCGTTCACCCCGACCAGCCCGATCACGTCCCCGGGGGCGACGACCAGGTCCAGGCCGGAGAAGAGGGTGCGGTCGCCGTGACCGGCGCTGAGGTCCTTGACTACGAGTGTGGCGCTCATGATGCCCCCGATTCTAGAAGAGCCGGGGACCGGGCAGGAGCCGGCCCGCGGTGCCCGGGAGGGGACCGGGGAACGCGCCGGGGCCCGCGGCGGGAAGGCCGCGGGCCCCGGGTGCTCAGGACGTGCCCGAGGTCACTTCTTCTTGGAGATGTACTCCAGCGCGTGCTGGGCGACGTCGTCCAGGTACGGGCCGGCCTCCCAGGTGTTGTCGTTGCCGCCGATGGAGGTGTCCGACACCAGGACCTGCTTGCCGTCCTTGGTGGTGAACCAGCCGCCGCCGCTGTCACCGCCGGTGCCGTTGCAGCCGATGGTCAGCATCGCCGGACGGCTCGCGTCGATGGTGTGGCGCACCGGCTTGCCGCTGTCGCAGTGCTCCAGCTCCATGCCGTCGAAGGGCTTGCCGGCGGGGTAGCCGTAGCTGCTGACCGCGGTGATCTGGTCGCGCGGGGCGTTGAACCAGACCGGCACCGAACCGCCGACGACCTCCTCCAGCGACTTGCCGCTGCCGTCCGGGTTGGCCACCTTGATGATGCCGAAGTCGTACTGGCTCCACGGGCCGCCGTACTCCGGGTCGGCCTCGCTCGACCAGGTCGGGGAGACGATGCCGGCGACCGCGCCCCACTCGCCGTACGGCTCGGCCTGCGTCAGCGAGGCCTGCTTGCCGCCGCTCACCACGCCGGTGCTGTTGAACGCCGGGGCGAAGGTGATGTTGGTGTGCGACTTGCCGCCCTTGCCGCCGTGCAGGCAGTGGCTGGCGGTCCAGACCAGGTTGCTCTTGCCGGGGTTGGCCGGGTCGGAGACGACCGTGCCGGAGCAGACGTAGTCCTGGTTGCCGTCCTGGAAGAACAGCTTGCCGTTGACGTGGAAGTTCTTGGCGAACGGGTGCGGGACGGGCTTCTCCTCGACCAGCTTCGGCAGCGGGTCGTTGCCGCCGTCCGACGGCGCCTGGGAGGTCGGCTGGGCCGGTGCCTGGGAGGTCGGCTGGGCGGTGGGCTGTGCCGTCGGCTGGGTGGTCGGCTGCGCCGTGGGCTGGCCGGGCTTGTACGGCTTGGCCTGGAGGATCTTCTGGAGGTCCCAGAAGCCCTTCACCGCCGGAGTGATCACGTTCTGCTGGGCGAACTTCTCCCAGTCCTCGTACTTCCACTTCTTCAGCTCGTCGAGGCTGGGCAGCTTGATCGGTGCCGCGCCCGGCTTGTCGGTGCTGGTGGCCGCGGTGGTGGGCGCCGCGGTCCCGGCCCCGGTCGTGTCGCTGTTGTCCGGCCCGCACGCCGTCGCGACCACCATCGTCAGCGCGACCACGGAGGCGCCCAGCGCAGCACGAGTCGTCCGGGATATGTGTGACATGAGTTCAGTTCCCCCTGTGGATGAACGCCATACGGCCCAGGACGGCACGGTCCGCAGGTATGGCCGGTGAGGAGTCTGCCATGGGGATAAAGGCGTTCTTACATCCGCCCCTGACCGGGACAGAGCTGTCACGGGATCGGCACGTCATCGGCACGGGAAAAACCTGTTGCGGCCCCCGCCGGGCCTCCGTAGCGTGATCCGTGCCACCCGTCAGAACAGGAGAAGGCCGTTGCTCTACTGAGGTCCCGAGACACCGCCCCCGCCGCGATGCAGCCCTGCTGCCCGCGGAGCGTGAGTGTGCGAGTGCGCGACCTCAGTGGTGAGCCGGTCCGTGGCCCTTGACGGCCCCCGGTCCCTTCCCGCTCCCTGCGTGCACTCCCGCGGTGTCTCCCGTGTCGCTCCCCAAGACCGCAGGCAACCACCGGGAGGCCACTCATGGCACAACCCAGCACCTCCGTCCTCTGCACCGACCTCGCCTTCGAATGGCCCGACGGCAAGACCGTCCTGGACGGCTTCCACCTCGCCGTCGGCCCCGGCCGGACGGGCCTGATCGGGCTCAACGGCTCCGGCAAGTCCACCCTGCTGCGCCTCGTCGCCGGCGAGCTCACCCCGACCGCGGGCACCGTCAAGGTCGGTGGCGAGCTCGGGTACCTGCCGCAGGGCCTCACCCTCGACAGCGGCCTGCGGGTCGACGAGGCGCTCGGCGTCCGGGCCGCCCGCGAGGCCCTGCACGCCATCGAGTCCGGCGACACCGACCAGCGGCACTTCGACGCCGTCGGCGACGACTGGGACGTCGAGGAGCGCGCCCGCGCCACCCTCGACCGGCTCGGCCTGTACCGGCTGGGCCTCGACCGGACCACCGGCGAGCTCTCCGGCGGCGAGGCCGTCCTGCTCCGGCTCGCGGCCCTGCTGCTGAGCCGCCCCGACGTCCTGCTGCTGGACGAACCCACCAACAACCTCGACCGGGCCGCCCGCGAGCGGCTCTACGAGACGGTGGCCGGCTGGAGCGGCGTGATGCTGATCGTCAGCCACGACCGCGAGCTGCTCCAGCACGTCGACCAGATCGCCGACCTCCGGGACGGTCAGGTCACCTGGTACGGGGGGAACTTCGCCGAGTACGAGCGCACCCTCGCCGCCCAGCAGGAGACGGCCGAGCGGCTGTTGCGCAACGCCGAGGCCGACGTCCAGCGCCAGAAACGCGACCTGTCCGAGGCCCGCATCCGGCTGGAGCGCAGCGCCAGCTACGGCAAGAAGCGCTCGGTCACCCGCAACGACCCGCACATCTTCCGCGGCATGCTGAAGCGCCAGGGCCAGGAGACGGCCGGCCGGCTCCAGGGCATGCACACCGAGCGGCTGGAGGAGGCGAAGCAGCGGCTCACCGCCGCCGAGGAGGCGGTGCGCGACGACGCCGAGATCCGGATCGACCTGCCCCGCACCGCCGTCCCGGCCGGCCGCACCGTCCTCACCCTGCAGAAGGTCCGGCTGCCCTACGGAGCCACCGCCGACCTCGACCTGCGCGGCCCCGAGCGGATCGCCCTGGTCGGCCGCAACGGTTCCGGCAAGTCCACCCTGCTGCGCACCATCGCCGGCGAACTCTCCCCGCTGGAGGGCGAGATCACCACCCCGGTGCCGGTGCGCCACCTGCCCCAGCGGCTCGACCTGCTGGACGACGGGCTCACCGTCGTGGGGAACGTCAAGCGGTTCGCGCCGAACGCGGGGGACAACGCGATCCGGGCCAGGCTGGCCCGCTTCCTGTTCCGGGGGGGCCGGGCCGACCAGCCGGCCGCCACCCTCTCCGGCGGCGAGCGGTTCCGCGCCACGCTGGCCGCCCTGCTGCTGGCCGACCCGCCGCCGCAGCTTCTCCTGCTCGACGAGCCGACCAACAACCTCGACCTGGCCAGCGTCCGCCAGCTCACCGAGGCGCTCGCCGCCTACCAGGGCGCGCTGATCGTCGTCAGCCACGACCTGCCGTTCCTGCGCGGCCTCGGGCTCACCCGCTGGCTGGAGCTGGACGGCGAACTGCGGGCGGTGGAGCCGATGTAGTCCGTCACCGGGGCGCGCCACCGAGGTGCTGACGGGCCGACATGCTCGCGGCGGCCGACCGGATCCGCTCCTGGCGGATCCGAGCCGGCCGCCGCGAGCGTCGGGTCGGGGTGGGTCGGGTCGGTGCGGGTCGGGGATCAGACCTCGGAGGCCTCGGAGACCGGCTCCGACGCGGCTGGGGCGCCCGGCCGGAGCTTGCCCGCGACCAGGGTGCCCAGCCGGTCCAGCCCGATCACGGTCGCCGCGAGGACGATGAACTCCACCGTCAGCAGGGCTATCTGGCCCCACACGTAGCCGTAGCCCTCGGTCGTCGGGTCGAAGAAGAAGTACGGGTACGGCATCGGGTAGTTGGAGAACAGCGCGTTGCGGACCAGGACGATCGCCGCGTAGCCGAGCGGGAAGGCCAGCCAGAGCGGGATGTCCCGCCAGGCGGCGGCGTTGCGCGGCTTCAGCGTCAGCCAGTCGATGATCACCATCACCGGCGTGACGTAGTGCAGGAAGAACGACGACCAGTGCTGCAGCTTGTCCGGGCCGTCGAAGAGCCCGGGCAGCGGGTTGGCGCCGTGCTCCAGCAGGATGTGCGAGACCAGCCCGGTGATCAGGATGTACAGCGTGGCGGCGCCGCGCAGCCGGGGCGCGGGCGCGTCCACCGTGCCGCGCTTGACCATCCAGTAGACGGCGCCGATGAAGTAGCCGAGCACGATCACGTTGCTCTGGATGGTGAAGTACACCAGCGGCGCGGTCTGGAGGGTCAGGCCGAGGCCCGCCGAGAGCACGATGCCCATGCGCCACCAGAGCGCGGGACGGGTCCGGACTGACATACGGCCACCAGTTCGTTTCAGGCGATACGGGAGGTATCGGGCGTAGAGGGAGGGAAGGCCGCACTCTACTCGCTGGTAGGGCCGGGACGGAAGAAACGTCGGAGCAGGTGCTCCCTGGCCGGGAGCTACCCCGGCAGGACGAAGCCCGACTCGTACGCGGCGATGACCGCCTGGGTGCGGTCCCGGGCGCCCAGCTTGGCCAGCACGCTGCCGACGTGCGTCTTCACCGTCTCCTGGCTGACCACCAGCCGCCCGGCGATCTCGCCGTTGTTCAGCCCGGCGGCCATCAGCCGCAGCACCTGGCCCTCCCGCTCGGTGAGCCGCCCGATCGGCCCCTGTGCGGGCGCGGGCGCGCCCGCGCGCTGCCCGGCCGGGGCGTGGCGCAGGGCCAGCTCGCGCACTGCGGCCGGGAAGAGCAGCGAGTCCCCGCGCGCGACCAGCCGCACCGCCTGGACCATCTCCTCCGCGCTGGCCCGCTTCAGCAGGAAGCCGGCGGCGCCGGCCCGCAGCGCGTCGTACACGTGGTCGTCGTGCTCGAAGGTGGTGACCACCATGATCTTCGGCGGGTCGGCCATGCCGCCGACCAGCTGCTCGGTGGCCCGGATGCCGTCGATTCCGGGCATCCGGACGTCCATCAGCACCACGTCCGGCCGCAGCTCGCGCACCAGCGACACCGCCTCGGCGCCGTCGGAGGCCTCGCCGACCACGGTCAGGTCCGGTTCGGCGTCGATCACCACCCGCAGGCCCATCCGCACCAGCCGTTCGTCGTCGGCGATCACCACCCGGACCGCGGCACCCGGCCCACCCGGCCCACCCGTCACGTTCGTCCCGCTCATCGCGTCCCTCCCACCGGCAGCCAGACGGCCAGCCGCCACGTCGTTCCGTCGTCCGCCGGACCGGCCTCGCAGCCGCCGTGCAGCACCGCCGCCCGCTCGCCGATGCCGCGCAGCCCGCGGCCGCCGCCGGGGCGGCTGGGGCGGGCGGGGCCCAGCGGGTTGGTCAGTTCGATCTCCAGCCGGCCCGCGGCCAGCCCCAGCCGCAGCCCGGCGGGCGCGGTCGGGCCGGCGTGCCGCAGGACGTTGGTGAGGCCCTCCTGGACGATCCGGTACGCCTCGCGGGAGGACGCGGCCGGCAGCCGGTCCAGGCCGGGCGGCAGCTCGGCGTCGACGTTCAGCCCGGTGCGGGCGAGCTGTCGCAGCAGGTCGTCCAGCCCGGCCAGGGTCGGCCCGGCGGGCTCGGCGTCGGCCCGGTCCTCCTCCCGCAGCAGGCCGATCACGGCGTCCAGCTCGGCGACCGCGGCCCGCGCCGTCTCGCCGATCGCCTGGAGCGCCTCCTCGGCGAAGTCCGGGTCGCTCCGCAGCACCCGGGCGGCCGCCGAGGCCTGGATGCCGACCGCGCTGAGGGCATGGCCGACCGAGTCGTGCAGCTCGCGCGCCAGCCGGTTGCGCTGGGCGAGCACGGTGGCCCGCCGTTCGGCGGCGGCCACCCGCTCGTCCGGGGTCGGGCCGAGCAGGACGGGTGCCCAGCGGGCCAGCAGCGTGCCCAGGCCGGCGCTGGTGGAGAGGATCAGCAGCGTCAGCGCGAGGCCCATGAGCGGTCCGGGCAGCCAGGACGGGAACCCGCGGTCCTGCCAGAACTGCAGCAGCCCGGCCGCCGGCGGCCCGCCCAGCGGCGAGATCATCAGGAAGACCGCGAACGGCACCCCGGACAACGTCATCCCGCTGACCACCCCGCCGAAGAGCAGGTGCAGGACGTACCAGGCGACGGTCTGCCGCCGGGCCGCCCAGGACCGGGCCGGGCCGGTGGCGACCTCGTCCGGCCGGCTCGGTGCGCAGAGGGCCCGCGCGGCGGCCCCTTCCAGCGCGCGGACCGTCGGCACCAGCGCGGTGACGGCGGCCATCGGCAGCGACAACCCGAGCGCGGTGAAGTAGAGAAGCAGCTGGACCATCGGGTCGTGCTGCGGGTCGAGTGCTCCGATCAGCACGGTCGAGAGCATCCAGTAGGGCATCAGCAGCGCGCCGCCGAGCACCAGGTGCACCCAGCGCAGCCGGGCCTGCCGACCGAGCAGCGCGCCCCCGGCCCGCCGCAGCCCCCACCGATCCGCGCCCGCCCCCGTGTTCACCCGGCCGACTCTACGTCAGTGACCGTCGGCCCGGCGGCGGTCGTCCTGTCGGTGACCGCGTGCGCGCCAGTGGTCGTTCCGGCGGTGGTCGGCGTGGCATTGATCGTCCCGGCGGTGGTCGTTCCGGCGGTGACCGCGTGCGCGGCCGTCCGCTCGACGAGGGCGATCGTGCCGACCACCAGGATCAGCAGGCCCGTCACCAACTGCCCGGCCTCCACCAGCGGCATCAGCCCCGGCACGGCCTTGCGCAGGTCGGTCACCTCGTTGGTCGTCCCGAGTGCGACCAGCTGGTAGCCGCCCCAGCCGAACAGCGAGCCGCCCGCGGTCCACACCACCGCGACCGGCAGCCGCAGCCGCCGCTCCGGCCGGATGCGGAACACCAGAACCAGCAGCGCCGCGACGCCGGCCACCGCCATCACCGCGGTCACGCCGTCCAGCACGCCCGAGGCCCGGGTGCGCTGCTCGGTGAACAGCACCGGGAGCCCCGTCGAGCCACCCGCCGCCCAGTACGTGCGGGCCGCCGCCACACCGAGCGCGAGCAGCGCGGCGACGCCGGCGAGGGCACGCTGCACGGTGAGGGTGGGGGAGTCCGGCAGGTCGCCGATCCGGCTGCTCAGCAGGCCCGCCCAGCGCCGCCGCGCGTACAGCAGGAAGGCGGTGATCAGCGCGACGCCCTGGACGGAGAATCCGCCGTAGACGACGGCGAACACCCAGCCGGCGAGCCCTTCCGGGCCCCCGCCGTCCGAGCTCTCGCCCGCCGGGCTCTGCTCCGGTCCGAGCAGCACCGAGGCGAGCGCGCTGAGCGGCAGCGCCACCAGGACGGTGCCGAGCAGCCCGGTCGCCACCCACATCGGGAACGCGACCAGTCCGGCCGGCGCCCGCCGCCCCCACGGCCGGACGAAGGCGAGCGCCAGCAGGACGGCGATGACGTCCATGCCGAAGGTCAGCAGGTTCACCAACCAGAGCTTGTCCATCCCGGCCCGGTCGGCGACCCCGACCGGGTGGCCGGTGAGCCAGAGCACCTTGATCGTCAGATACGGCACCGTTGCGGCGACGGCGGTCCAGGCGGCCGTCACCCGTACCCGGTCGACGGAGGTCCTTGTGGTCATGCCGCCACGCTCCCGCAGCGGCGCCCGCCAGGACGTCCCCCCGGCTCATGATCCGCCTCCCCCTCCGGGGGGATCCGTACCGCCGGGCCTCCTACCGCGGACGCGCGGGCCCGCCCGGGCGAAGAGCTCGGACGGGCCCGGGGCGCGTACCGCTACGGGATGATCGGCTCGCAGCCGATCGCCTTGCCACCGGCGGTGAGGAACTGCTTCCACAGGTCCGTGACGTCGGGGAAGGGATCCGAGGTGCCCAGCAGCCTCATCTTGAAATAGGTGGGCCTGCCCTGACAGGTCGTGACCACCTCGTCGTTGCTCGGGGACGAGAAGCCCGTGGTCCAGCGTGCGCGGCCGAAGGCCTCCGGAGTGTCCTTGTCGGCGTCCGGCGCCCTGAGCCGGGGTTCGGTCCCGATGGCGAAGGTGGCGGCCGCGCTGCTGGTCCCGACGTCGCAGGACCAGAGCGGGGCGAACGCGGTGGTGGCCTGCATCATGCGGGTCACGGGTTGCCGAGCGCGTTGTGGTAGGCCCGGTCGATGGACGAGCGGTAGTGCACCCCGGCGCTGTCGGCCAGCTGCTTCGTCACGCTGCCGGTCGCGTCGATGTCCTGGTCCGAGACGCCGGAGCGGCGCGCCTTCTCCTGGATCATGGTCATCAGCTGGGACTCGCCGGCCGTGTAGTTCTTGCTCACCTCGCCCTGGGTCCTGACGTCGAGTTCGGCGTTGGCCTTGTTCGCCCAGTCGGAGGTGCCGATGTCGACCAGACGCTGGGCGACGTCACCCAGGGGGAACCAGGAGGCGCCCGGGATCTTCAGCATGTTCGCCGCGGTGCCGTAGACGTGGTAGTCCATCTTGGCTTTCCAGTTGTTCTTGAACTGCTCATCCGACTTGTGGTCGATGAAGGTGTCCGCGCGCACGGCGTCGAGCGCTCCGAGCGCCTTCCCGGACTCGTCGAGGAAGCCGGCGAACTTCGGGTTCGGGCGGCCGGTCACGTCGGGCTTGAAGTTCTCCGGACCGAACTCGTCCATCCGGCGGCCGACCTCCCGGCTCTCGGACAGGTGGATGACGGCGAACGCCTCCGGGTCCTCGGTCACGCCGCGGATGACGCGCAGCAGTTGTTCCCGGCTGGCATGGAGCCCCTCCGGGTGGGAGGGACCGGAGAGGTCCTTGCTGAGGATGTCGTGCGTGTCCGCCGGGAACTCGGAGATCATGTTCGCCAGCGGGCGGCGCAGGACGGGTGAGAGGTCGTTCTCGTGGCCGGCCCGGTCCCCGCCGAGGGTCGTGAGCGCCTTGTCCATGATGCGCACCATCCCCTCGTCGTGGGGGCGTACGGGCTTCTCGTTGCCGTGTGGATCACGGCCGGTCGTGGCGGCTTCCAGGACGTCGGCGAAGGCCGCGTGCGAGCTCGCCTTGAGGTCGGCGGGGAACAGCTTGCCCTCGTTGTCCTGGTTGGGCCACTTGCGGTCCTTGAGCAGGTAGTCCAGGTTGCCGTTGGTGGCCGGGTCGAGGAACGCCTTCGACGCCTCCGGGTTGTGGCTCATCGCCCGCATCAGGCCGCCCATCGGGTCGGTCGACTTGTCGCCCGTCACGGTGTAGAAGGGCCCCCAGAGGTCCTCGCCCTTGAGCTTGCTGGTCTTCTCGTAGTCGACCAGGTCGTTGCCGACCCTGTCCAGGAATCCCTTGTCGTAGCTCCCGCCGGCGCCCATCAGCTGGGTGAGTGCCGGGTAGTTGTCGTTGAAGCCCGCCCCCGAACCACCCGGCTTGCGGGCGGCCTTGAGCAGGTTGTCCTGCCAGTCCTTGCCCATGCCGCCGTCCTTGGTGGCGGTGGCGAGCACCTGGGAGAGGCTGCCGTAGATGTCCTGGTAGTCCTTGGCGTTGTGGTCGCCGTGGGCGAATTCGTTGTAGTGCTTGGAGTACTCCAGCAGCGCCTCCGGACCGGTCTTGTCGCCCGCCTTGAGGCCGTTCAGCAGCGTGGTGGAGAACTCCTTGGAGCCGGAGTCGGCGGCCATCAGGTTCTGCAGCCGCTTGCGCTCCTCGTCGGAGAGGCTGCCGCCCTTGCCCATCAGGTCGGCGGCCCGCCTGGCGTCGGCCGCGTCGCCGCCGCCGTACGGGCGGGCGTTGAAGGCGGTGGTGCTGGTGCCGACGTCGCTCTGCAGGGCGGACGAGGCGCGCTGGTCGGCGGAGGTGGCCTTCGCGACCGCCTGGGCGATCCGGTTGGTCATCGCCTCGCCCTTGGCCTTCATGTCGGCCTGGTACGTGCGTACGGTGTCCTGGAAGTCGGGGTCGTTGTGGCCGTCGCTGGACATCGGCGGCCAGCTGACCGACCCGTCGTCGGCGACGGTGAGCTTCTGCTCGCCCGCGTCGTGCAGCGCGTTGTCGAGGTCCTTGCGCGCGGCCGTGAAGTCCTCGCCCGCGTCCCGGATGATCGCGGCGAGGGCGTTGGCCACACCGGTGGCCTGGGTGAAGTCGGTGTCGATGCCCTGGAGGGCCCGGCTCGCGTCGTCGGCGGCCCCGCCCTGCCAGCCGGCCCGCTGCGGGGTGTTGGTGAGCTCCCGGCCCACCCGGCTGTCCAGTGATCCCAGTGCCTTGGCCATGTTGGTCCAGGCCTCGGCAGTCTCCGTGACGCCGGAGAAGTCGGCCTCGCGCAGTTCCTTGAAGGACACCATGTTCCCTGGGGCTCCTCTCTCTTTTCGCGGGTCTCAGGCGCCGAAACTGGCGGAGGTGGCGTGCTCGTTGGCGTGGTAGTTGCGCTGGGTGCTGTCGAGATTCTCGGCGGTGCCGGTCAGCTTGTCGTGCAGCGTCTTGCACTGCTGCAGCCAGCGCTCGGTGGAGCCGGTGAGCGCGCCGCCGAAGGAGAAGCCGCGGATCCTCGTGGCCGCCGTGGAGGCGTGTTCGGCGAGGTTGTTGCCGCCCTTGCCGTTGGCGTTGTCGAGGTCGGTGGCGATCTGCCGGGCGATGCCGGCCGAGGCGCCCAGCTCGGTCGGGTGGTCCAGCCGGGTGGTCGGAGCGGACGGTGCCGGGCCGGGGGAGGGGCTCGGGGTGGGGCCGGCCGCGAACGGGGAGGCGCCCGGTGCGGAGATCGGAATGATGGTGCCCGGTGCCGGGTTGCGCGGCGCGCCCGGCGGGGATGCCGGTGCGACCGGCCCGGTGGTGAACCCTGGGTTACCCATGTGCGTCTGCTCTCTTCCTCCGGCCGGTGGCCGGAACCCCTCCGAACAAGCAGGACGGCCCTGTCGGCCCTTCCGTCGGTATACCGACGCGGTTCACGTCGCCGTAGTTGCGGCGTGCGCGTCAACGATTCGCCAAGATCGTCGCGCGGGCGGGCGTACGACGCCGGCGCCCCGGACCGAGGTCTTGTTACCGGCGGGTCGCTTCCCTATCATCGCGAGTGTGACAGCTTTACTGTCAAACCCCGGAAGGTCTGTAGCCAGTGCATGACACCAGCAGTCCCGGCCCGCTGGCCGGCGTCCGGGTGGTCGAGCTCGCGGGGATCGGGCCCGGCCCCTTCGCCGCCATGCTGCTGGCCGACCTCGGCGCCGACGTCGTGCGCGTCGACCGGCCGAACGCCTCGCCGCTCGGCATCGACCCGGCGTACGACGTCACCAACCGCAACAAGCGCTCGGTGCTGGTCGACCTCAAGTCCCCCGAGGGGGCCGGCCAGGTGCTCGACCTGGTCGAGCGGGCCCACCTGCTGATCGAGGGCTACCGCCCCGGCGTCGCCGAGCGTCTCGGCGTCGGCCCGGAGGCCTGCCTGGCCCGCAACCCCGCCCTGGTCTACGGCCGGATGACCGGCTGGGGCCAGCACGGCCCGCTCGCCGCCCGGGCCGGCCACGACATCGGCTACTCGGCGGTGGCCGGCGTCCTCGGCATGATCGGCCCGGCCGACGGACCGCCCGCCATCCCGGTCAACCTGCTCGGCGACTTCGCCGGCGGCTCGCTCTACCTGGTCGTGGGCCTGCTCGCCGCACTCCACCACGCCCGCGGGACCGGCACCGGCCAGGTCGTCGACGCCGCCATCGTGGACGGCGCCGCCCACCTCACCTCCGTGCTCTGGGGCCTGCTCGCGTCGGGCCAGTGGCAGGACCGCCGGGGCGTCAACCTGCTCGACGGCGGAGCCCCCTGCTACGCCGTCTACCAGGCCGAGGACGGCGGTCACCTCGCCGTCGGCGCGTTGGAGCCACAGTTCTACGCCGAGTTCGCCCGGCTTCTGGAGCTCGGCCCCGACGCACCCGGCCAGTGGGACACGGCCCGCTGGCCCGAGCTCCGCGCCCTGATCGCCGCCCGCTTCGCCACCCGGACCAGGGCCGAATGGGAGGACGTCTTCGCCGGCTCCGACGCCTGTGTCGAACCGGTCCTGACGATGCGCCAGGCCGCCGCATCCGAACACCTGGTGGCCCGCCGGACGTACGTCGAGGCGGACGGCTTCACCCAGCCCGCCCCCGCGCCCCGGTTCTCCGCCACCCCCGGCGCGCTGCGCCGCCCGCCGGCGCGGCCGGGCGCGGACGCCGCCGAGGTCGCCCGGGACTGGGGTGTGCCCGGGCTCCCGACCTCCAAGAACTCCGCCGACTCCGAGGCCCGATAAGGAGCTTGCCGTGCAACGCGACATCTACACCGAGGAGCACGAGGACTACCGGACGACCGTCCGCTCCTTCCTCGCCAAGGAGGTGCTGCCGCACTACGACCGCTGGGAGCAGGCCGGCATCGTGGACCGCTCCGCCTGGCTCGCCGCCGGCCGGCAGGGCCTGCTCGGCCTCGCCGTGCCCGAGGAGTACGGCGGCGGGGGCAGCACGGACTTCCGCTACGCCGCCGTGCTGGCCGAGGAGTTCGCCCGGGCCGGCGCCTCCGGCCTCGCGCTCGGCCTGCACAACGACATCATCGGCCCGTACCTCACCTCGCTCGCCACCGACGAGCAGAAGCGCCGCTGGCTGCCCGGGTTCTGCACCGGCGAGCTGATCACCGCCATCGCGATGACCGAACCGGGCGCCGGCTCCGACCTCCAGGGCATCCGCACCCACGCCGTCGACCAGGGCGACCACTACCTGCTGAACGGCGCCAAGACCTTCATCTCCAACGGCATCCTCGCCGACCTGGTGGTCGTGGTCGCCCGCACCACCCCCGAGGGCGGCGCGCACGGCCTCAGCCTGCTGGTGGTCGAGCGCGGCATGCCCGGCTTCGAGCGCGGCCGCAACCTCGACAAGATCGGCCAGAAGTCCCAGGACACCGCCGAGTTGTTCTTCGAGGACGTCCGCGTCCCGAAGGAGAACCTGCTCGGCGAGGAGAACCAGGGCTTCGTCCACCTGATGCAGAACCTCGCCCAGGAGCGGCTCACCATCGCCGCCGCCGCGATCGCCGGCGCCGAGTACCTGGTCGAGATCACCACCGCGTACGTGAAGCAGCGCGAGGCCTTCGGCCGGCCGCTCGCCAAGCTCCAGCACGTCCGCTTCGAGATCGCCGAACTCGCCACCGAGTGCGCCGTCACCCGCACCTTCGTGGACCGTTGCATCACCGAGCACAACCGGTACGCGCTCACCCCGGCGGACGCCTCGATGGCCAAGTGGTGGGCCACCGAACTGCAGAAGCGCACCGCCGACCGCTGCCTCCAACTCCACGGCGGGTACGGGTACATGAGCGAGTTCCCGGTCGCCCGCGCGTTCACCGACGGGCGGATCCAGACCATCTACGGCGGGACCACCGAGATCATGAAGGAGATCGTCGGCCGCTCCCTCCTCGGCTAGCCCTGCTCCCGGCCGGCCACTTCCCCCGGCCGGCCACCTCCCCGGGCCGTCCTCCCCGGACGGCTCGGACCCCCTCCTCGGACCACCCCTCCGCGGAACAGCCCTCCCCGGATCACCCCTCCGTGGAGCACCCTCCCCGGACCACCGGACCACCCTTTTGCCCGAAAGGCTCTCCACCGTGACCACCGAAGCGTACGTCTACGACGCGATCCGCACCCCGCGCGGCCGGGGCAAGGCCAACGGCTCGCTGCACGGCACCAAGCCGATCGACCTGGTCGTCGGCCTGATCCACGAACTGCGCCGCCGCTTCCCGGACCTGGACCCGGCAGCGGTCGACGACATCGTGCTCGGCGTGGTCAGCCCGATCGGCGACCAGGGCTCCGACATCGCCCGGATCGCCGCCGTCACCGCCGGCCTGCCCGACACCGTGGCGGGAGTCCAGGAGAACCGCTTCTGCGCCTCCGGCCTGGAAGCCGTCAACCTGGCCGCCGCCAAGGTCCGTTCGGGCTGGGAGGACCTCATCCTGGCCGGCGGCGTCGAGTCGATGTCCCGGGTGCGGATGGGCTCCGACGGCGGCGCCTGGGCGATGGACCCGATGACCAACTACGAGAACCACTTCGTCCCGCAGGGCATCGGCGCCGACCTCATCGCCACCATCGAGGGCTTCTCCCGGACCGACGTGGACGCCTTCGCCGCCGAGTCCCAGGCCCGTGCCGCCAAGGCCCAGGCCGACGGCCTCTTCGACCGCTCGGTCGTCCCGGTCCGCGACCGCAACGGCCTGGTCGTGCTGGACCGCGACGAGTTCATCCGCCCCGGTACCACCGTGGAGAGCCTCGCCGGCCTCAAGCCGTCCTTCGCCGGCATCGGCGACGCCGGCGGCTTCGACGCCGTCGCCCTGCAGAAGTACCACTGGGTGGAGGGCATCGACCACGTCCACCACGCCGGCAACTCCTCCGGCATCGTGGACGGCGCCGCCCTGGTCGCCATCGGCAACCGGGAGATCGGCGAGCGGTACGGGCTGCGCCCGCGCGCCCGCATCGTCTCCGCCGCCGTCTCCGGCTCCGAGCCCACCATCATGCTCACCGGCCCGGCCCCCGCCACCCGCAAGGCGCTCGCCAAGGCCGGGCTGACCGCCGCCGACATCGACCTGGTCGAGATCAACGAGGCCTTCGCCGCCGTCGCCCTGCGGTTCGTCCGGGAGATGGGGTTCCGGCACGACCAGGTCAACGTCAACGGCGGTGCGATCGCCCTGGGCCACCCGCTGGGCGCCACCGGCGCGATGATCCTCGGCACCCTGATCGACGAGCTGGAGCGGCGCGACCTGCGCTACGGCCTGGCCACCCTCTGCGTCGGCGGCGGCATGGGCATCGCCACCGTCGTCGAGCGCATCTGACCTCCCGACTCCTCTTTCCCCCGGAGACCCGAACATGAGCGACACCACCACCATCCGCTGGGAGCAGGACCAGGACGGCGTGGTCACCCTCGTCCTCGACGACCCCACCCAGTCCGTCAACACCATGAACGAGGCCTTCACGGCCGACTTCGACGCGACCGTCGAGCGGCTGGCCGGCCTCGGCGACGAACTGCGCGGCGTCGTCATCACCTCCGCGAAGAAGACCTTCTTCGCCGGCGGCGACCTCAAGATGCTCTCCGCCGCCCGCCCCGAGGACGCCGCCGCCGTCTTCGAGAAGTCGATGCGGATCAAGCGCGCCCTGCGCCGGCTGGAGACGCTCGGCAAGCCGGTCGTCGCCGCCGTCAACGGCAGCGCCCTCGGCGGCGGACTCGAGATCGCCCTCGCCTGCCACCACCGCATCGCCCTGAACACCTCCGCCAGCCGGATCGGCCTGCCCGAGGTCACCCTCGGCCTGCTCCCGGGCGGCGGCGGGGTCGTCCGCACGGTCCGCCTCTTCGGCATCACCGACGCCCTGCTGAAGGTGCTCCTCCAGGGTCGCCAGTACCGGCCGGCGCAGGCGCTCCAGCACGGCCTGGTTCACGAACTGGTCGACACTCCCGAGGAGTTGGCCGACCGGGCGCGCGCCTGGATCGAGGCCAATCCGACCGCCGTCCAGCCCTGGGACGTCAAGGGCTACAAGATCCCCGGCGGCACCCCCAACACCCCGGCGCTCGCCGCCAACCTGCCCGCCTTCCCCTCCAACCTGCGCAAGCAGCTGGCCGGCGCCCCTTACCCGGCCCCGCGCAACGTGCTGGCGGCGGCGGTGGAGAGCGCCCAGGTGGACGTCGACACCGCCATGGTGATCGAGGCCCGCTACTTCACCGAGCTGGCCTGCGGGCAGACCAGCAAGAACATGATCCAGGCGCTCTTCTTCGACATGCAGGCGGTCAACTCCGGCGCCGGACGGCCGAGTTCCTTCGAGAAGCGGACGGTCCGCAAGGTCGCCGTGCTCGGCGCCGGGATGATGGGTGCGGGCATCGCCTACACCTGTGCCAGGGCCGGCATCGAGGTGCTGCTCAAGGACGTGACGGTCGAGGCCGCCGAACGCGGCAAGGCCTACTCCGCGGGGCTGATGGAGAAGGCGATCGCGCGCGGCCGCTCCACCGAGGCGAAGCGCGACGAGCTGCTCGCCCGGATCACCCCCACCGCCGAGGCCGCCGACCTGGCCGGCTGCGACGCGGTGATCGAGGCCGTCTTCGAGAACCCCGAGCTGAAGCACAAGGTGTTCCAGGAGATCGAGGGCATCGTCCCGCCGGACGCGCTGCTCTGTTCCAACACCTCCACGCTGCCGATCGGCCTGCTCGCCGAGGGCGTCCAGCGCACCGCCGACTTCATCGGCCTGCACTTCTTCTCGCCGGTCGACAAGATGCGGCTGGTGGAGATCATCCGGGGCCCGCAGACCGGTGACGAGGCCCTGGCCCGCGCGTTCGACCTGGTCCGGCAGATCGACCGGACCCCGATCGTGGTCAACGACTCGCGCGGCTTCTTCACCTCCCGGGTGATCGGCCAGTTCATCAACGAGGGCGTCGCCATGGTCGGCGAGGGCGTCGACCCGTCCTCCGTCGAGCAGGCGGCCGCCCAGGCCGGCTACCCCGCCAAGGTGCTCTCGCTGCTCGACGAGCTGACGCTCACCCTGCCCCGCAAGATCCGCAACGAGTACCGGCGCGCGGCCGAGGCGGCCGGCGGCGAGTGGACCGCCCACCCGGCCGACGCCGTGGTGGACCGGATGGTCGACGAGTTCGGCCGTCCCGGCCGCAGTGGCGGCGCCGGCTTCTACGAGTACGGCGAGGACGGCGGTCGCGGGCGGCTCTGGCCGGGGCTGCGCGAGCACTTCACGCGCGCCGACGTCGCCGTGCCGTTCGAGGACCTCAAGGAGCGGATGCTCTTCAGCGAGGCGCTGGACTCGGTCCGCTGCCTGGAGGAGGGCGTGCTCACCTCGGTCGCCGACGGCAACGTGGGTTCCATCCTCGGCATCGGCTTCCCGGCCTGGACCGGCGGCGTCTTCCAGTACATCAACGGCTACGAGGGCGGCCCGGCCGGTTTCGCGGCCCGGGCCCGCGAACTGGCCGCCGCCTACGGCGAGAGGTTCGCGCCGCCCGCCCTGCTGGAGCGGATCGCGGCGGAGGGGCGGACGTTCACGGACTGAGGTCCGTGCCTGAGGCTCGTCGCCCGGGGTTGGCCGCCCGGGGACGGTGCCTGAGGTTGGGTTGTCCGACGTCCGATGCCCGACGTCCGTTGCCCGACGTCCGTTGCCCGGGGTCCGATGCCCGGTGTCCTGGGTGCGGCGGGCCTGTTGTCGGTCAGCTGGGCGGGTCCGCGTCGCCGCGCGCGGCCTCGCCCAGCTCCTCCCTGAGGGAGCGCTGGAACGCCGTCACCAGCGCCTGCGCCACCATCGGCTGGATGTGGTCGGTCAGCGCCTTCATCCGCTCCAGCTCCGCCGGGGCCGGCTCGCTCTCCCGGTACGGCCTCCACACCGTCTCGCGGAACAGCCGGTGCAACTCGTGCGCCGTCGCCCGGCTGTGCTCCAGCACCACGGCGCGCGCCGCCAGCAGCGTCTCCAACGGGATCGGCACGTCCAGGATCCGCACCCCGAGCGGCAGCAGCCCCGGATCCACCCGGAACACCTCGGCATCCGCCGTCCGCTCCAGCGCCCCCATCGCGCCCAGCCGGTCCAGCTGCGCCTCCGACAGCGCCCGGCCGGCCCGCCGCTCCAACTGCCCCCGGCTGACCTCCTCCGGCGCCTCCGGCGTCCACGACGCCACCAGTGCGCGGTGGATCGCCAGGTCCAGCGACGTACTGTCCTGCGGCAGCCGCGCCAGGTACCGCTCGATCGCCGCCAGCGTCAGCCCCTGGCGCTGCAACTCCTCGATCAGCCCCAGCCGGTCCAGGTGCTCCGCCCCGTACAGGCCCACCCGCCGCGGCCCCAGCTCCGGTGGCGGCAGCAGCCCCTTCGTCCCGTAGAACCGCACCGTCCGCACCGTCACCCCCGCGCGCGCCGCCAACTCGTCCACCGTCAGCCGCACCTCGACACCCTCGCGCGCGCTCATCCGTGCAGCCTCCCGTAGCACTTCCGCTGTAACAGCAGCAGTGTGACAGTGGCCGTCAACACAGGTCCACCCCGTGCTTGAGCCGGCCCGCCGATGCCGCCAGGATGGGGACGGCAGAGTGGGCGGGGGAGAGGCGGGGGAGTGCACAACTCGATCAGCGGCGGCGAGTTCCAGAACGTCTTCATGGCACACACCATCAATGTCGCGGAGCCCTCTGCCCCGGCGGAGCGGGTCATCCTGATGGACGTTCCGGTGATACGGCACTACGTGAACAACCACGAGCTGTTCACGCGGATGGACACCATCCGGGCCGGCTGCCGGGCGGAGGACGTGGCCACCCGGATCCTGCTGTGGGGCATGCCCGGAATCGGCGTGACGGCCGCCGCGGACCGCTGGGTACGGGAACACCAGGCGGACCTGCCGACCATCCAGCTGCGGGCGGAACTCTCCCCGAACGGTCAGCATGCGGACGCCACCGCCGTCCTGGAGGACTGGCTCGACCAGCTCGGCGTGCCGAAGCAGGACCGGCCGGGCGACCAGGCCGCGCTGGCGCGTTGCTTCCAACGCCGCACCGCCGGCCTGCCGGTGCTGGTCCTCATCGACGGCGCGCGGACGGCCGCTCAGGTCAGGCCCCTGCTGCCCGGCTCGCGCAGGAGCATCGCCCTGATCACCAGCCACGACCGCCTCGGCGGGCTGCGCGGCTCCCACGACGTCGAACAGCTGAGGGTCGGACCGCTGGACGACGAGCACAGCGACGCCCTCCTCGCCCGCGTCGCCGACCTCGGCGACGAGACCAAGGCCGCCCGGCTGCCCCTCGTCCGTGCCTGCGCAGGCATCCCGTTGGCCCTGCGGATCCTCGCCGCCCGGCTGGTCTCGCTCGGGCCGGCGGCGCTGCGGGAGCTCGTCGCCCAACTCGACAGCGGCACATCGCGCCTGGAGGCACTGGCCGTGGACGACATCTCCTTCCCCCGCCTGCTCGACGAGATGTACCGGAGCCTGGACGCGGACAGTGCCCGCGCCTACCGGCTGCTCGGCCTGCACCCCACCCTGCTGCTGGACGAAGGGGCGATCCGGGCGCTCCTCGGAGCCGCCGGACCTCTCGGGCCGACCCTGGACGCCCTGCGCATCGCCAACCTGCTGGACCACCGGGAGGACGGCCGCCACCTTCTCAACGGCGTCGTCCACGAGCACGCCGGGCTCGCCGCCCGGCTGCCCGCGCACGCGCAGGAGCGCGAGGCCGCGCTGGACCGGATCCTGGCGTACTACACCGACTTCGCGGAGGCGGGGGAGGCGGCGCAGTCCAAGCGCTGGCGCCACGACCCGGCGGACGCCTACCGGCGCAGGGCCCGGGGGGCCGGCGGCGTGGCGGCCGACGGTCGGGTGGCCGACGGTGTGGCGCTCGGAGGTCGGGCGGCCGGCGGCACGGTGGCTGATGGCCCGGTGGCCGACGGTGTGGCGCTCGACGGGTACCGGACCAATCTGGTCGCCGCCGTCGAGACGGCCAACCGGGCCCGGCGGCACGATCACGCCTGGCGGATCTGCCAGGGCCTGTGGACGCACTGCCTCCGCGGCGGCCATCACACCGACTGGATCCGGGCCTTGCGGGTCGGCGTCGTGTCCGCGCTGGAGACCGGCGATCTGCTGGCACTCGCCCGGATGCACTACGAACTGGGATTCGCGCTGCTCGACCGCTTCGACGCCGGGGAGGACGATCCGCGCCTCGCCCGGGAACACCTCGCCGAGGCGCTGCGCATCGCGCGCGGGCGTACGGGGGCCGAAGGTCACCGTCGGACGGCGTCCTCGGCCCTGGAGGCGCTCGGCCTGCTGAGCCTGCGCGAGGGGGATCCCGGTACGGCGCTCGGCCTGCTGGACGAGGCGCTCGGCGCGCTCGACGGCGTCGACCACCGGCGCGGGCTGGCGCTGCTCGGCTACCACCGGGGGCGCGTGCTGACCGCGCTCGGCCGGCACGCGGACGCCGAGGCCGTCCTCCGGGGCGCCGCCGAGGAGTTCGCCCGGCTCGGCGACGGCTACAACGTGGCCCGCAGCCTCACCCGCCTCGCCGAGGACCGACTGGCCGCCGGCCTGCCCGACGCGGCCCTGGCCCTGCTGACCGAGGCGCTGGAGGAGATCCCCGACCGCCTCGGCACTGCCTACCAGCGGGCCGAGATCCTGCGGCAACGCGGTGACCTGCACCGGACGTCGGGTGCCGAGGCCGAGGCGGTCGCGGACTGGACGCGCGCCCGCGCGTTCTACGCCCAGGCCGGCAGTACCAAGGTCGCCGAGGTGGAGCGCCTGCTGTCACCGGGGAGCTCGGCAGGGGCTGACCAGGAGTAGCCCGGCCGGCTGCCCGGCGCCCGCTGCCACCCGCACCACCCCGCCGGGCGCCGACTCGCCGGAGTGCTGCTCATGGACGACGGACGCCGCGACCGCGAACGACGCCCACGCCGGACGCTCCTGCCACACGGCCGTCAGACGGCGCCCGTCGGGAAGCAGCGCCAGGCAGCCGCCGTCCGGCCGCTCCACCGCGATCAGCGCACAGCCGGCCAGCCCCCGCCCGAGCTCCCGCCAGGTGAACCGGGCGGCGGGGTCGGTGGCGGACTCGAATGCGGACTCGGTGGTGGACTCGAAGGCGGACTCGGCCCGTTCGGCGGGTACCAGCAGCACATCCGCTGACCGCCGGACCCCGCTGTCGGGCTCCGCGAGGTCCGCGACCAGATGGGTGCCAGCGCCGAGATGGCCGAGCCGGGATCGCTGCAACCCGGCCGGGTACCGGCGCAGCCTCATGCTTCGCCCGCCCTCGGAGGCCCCGGCCGGCGTCTCGGTCGGCACCTCGGCCGGCGTCTCCGTCGGTGTCCCGGTCGGTGTCTCCGTCGAATCCACGACCGACACTGCGACGACCGTCGGCGGCAGCACCGCCGTCCGGGCGGTGGGCAGTGACGGCACCGGGACGACCCGGGTAACCGCAGGTCCGGCGGGCTCGTCCAGCCCGAGGTGGCGGTAGAAGACGGTGCGCAGCCGGGCGGCGGACTCTCCCGGCACCGAGCTGACGAGGCCGCCGACCTCGGTGACCGCCGGGTCCGCACGCTGGGTGACCGCCGCGCCCAGCAACTGCGGCAGGACGCCCTCCCACCCGGACAACCGGGGGGCGAGCTTCCCGAGCTGCTCCATCGGCGAACCGGGTGCCACGGCGTCCTCCGCGAAGGCACCCAGGACGGTCGGAATTCCCAGCGCGGCGCCGTACAGCGTTACCGAACCGTGGTCGCCCACCAGGAAATCGGCGGCGACCAGCGCCGCCTTCCAGATCTCCGTCTCGGGCCCCGGAAGTATCAGACCGGCCTCGACGAATTCGCCCAACCAGCGTTGGATCTGCCACAGCCCGTGGGCGTACCAGGCATTCGGGTGGACGGCCGCGACCACCCGGAATTCATCGGCCGGCAATTCCGCCAGGACGCGGCGCAGCGGATCCGCGTCGGCATGTCCGAGCAGCGAATGCGGGCCCCAGGTGGACGACACCACCACCAGTTTCTGCCCCGGCCGAACCCCGAACGCACCCCGGTACGCCGAACGCAGGGGCATGCTCACCCGCAACTGGTCCAGGCACGGATCGCCGACCACGGCACTCACCGGGACGGCCTCGGGGCACCCCGCTCGGAGCCGGTCGAGCTGCTCCTGATGGGACAGCAGGACGGCGGACGGAACGACCCGGCCGTCGTGCATCAACCACTCGGCCGTCAGGCCGAAGGCTCCCGGCTCCCGGCTCCCGGCTCCCGGCTCCCGGCTCCCGGCTCCCGGCTCCCGGCTCCCGGCTCCCGGCTCCCGGCTGAGAATTTTATTGTATCCGGCGCCGTGCGGGGCTCCGATCAGGGGTGCGCGTAGTGCATGCAAATCCCCGCCCCGGTTCGTGGCTATTGCGAGGTCGAACGGGAATTCCTTGGCCGATTCCCAGGGTATTTCGATCATCCCGCGCTCCCGGAGGAAATCCGAGGTGCCGGAATCCAGCGCCGAAGAGCCGGTGCAGCTGAACAGCACCTCCACCCGCCGGTCCGCCCCGAACACGGCGAGCAGGTCCAGCAGCCGGGTCGCGGCGGTGATGTTGTGCACCACGCCGAGGACGCGCCGCTCGGGCCGGACGGTCGACCAGCGCGCGCGGTCGTCGGCGATCGCCGGGTGCACCCGCTGCGCCCCCACGGTGTTCGTCGTCAACGCCACGCCCCCGTCTTTCGCCAAGTCGACCCATTCTGCCAGCCCGGGGGTGGCGGACGGGGCCGGGCGGGGCAGCGGAACGGCACGGGCGGGGCGGCCGGGTGCGAGCCGGCCTGCGCTCCTCTGGGTCGGGCGGTGGATTCCAGAGGGCGCAGGCCGGTGGTGGTGGGCCGGGTTCAGCGGCGCACCGGCACATCGGCGCACCGGCAGGCCGGCAGATCGCGCGCCGGTGGGCTCAGGAGCGGGTCGGTTCCGCCGGGGTGGTGTCGACCAGGTCGGGGTGGTGGCGGCGGGTGACCTCGGGGTGGGCGCGGGTGTAGCCCTTCCACTCGTTGAGGCCGAACTCGGCGAAGAGGGGGTTGGCCGGGTCCTGGGTGGCCCCGGGGGCGTGGTGGGCCAGGGGGAAGTCGAGCGGCTCGATGTGGGCGTCGAGGCGCGGGTTGTAGAAGAACGGGACGGAGAAGCGCTCCCGGGCGCCGGGCGGGCTGACCACGCGGTGACTGGTGGCCTTGAGGTAACCGTCGGTCGCGACCTCCAGCAGCTCGCCCAGGTTGACGACGAAGGCGCCCTCCATCGGCGGGACCTCCAGGAAGCTGCCGTCCGGACGCTCCACCTGGAGGCCGCCGACGGTGTCCTGGAGGAGGAGCGTGATGAAGCCGTAGTCCTTGTGCGCGCCGACGCCCTGGCCGGCCCCGTCGGGCGCCGTCCCGGGGTAGCGGACCAGCTTCAGGCGCAGGTGCGGGTGCCCGGCGAAGGCGTAGTCGTAGAACTCCGGGCGGGCGCCGATCGCGGTGAGCAGCTCGTGCAGCAGCCGCTTGGCGACGTCACCGAGGCGGTCGATCCAGCCGAGTGCGGCGGACCGCAGCTCGGGGAGCGCCGTGGGCCACTGGTTCGGGCCCTCCAGCCACCAGTACGGCGGCTCGCCGCGGCCCGGGACGTGCGGGGGCAGTTCGGCGCCGATGTCCAGCTGGTCGCGCCAGTCCTGGCTGCCGCCGGTGCGCTCGTCGCCGGTGCGGGTGTAGCCGCGGAAGTGCGGGGAGTTGAGGTTGCTCACGCCGAGCCGGTCGGCTTCGGGGAGGTCGAA
The DNA here is from genome assembly GCF_055579305.1 of Kitasatospora sp. NPDC032757. NCBI lineage: Bacteria > Bacillati > Actinomycetota > Actinomycetes > Kitasatosporales > Streptomycetaceae > Kitasatospora > Kitasatospora sp. NPDC032757. The sequence goes on along the minus strand of NZ_JBVINN010000013.1, from coordinate 56,705 downwards.
GAAGGCCCGCATCGCCCCGGTGAGGGCGGCCGTCTCGGCACGGGTGACACCGTGGCCGACGAGCTGGAAGAAGCCGACGCCGGTGGCTGCGGCCCGCAGCTCGTCGTGCAGCCGGAGCCGGTCCTCGGGGCTGCCGCCGGCGAGCGAGAGGTCGATCACCGGGAGGGCGTCGGTGAGGGTGCCTGCGGCTGCGTCCGCGAGGGCGTTCGAGCGGGCGTCCGCCAGGGCGGACGGGGTGGTGGAGGGGTGCTGCTGCTGCGTCATGGGTGACATCCGCTGGGTCTCGTCCCGACCGTTCCCGGTGGTCGACCGGGGGCGCCGGGGCTACGCCTGGTGCGGCGGGTGCCCGGGGGCCGGGAAGGGGGACGCGGCCTGGTGAGGACCGCGCATGAGGGTGGGAGGCGCGAGGTTCAGCCGGAGCGTCGACAGGACATGCTCGTCACGCGGAGCAGGTCCACGTGGCGGCGGCGAACAAGTATGAGCACGTCACCAGCCTAAATGACGGTCGCACCGGCGAGGAGGCCCCGGGTCGAATTTGTTGTCGTGTACGTGCTAAGTGGCGGGAGTTGGCCGGATGCGGAGGCCGTCGCGACGGCTGCGGTTGCCGGGCCTGTTGGGTCCGTTGTCATCACTGGGTCTGTTGTGGTCACTGGATCAGCTGCGGTCGTTGTGGTCGTTGAGGTAGGCCAGCACCGCGAGGACCCGCCTGTTGTCGTCGTCCGAGGGCAGGAGGTCCAGCCGGACGAAGATCGACGCGGTGTGCTTGGCGACCGCCCGCTCGGTGATCACCAGCTGGTGGGCGATGGCCGCGTTCGACCGGCCCTCCGCCATCAGCGCGAGCACCTGCCGCTCGCGCGGACTGAGCGCAGCCACCGGGCCGGAGGCCGAGTTGTGGGTGAGCAGCCGGCCGATCACCTCCGGGTCCATCGCCGTGCCACCCTGCGCGACCCGGCGTACCGCGTCCAGGAACTGGGTGCCGTCCATGACGCGGTCCTTCAGCAGGTAGCCGATCCCGCCGCTGCCGTCCGCCAGCAGCTCGCGCGCGTAGAGCTGTTCGACGTACTGCGACAGCACCAGCACCGGTAGCCCGGGCTGGTTCTGACGGGCGGTCAGGGCGGCGCGCAGGCCCTCGTCGGTGAACGAGGGCGGCAGCCGGACATCCACCACGGCGATGTCCGGCCGGTCCGCGGCCACCGCCGCCAGCAGCTCGTCACCGGTTTCGACGGCCGAGGTGACCGTCATGCCGTTCGCCTCCAGCAGCCGGGTCAGGCCGTCCCGGAGGAGGAAGAGGTCTTCGGCGATGACAACGCGCACGGGATCTCCAGCTGTGCGATGGTAGGGCCGCCCGGCGGGCTGCTGACGGCAAGCACCCCGTCGAACGCGGCCAGCCGGCGCTCTGTTCCGCGCAGACCGGTGCCCTTTGACGGGTCTGCGCCGCCGCGCCCGTCGTCGGTCACCGATATCCGCAGCAGCCCCTCGGCGCTGTCATGGCCGATCTCGATCCAGACCCGGCCGGCCCGGGCGTGCTTGACCACATTGGCCAGCAGCTCGCTCACCGCGAAGTAGGCCGCGGATTCGACCGGTGCGGGCGGTCGGCCCGCAAGCCCGCCGGTGAACCGGACCGGTAGCGGCAGGTCGAGGGCCATGGCGTGCACCGCGTCGGCCAGACCGCGGTCGGCGAGCACCGGCGGATGGATGCCCCGGACCAGGCCGCGCAGCTCACCCAGCGCCTTGGCCGAGGACGTCCGGGCCTCCGCGAGCAGCGGTCGCAGGGCCTGCGGGTCGTGGTCGAGCAGCTGCTCGGCCACGCTCAGCAGCATCCCCAGCGCCACGAGCCGGGCCTGCGCCCCGTCGTGCAGGTCCCGCTCGATCCGGCGCAGCTCAGCCGCCCCGGCGTCAATGGTGTCCGCCCTCGTCCGGGCCAGATGGCTGACCTGGAGGGCCAGTTCCGTCCGCCGGGACGGCCCCAGCAGAGCCCGGGCGGCCCGCTCGTGCAGCGCCAGCACGGGCCGGGCGGCCCAGAGGGCGACGGGGCCCGCCAGCCAGAGGGCCATCGTGTAGAGCGCCAGCAGGGAGATGAACGGACCGCCCCTGCCGAACACCTGCACCAGTACCGGGACCAGGATCAGCAGCACGGCTGTGAGCAGGACGGTGACGCCGGAGAGCACCGACCAGGCCGTGTCCCGCCAGGTCGCCGGGTCACCCGGCCAGCCGCCGGCCTGCCGCCACAGCTGCCGCCACCGCGGACCCCCGTCGGCCGTCGGCCGGTACGGCGGCTCGATCGCCCTACCGCTCCAATGCCCGACCAGCCGCCTCGTCTCCACCGCCACCCAGCGGGAGCCGATCACGCCGAGCGTCAGCAGCGGAAGCGCCAGCAGCAGTGCCCCGGAACGGCCGCTCGGTGCCGCGCCCCCGTAGATGACCGTGGCCGTCACAGCCAGGGTCCCCGGCGCGAGCAGAGCGGCCCCCGCCGCCCGGCCGGCCGCCCCGGTGGCCCAGCTCAGCGCCCAGACGGCGACCGGCAGCGTCGCCAGCAGGAGCCCCGTCAACGCGCGGATCCGGTTGGGCGCGGACGAGTCGTCAGGGCCCAGCAGGGCGGCGAGCACCAGAACGGGAGCGGCCGCGGTGGCGACCGCGCCCGCCACCGCCAGGGTGACCGCGTACAAGGCGCGCACGCTGTCCACGAGCGCCCGGCCCACCCGTGTAGCGGCCCTGGCCACGACAACCGTGCTCATCACGCACCTCCTACCCGTTGCTGCGTCGTCCTGCAGCGTTCCTCGCGGCGCCCGGACCGGGCCCCGTCGATCATGCGGTGGCCAGTCTGCCGGGCGGCCCACAGGCGGCGCACGGGGTCTGAACCCCGAATCCGAGGTGTACCTGAATACACCTCAAGGAGCCGCCTAGCCGTGTATCGAGGCCCTGCCGCCGGTCCGTAGCGTCGTTCCCGGCAGACGGCCCCGGGCCCTCCGGGGCCGGATCGCTCCCGGGCACGCCAACCTGCCCAAGCTGGCCAATCCGCCCGAGTGCCGGCCCGGGGCCGCGCTGCTCCGGTCGGGCCCGATCCGTCTCCCGGTCCCGTCCCCGATCCCTCTTTCCGCTCCTGGACCCCCTTCCGCCCCTTGTTCCCGCCCCCTGGAGGGCCCGTGACCGCGCCGATCATCCGGCTCAGCGATGTCAGCAAGACCTACGACACGTCCGGCACCGCCCGCCCGGCCCTGGCCGGGCTGGATCTGGAGGTGCGGGCCGGCGAGGCACTGGCCGTGCTCGGCCGCTCCGGCAGCGGCAAATCCACCTTGCTCAACCTGATCGCCGGCCTGGACCTCCCCAGCACCGGCAGCGTGGTGGTGGACGGAGTCGCCGTCCACGAGCTCGGCGAGGCCGCGCTGGCCGGGTACCGGCGGGCGCGGATCGGCATGGTGTTCCAGTTCTTCAACCTGCTGGACGACCTCAGCGTCGAGGACAACGTGCTGCTCCCCGCCCAGCTGTCCGGGATGCGCCGGGACGAGGCGCGGGGCCGTGCCACCGAGCTGCTGGACCGGCTCGGCGTGGCCCGGCACGCCCGGACGTTTCCCGGCCTGCTCTCCGGCGGCGAGCGCCAGCGCGTTGCGGTGGCCCGGGCTCTGATGAACCGGCCGTCGCTGCTGCTCGCCGACGAGCCGACCGGCGCCCTGGACACCACCTCCGCCGCCGATGTCCGCGCGCTGCTCTGCGAGTTGAACGCGGAGGGCCAGACGATCCTGCTGGTCACCCACGACACCGCGCTCGCCGAGGCCTGCGCCACCCGGACGATCGAGCTGCTCGACGGCCGCCTGCACCGCGACACGCTCCATACGGAGGCCACCCGATGACCGCACTCGGCAATGTGGTCCGGGCCGGCGTCGGCCGCAAGCGGGTGCAGGCGCTGGCCATGGTGCTCACCACGATGCTGGCCGTCACGGCCTGCGTGCTCGCCACCGGGCTGCTGGCCGCCGCCCACGGCCCGTTCGACCACGCCTTCGCCCAGCAGCGCGGCGCCCACCTGAACGCCCTGGTCGACCCGGCGAAGGCCGACCCGGCGCGACTCGCCGCCACCTCCCGCGCCCCGGGGGTGACGGCGATGGCCGGCCCGTACCCGGCTCTGCCCCTGCGGCCGCACGCGGGCGATGGCTCCGGCACACTGCCCGAGGGCGCCGCGCTGGCCCCGATGACCTTCGTCGCGCGCGCCTTGGACGAGCCGCTGGACGGCCTGCGGGTGACGCTGGGCCGCTGGCTCGCCGGGCCGGGCGAGGTCGTCCTTCCGGACGGCCGCTCCCCGCTGGCCCTGGGCGACCGGATGACCTTCCCCGACCTGCCCGGCAGTCCGACGCTGACCGTGGTCGGGTTGGCCGCCTCGGTCTCCTGGAGCGCGGACGGCTGGGTCGCCCCCGAGCAGGCCGCCGCGCTGACCGCACCCGGCAGCTCACCGCCGGTCCAGCTGCTCTACCGCTTCGCCCACGCCGGTACCGACGCCGAGGTGGAAGCCGACCGCGCGGCGCTCGCCACCGCCCTGCCGCCGGGCGCCCTGACCGGCGCCACCTCCTACCTTCCGGCCAAGCGGCACGCCGACCGGACGGCCGCGACCTTCGTCCCGTTCGTTGTCGCCTTCGGCCTGCTCGGCCTCGCCATGTCCGTGCTGACCATCGGGGTGGTGGTCAGCGGCGCGGTCACCGCCGCCACCCGGCGGATCGGGATCCTCAAGTCCCTGGGCTTCACCCCGGCCCAGGTGGTCCGTGCCTACGTCGGTCAGGCACTCGTCCCGGCGTCGGCCGGGACGGCACTCGGCGTCCTCGGCGGGAACCTGCTGGCCGTCCCCGTCCTCGGCCTGGCCGACAAGGCGCTGCGCAGCGGACTGCTCGGCATCCCGCCCTGGGTCGACCTGGCCGTTCCGGCGGTCGCGCTCGCCGCGGTGGCCGGAACGGCCCTGGTGCCCGCGCTGCGGGCCGGCCGCTTGCGCACCGTCGAGGCGCTCGCGGTCGGTCGGACGGCGCCGGGTGCCCGGTCCGGGGCTTCCCGGAACGTCGCGTTGGCCCAGCGCCTGCTGGCCCGGCTGCCGGTGCCACGCGCGCTGAGCCTGGGCCTGGCCGGCCCGCTCACCCGGCCGGTGCGCACAGCCACCACGACGGCGGCGGTGTTGCTCGGCACGGTCGGGGTGACGCTCGGTGCGGGTCTGGCGGTCTCCCTGAACGGGATCCAGGACGGCCTCAACGCCGACCATGTGGGCGCGGTCATCGTGGAACCGCCGATGGACCGCTCGGCCAAACCCGTCGACCGCCTGGACGAGGCCGCCGTCGTGGCCGCGATCACCGCCCGCCCGGGCACCCGGGCCTGGTTCAGTACGGTCCTCACCCCGGTCACCGTCGCGGACCACACCGGGCGGGTCGTCGCCTACGGCGGGGACTCCTCCTGGAGCGGGTACCAGATGGTCTCCGGCCGGTGGTTCCACGGAGGGGGAGAGGCGGTGGTGGGGTCCGGCTTCCTGAGCACCAATCAGGTCCGGATCGGCGACACGATCGCCCTCACCGACCACGGCCGCAGCACCCCGGTCCGGATCGTCGGCGAGGCGCTCTCCACGGAGGACGTGGTGCTGACCGACCGATCCACGCTGGTACCCCTCGCCACCGCCGTCGTGCCGGCCTCCGTGCGGTTCCACGTCGACCTCGCGCCCGGTACCGACCGGCAGGCCTACGCGGACGCGCTGGACGACGCGGTGCGGCCGCTCGGCCTCGGAGCAGAGCAGGGCGGGGCGGGGCTGAACATCACCGTCCTGGCGATGAACTCACTGGCCACCGTCCTCACCCTGCTACTGGTCGCGGTGGCGGGCCTCGGGGTGCTCAACACCGTCCTGCTGGACACCCGGGAGCGGGTCCATGACCTCGGGGTGCTCAAGGCACTCGGGATGTCACCGCGCCAGACCGTGGGGATGGTGCTCACCTCGGTCTGTGGCAGCGGCCTCCTCGCCGGAGTGGTGGGCGTCCCGGTCGGGGTCGCCGTCCACCACTGGATAGTCCCGGCGATGGCCCGTGCCGCGGGGACGGGCGTACCGGAGGCGGACCTCGCGGTCTTCGAACCGGGAGTGGTCCTGCCACTGGTGTTCGGCGGGCTGGTGATGGCCCTGCTCGGCGCCCTCCCGCCGGCCACCTGGGCGGCACGCACCCGGACGGTGACGACGCTGCGCACCGAGTAGTGGCCCGACAGCCCGTCGGATGTCGGGCCGCTGCCCCGGAACCCGTCCTTCCGGGGCAGCGGCCCGGCCCGGGTTCGCCCGAGCCGGCCGAGCCGCCCGCCCACGCCGGCCTCCCCAGGCCGGGCGGGGCGTTCGAGCAGGGCCGAGCCGAGGATGGGCGAACCCAGCCCGGGGGGCCGTCCGCTTCGGACCGACCGACTCAGATCGTGCGGTTCAGCTCGTCCGCTTCAGGCCGTTCGGTTCAGGCCGGCAGGGTGGCGGCGTACACCTCGATGGCGTCCCGCTGGTACACGGCGAGGCCCGGCGCGATGGCCTCGTACGCGGCGCGCCACTGCTCGTTCTCCACGCACGAGCGGCCGATCGCGCGGTACTCCTCGGCGGTGACCGGCCGGATCGCGCTGACGGCCCGGTACTGTCCGTCGACCTCGGCCTGTACGGCGTCGGCGTCGACGGGCGTGCCGGCGGCCATCAGTTCGGCCAGCCGGATCATGAGCGCGGTGCGCTCGCGCTGGCCGGCCTCGATCTCGGCCTCGGTCATCGTCGCGGTCGCCCGCCCGATCCCCTCGGCCAGCTCCGGGAAGTCGCGCAGGCTCTCCCCGTACTCGGCGGGCTGGATGCCCTCGAAGAGGTTCTCCGGTCGGTTGATGCTGGTCATCGGACTACCGTCCTTCCTGGACTGCTCCAGTTCGGTGATCGTGCGGGAGACGGTGGCGGCCAGGGCGGTGAGCCGGTCGCGCTCGGCGAGCAGCCGGCGGTGGTGACCGTGCAGGGCCTCCAGCTCGTCCACCTGCGAGGCCAGGATCCTGCCGACCTCGGACAGGCTCACTCCGAGCGCCCGCAGCACGAGGATCTGCTGCAGCCGCAGCAACTGGCGCTCCTCGTAGTAGCGGTGGCCGTTGGAGCCGATCCACGCGGGTGGCAGCAGCTCGATCTCGTCGTAGTGCCGGAGGGTCCGGGCGGTCACGCCCGACATCCGTGCCACTTCCGCGATCGGCCAGGCCATCGCCGTCTCCTCTCACTGCGTGAAGCCGCCTGCCACCCGCCGGTCCGATCCCGGGGTCGCGCCCTGGGGGCCGTCACCGGTCGGGCTCCCGGGGCCCTTTCGGACTTCCGGGCACCGATCGGGCTCCGGCCGCCGGCTGCCGCCGGTCTCACGCTTGCTCACCGGGCCGGTCGTTCCGGCCCTGATCAGGACGATAGAAGCTGCCGTTGCGGCAACTTCAAGTCCTGACCCCCGCCCTGCCCCCGGATCCGGGGGCGAACCCGAAACGAACCCGAATACCGATCCCTGAGCCCCGGTTTCACTCCACGGGAGCCGCGCTGCTCGTAGAGCCGGTCCAGCGACTGCCCGTGCCGTCCGGTCAGCGCCACCGCGGACGGGCTCAAGTCCCGGCGCCGGCCGCCGTCGCCGCCTTCGGGGTGTTCTGCACCGGACTCGCCTTCCGCCGCGACCACCGGCTCAACGCCATCGAGGGGCTCCACGGGTACGGCCACCATCGGTCACCTGCTGCCGGTCGTCTCGCCGGCGCTCGGCGCTCGGCGCGCGTCCTCGACGAGTCGTTGAGCGTGCGGACCGTCGCGGGAATGATCGTGGTGCCGGCCGGGGTTGTCCTGACCCGGCAGCATCGTGAACGACCCACCCGCCCCACCGCCTCCACCGCCGCGACCACCACCACGGCTACCGCCCCTGCCACCACCACTCGCGACCGAACGAACGGACCATGAGCCCCGAATCGCCCTGGCGGATACGCGACTTCCGCACCCTCTTCACCGCCACCGCGCTCGCCCAGCTCGGTACCAACATCGGTTACGTCGTCCTCCCGCTGATCGCCGTCACCGCGCTGGACGCGAGCGCCGGGCAGGTCGGGGCGCTGGCCACGCTGAGCACGCTCGCGTTCCTGCTGATCGGCCTGCCCGCCGGAGCCTGGGTGGACCGGATGCGCCACCGCCGCGTCCTCATCGTCGCGGACCTGGTGAAGGCCGCGCTGTACGCGTCCGTCCCGCTCGCCTGGTGGCTGGGCGGGCTCACCCTCTGGCAGCTGTACGCCGTCGCCCTGCTGAGCGGGTGCGCGACCGTCTTCTTCGACGTCGCGTCGCAGAGTGTGCTGCCGCAACTGGTCGGCCGCGGCCACCTGGTGCAGGCGAACGCGGCCGTGGTGAGTCTGATGGCCGTCGGGAACATCGCGGGGCGCAGCGCGGGCGGTGCGCTCGTCCAACTGCTCACCGCACCGGCCGCCATCGCCGCGACGGCCGCCAGTCACCTCGGTTCGGCGCTGCGCCTCATCGCCCTGCGCCGTACCCCCGCACCCGCGCCGCCGCCGGTACGTGGCGACGGGCCCGGCCTGGGCGCGCAGATCGGGGAGGGCCTGCGTCACGTCCTCGGCAACGCCGAACTGCGGGCGCTCGCGCTCACCGCCTCCCTCACCAACCTCGGCTTCCAGATCGTCAACACCCTGCTTCCGGTGCTGTTCGTGCGGGAGCTCCACCTCCCCGCCGGCGCGCTGGGCCTGTACTGGGCGGTCGGCGGCCTGGGCATCCTGCTCGGGTCCCGCTGTGCCCGCCCGATCGCGGCCCGGGTCGGCTACGGCCGGGCACTCGGCCTGGCCGGTCTCTGCGCGGCACCGGCGGGTCTGCTGATCCCGCTGAACGGTGCCGGCGTCTGGTTGTACGTGGCGGGGTTCGGCTCGTTGGTGTTGTCCTTCAAGACCGGGATGGACAACGTGCTCGGGGTCAGCCTGCGGCAGCGGATGACCCCGGACGCCCTGCTCGGCCGGATGAACGCCACCTTTCGTTTCCTGCTCACCGGTTCACTGGCGATCGGTGCCGCCCTGGCAGGCCTGCTCGGCGAGCTGGCGGGGCTCCATGCCACTCTCTGGCTCGGGGGTGTGCTTCTCGCCTCGGCCTTCCTCCCCGTCTACCTCTCGCCGATCCGCACCCGTCGCCTCCTCCCCGGCCAGCCCACCGCCATGGAGGCCGAGGCGGCGGCCCCGATCGGGGCCGGCGGCGATGTTCCCCAGGGCGTGAGGCCGGCCCTTGACCTCAAGCGCACCTGACGTTCGGTCACGGTCATCATGAACACGGCCACGGCGAGCGCCTGACCGGCCGCGACGAGATCGCCGCGTTAACCATCGCCGCGTTAACCATCGCCGCGTTCACCATCGCCGAGTTCACCCGCGAGGTGCTCCCGGCACCTTCGCGGACACCGGGAACACCGCCACCTACGAGGTGGTGCAGCCCTCCGCCGTTCAGCCTTCGGCAGTCGGGGCCCGGACCGTAGGGGACTCGTCAGCCGGGGTCTGAGCCGCCGCGCCCTGGGCGGTGTGCGGGAACGGGCAGCCGCCGGCCGTCGCGGGCCCGTCCTCGAAGGTGCCCAGCTCGCTCACCCGGTAGCCGCCGGGGTAGCCGCGCACCTGGCGGCCGTCGCGGGCCAGGTGCGGCTTGCGGCGGGGCGGGAGGAGGCGGACGAAGCGGCCGCGCAGCCACATGCCGGTCCGGACGGCGCGCCGCAGGGCGGCCGGCGGCGCCGGGTAGCCGAAGGCCTCGCGCAGCGGGTCGTCCAGGAGGCAGACGGAGGAGGTGCGCATCGAGGGGCGCATCGGGGCCGGGTACCAGGAGGCCATCAGCCCGAGCGTGGCGTCCGAGACGTCGCGGCCGCCCTGGTCGTAGCCGAAGTGGGCGCGCTCGTAGTCGTCGAGCAGCCGCTCGAACTCCTCGTACGTCTCCGGGATGCCGCTCAGGCCCATGTGGCGGCCGAGCTCCCGGTAGTAGTTGGTGGTGGCCCGGATCTCGTGCGGCGAGTACGGGCGCCAGCCGTAGTCGTCCAGCCAGCGCTTGGGCACCACGACGAAGGTGGCGAGCACGTACACGAAGTCTTCGTTGGAGATGTCGTACCGGCGGTGCATCTGGTTCATCCGCCGGATCGCCTCGCGCCCCTGCTCGGAGGCGAAACCGTGCTCGACGACGGCCTCCAGGATCAGCACGGTGTCGTCGTACCGCTTCTGCGCCCGGCGGGTGAACTCACCGGTCTGCGCGAGCAGCCGGCCGATGCTGGGCACGGCGTAGGTGCGGTAGAGGGCGAAGCTGAGCGACTGGGTGGTGTCCCAGGGGAACTCGTACCAGCTGCTGATCCGGTAGATCTCGGTGAACTCGGTCTCCGGATCCATGCGCTGAATCTTCTTCAGCCAGTCGTATCGCTGCACAGGCCGACCTTAGGGGCCGGTCAGGGGCGGGTCAACGCGGCCCGGTCGCGCCGCCCGCCGGCTCATCGAGGCCCGGTCACCGCAGGTCGCCGCCGCGCCGCCGCCGGGAGTCGCCGGGCCGCCGCGCCGCCGGGTGTCGCTGCGCCGCCGCCGTCGGTGGCTCCCGCTAACTTTTCTCGCAGATTCCCGCCGAGGATGTCGAAAACGCCGGGCGTGCTTCTACCTACCCGTGAGAGCCCCCACCCCGGGGCGGACACGACGAACGAGGAGCAGGACCATGAAGTACATGCTGCTGATGCAGTTCAGCGAGAAGAACGCCGACTTCCCGAAGATCGACGAGTGGAAGCCCGAGGAGATCCAGGCGCACATCCGGTTCATGAAGGACACCAACACCCGGCTCGCCGAGGCCGGGGAACTGGTCGACGCCCAGGGGCTGGCCATGCCGGAGACCGCCCGGATCGTGCGCTCGCACAGCGGCGGCGCGCCGGTGGTCACCGAGGGGCCGTTCCCGGAGACCAAGGAGTGGGTGGCCGGCTGGTGGATCGTGGACTGCGACGGCGAGGAGCGGGCGGTCGAGATCGCGGCGGCCGTCTCCGCGGCGCCCGGCCCCGGCGGGGAGCCGCTGAACATGCCGATCGAGGTGCGCCAGGTGATGTCGGCGCCGCCCACCGAGCTGTGACCGCTCCCTCCGGGAGCATCGACGACCTGCTGCGCACCCTCGCGCCGCAGGTCGTCGGCGTGCTCACCCGCCGCTACGGGGACTTCGCCACCGCCGAGGACGCCGTCCAGGAGGCCCTGCTGGACGCCGCCACCCAGTGGCCCGCGGAAGGGCTGCCGCGCAACCCGCGCGGGTGGCTGGTCCAGGTCGCCAACCGCCGGATGACCGAGCAGGTCCGCAGCGAGCAGGCCCGCCGACGGCGCGAGGACCTGGTGGCCGGGCAGCAGCCGGCCGACCGGCTCACCGCGCCGCCCGCGGACACCGAGGACGAGGCCGCCCACGACGACACCCTCACCCTCCTCTTCCTCTGCTGCCACCCCGCCCTCTCGCCCGCCTCGGCGATCGCGCTCACCCTGCGTTCGGTCGGCGGCCTGACCACCGGCGAGATCGCCCGCGCGTTCCTGGTCCCCGAGGGGACGATGGGCCAGCGGATCAGCCGGGCCAAGCAGCGGATCAAGGCCTCCGGCGTGCCGTTCCGGATGCCCGACGCCGCCGAGTGGCCGGCCCGGCTGGACGCGGTGCTGCACGTGCTCTACCTGATCTTCAATGAGGGCTACGCCAGCAGTGCCGGGCCCGACCTGCAACGCGTCGAACTCGCCCGCGAGGCGATCCGCCTCACCCGGGCCGTCCATGCGCTGCTCCCGGAGGACGGCGAGGTGACCGGGCTGCTGGCGCTGATGCTGCTCAACGACGCCCGCGGACCGGCCCGCACCGGCCCGGACGGCGAGCTGGTCCCGCTCGCCGAGCAGGACCGCACCCGCTGGGACGCCGCGGCGATCGCCGAGGGCGTCGCGCTGATCACGGCCGCCCTGCCGCGCGGGCCGGTCGGGCCGTACCAGGTGCAGGCGGCGATCGCGGCCGTCCACGACGAGGCCCCGACCGCCGAGGAGACCGACTGGCCGCAGATCCTCGCCCTCTACGGGGTCCTGGGCCGAATCTCCGACAATCCGCTGATCACCCTGAACCGCGCGGTGGCCACCGCCATGGTCGACAGCCCGGCCGCCGGGCTCGCCCTCCTCGCCGACGCACCGGCCGGCCTCGCCGAGCACCACGGGCTGTACGCGGTCCGCGCCCACCTGCACGAGCTGGCGGGGGAGCGGGACGCCGCCGTCGCCGACTACCGGACCGCCGCGCGCCGGACGGCCAGCCTGCCCGAACGCCACCACCTCAGCCTGCGCGCCGCCCGGCTGGCGGCGGGCGTCCCGGCTGCCGCCCCGGCTTCCGTCCCAGCTGCCGGGCCCGTTTCCGCCGACGGCGATCAGGAGCCCGGGCCGGCCGGGGGCGGGGGAGCCCGTCGACCATGACGACAGGTGGGCCGGGTAGGCGGCTCAGCCCGTGGCGTCCTCGACGGCCACCGGGACTCCGGCCTCGTGGAGTCGCACTCGCCAGTACTCCATCTCCGCCAACGTTCCTGTCAGGCCGGTGCGTTGCAGCTCGGAGACCAGCGTCCGGGCCTGTGTCAGGGAGACGGCCGCGCCCTCCCGGAAGACCTTGAGCGCCGCCACCGAACCGGTCATCGGCCCGGTCGGCCGCAGCCGGGCCGCTCCGTGTGCGGCGAGCAGGGCCGCCCGCACGGATTCCGGAGCCGGCTCCGGCCCGGCGTGCTCGCACCAGGCGCTGCCGCAGGCCGCGCAGGAGCCCTCGGCGTCCCACCAGAGCTCCCGCCCCCGGAGAAACTGGTTCACCTGCCGCACGCTGACGCCCCCGCAGGTGCCACAGCGCCCCGCCATCTCCACCGTCTGTCCGGTCATCGCACCCTCCGCGTCAGGTGATTCTCCCGTCACGGACGCCCCGGCGCGAACCGTTTCGTGACGCGCCGCTCATGCTCTCGGATGGAGGACGGCTTCGGCGATCTCGCGGACCCGCTCCGGGGTGATGCCGGTGCGCTGTTCGACGGCGAGCGGGTGGTCGGTGGGCTCCAGCTCGACGGTGGGGCGTTCGCCGACGGGGCGGGTGTGGACGTTGGTCTTGAGGTTGAGGGTGCCGACGGGGTAGAGGGCAAGGTCGGTGGTCAGCCAGCCGAAGTAGGGCGGCTCGCTCTCCCGGCCGGGGGTGGTCCACAGGTCGAGCGTGCGGGTGAAGTTGGGCTCGCTGAGGGAGACCCAGACGCCCCACGAGAAGATGTCGGGGGTACCGATCACCGGTATCTCGATCATGCCCTTGACGAAGAAGTGCCGTCCTTTGACGACGCACTGGTCCTCGGAGAGCATGCTGTCGCGCCGCTTCCCGTACTTCTCCTTCCAGACGTCGGGTGCCGCGGTGGAGTAGCCCATGGGCAGCTCCGCGTGGTACTCGCCGCAGCAGGAACAGGTGTAACCGGGGACATCAGCCATGGGTGGGAGCCTATGACCGGCGGCTGCACCGCTCTGACCTGGCGTGCTGCCGGCCGAAGCCCCCGCGGCCGCCCGGTCCCCGCCCACACCCGGGCGCCCGGCCGCCCGGTCACCGGGTCGGGTGGGCCAGCCCCGTCTCGTACGCGGTGATCACCAGCTGCACCCGGTCGCGGGCGCCCAGTTTGCTGAGCAGCCGGGCCACGTGGGACTTGGCGGTGGCGACCGAGATGAACAGCTCCTCGGCGATCTCGGCGTTCGAGCGGCCCCGGCCGACCAGGGTGAGGACCTCCCGCTCGCGTTCGGTGATGCCCTCGATCGCCCGGGCGGGAGCGGGGTCGCTCACCGGCCCGGGGCGGTCGAGGAAGTCGGCGATCAGGCGCCGGGTGACACCCGGGGCGATCAGGGCGTCCCCGGCGGCGACCACGCGGATGGCCGCCAGGATGTCGTCGACCGCCATGTCCTTGACCGCGAACCCGCTGGCGCCGGCCCGGAGCGCGCCGTAGACGTGTTCGTCCTCGTCGAAGGTGGTCAGGACCAGGACGCGGGTGCTGCCGGAGGCGGCGGTGATCAGGCGGGTGGCCTCGATGCCGTCCATGCCGGGCATCCGGATGTCCATCACGACCACGTCGGGGCTGACCTCCCGGGCCAGCCGGACCGCCTCGGTGCCCGATCCGGCCTCGCCGACGACGTCCAGGTCGGGGTGGTCGGCCATGATCACGCGCAGGCCGGAGCGGACCAGTGGCTGGTCGTCGACGAGGACGACGCGGATGCTCATCGGACGCCCTCCCGACCGGTTCCGGCCCGCTGCGAGGCCTGCTGTGCTGCCGGCTGTGAGGCCCGCAGTGCGGCCGGCTGCGAGGCGGGCACCGGCAGGCTGGCCGCCACCCGGAAGCCGCCCTCCGGGCGCGGGCCGGCGCTGAACCGGCCGTGCAACAGGTTGACGCGCTCCCGCATGCCGGTGATTCCGAAACCGGATCCCACCGTGCTCGGCATCCCCCGCCCGTCGTCGAGCACCTCCACGGACAACTCCTCCGCCCCGTAGTCGATGACCACCCGGCAGTGCCCGGTGTTCGCGTGGCGGGCCACGTTCGTCACCGCCTCCTGAACGATACGGTAGGCGGACAGGTCGAGGTCGGCCGGCAGCCGCCGCCGCTCGCCGGCCCACTGCACCTCGACCCGGACGCCCGCGTCCGCGGTCGCCGCCACCAGCTGCTCGACGTCCGCGAGCCCCGGTGCCGGAGCGAGGGGTGCGGACGCCGAGCCGGTGTCCGGGTCGGCCTGACGGAGCGCCACCAGTGTGCGCCGAAGGCCCGCCAGGGTTTCCCGGCTGGTGGACTCGATCGCCCGCAGAGCCTCGCGGGCCTCCGCCGGCTGTGTCTCGATGACCCGGCTGCCGACGCCGGCCTGGATGGCGATGATGCCGATGCTGTGCGCGACCATGTCGTGCAACTCGCGGGCGATCCGCAGCCGTTCGGCGGTCACCGCCTCGGCCACCTCCTGCGAGCGCAGGGCCACGGCGTGTTCGCGGCGTTCGCGGAGCAGCAGGCCGGCCATGCAGCAGATGACCAGCACCAGGAGGGCGACCAGGCCGACGCCCACCATGTTGTCCGCGTGCGTGAACAGGCCGACGGCGAAGAACTGCAACAGGAACGACACCGCGACGGCGGCGATCGAGGCGCGCCGCGACCGGGTGGCGACCACGAAGCCCAGCACGAGGTCCACCGTCAGGAACGGCACGAACCGGATCGAGCCCTGGCCGTGACCCAACTCCACGACGCTGAGCGCGCCGAACAGGGCCAGCGCCAGGGTCGGCAGCGGGCGGCGGCGCAGCAGCCCGAGGAGCAGGCCGCCGGCGAGCAGTCCTCCGACGGCGTGCAGGCCGGCTTCGGCTCGCGGCGAGCCGGTCAGCAGCAGCAACACCACAAAGGGGTAGAGCACCGCGCCGACCCAGGCCGCAAGCCGTCCCTGCACCGCCCCGGCCGCCGCAACCGCCCAGCTCTCCCCACTCGCCTCGTGCGCCTTGCCCGCCTCGTCCGCCCCGTGCGCCTTGCCCGCCTCGCCTGTCCCGCCCGTCCTACCTGCCTCGCCCGTCCTGCCTGTCCCGCTCCTCATGCCGCGAGACTAGCCGTCGGCCGTCCGGCGGACATTGGCCCACGGGCGTACGCCCCCGGGCGGACCGGCCCGGGCGATTGCCGCCCCCGGCCCGATGCCGGGTGCGGGGCCCGCCCGGAAGAGTCTGTGCCGTGATCGAAGTCAACGAACTCACCAAGACCTACGGCGGCAGGACCGCCGTCGACCAGCTGTCGTTCACCGTCCGGCCCGGGCAGGTCACCGGGTTCCTCGGACCCAACGGCGCGGGCAAGACCACCACACTGCGGCTGATCCTCGGCCTGGACGCGCCCACCTCCGGCACCGCCACCGTCGGCGGCGTCCCGTTCCGCAGCCACAACCGGGGCCTGCGGCACGCCGGCGCCCTGCTCGACGCGGGCCACGTCCACGGCGGTCGGACCGCCACCGCCCACCTGGCGGCGCTGGCCCGCAGCAACGGTGTCCCGGCGCGCAGGGTGGCCGAGGTACTGGAGGAGGTGGGCCTCGCCGAGGCCGCGCGCCGCCGGATCGGCGGGTTCTCGCTCGGCATGAAGCAGCGGCTCGGTATCGCCGCCGCGCTGCTCGGCGATCCGCCCGTGCTGATGTTCGACGAGCCGATCAACGGCATGGATCCGGAGGGTGTGCTCTGGGTGCGCCACCTGTTCCGCCGGCTGGCGGCGGAGGGCCGCACGGTCTTCCTCTCCAGCCACCTGATGTCGGAGATGGAGCAGACCGCCGACCAACTCGTCGTCATCGGCCAGGGCCGGCTGATCGCCGCCGAGTCGGTGCGCGACTTCGCGGCCCGCAGCACCCGGCGGACCGTCGTGGTCGGCACGCCGCAGGCCGCCGAGCTGACCGAGCTGCTGACGGCGGCCGGCGCGACGGTCGAGCCGGAGGGTTCGGCCGGGGCCGAGCGGCTCGTCGTGACCGGGCTGCCCGCCGAACGGATCGGTGCGCTCGCCTTCGAGCGCAGGATCGAGCTGAGCGAACTGGCCACCCACAGCGCCTCCTTGGAGGAGGCGTTCATGGAACTGACCGCCGACCACATCGAGTACCAGGCAGGACGGACCCGATGACCGCACGCACCTCCGCCGTTCCCGTCGCCCCCGCCGTTCCCGGCGGGCGGGCGGCCGCACCACCCGCCCGCTTCGGTGACCTGGTCGCCGCGGAGTGGATCAAGCTGCGCTCGCTGCGCTCCACCCCTTGGCTGCTCGCCTTCGCCACGCTCTTCGTGGTCGGTTCCTCCGCGGCGGCGTCGATCGCGGAGTCCGCCAACCTCGGCGGGACGGACATGGCGGTACGCCCCAACGAGGGGTTCCTGGTGTTCGACGCCTATCCGGTGCCGGGCTACCTGACTCTGATGCTGCTGGCCGGTACCGCCGGTGCGCTCACCGTCGTCGCCGAGTACGGCAGCGGACTGATCCGCGCCACCACGGTGGCGGTGCCGGCCCGCGGCTCGGTGGTGCTGGCCAAGGGGGCGGTGCTCATCGTGGTCTGGGGCGTGGTCGGCACGGTGATCTCGATCGGCTCGTTCGCCGTCTCCCAGGCGATTCTGAGTGGTCGTCATGCCGATGTCGCGTTCGGTCACCCCGGGGTGCTGCGGGCCGTGGTGGTGTCCGCGCTGGTGGCCCCGGTCTGTGCGCTGATCGGGCTGGGCATCGGCGTCCTGGTCCGCCACGGCGCGGCGGCGACGGCCACCACCGGCTTCGTGCTGCTGATGCTGCCGGTGTTCTTCTCGACCTCCATCCGCTGGTCCGCCGACGTCAACCACCTGATGGTGTCCTCCGCTTGGAAGCGGCTGGTGCAGCACTGGTCGCCGCCGCCCGGCAGCGGCTTCGACTACGCCACTGTCTCCGGCTCGTGGACGGTGCTCGCGCTCTGGCCGCTGGTGGCGCTCGCCCTGGCCCTGCTGGTGGTCCGTCGCCGCGACGTCTGACGAGGCGTCGGGGAGCCGGCGGGTGCGGCGGGCCCGGGGTGGGGGCGGGTGTCCTAGGATCGCCTGCCTATGGACACCAACGCGGAAGACCCGATGATCACCGTCCCGGCGGGGCGGGTGACGCTGTCCGACCGTCGGACGCAGCGCAGTTGGCCGGTGGAGGTCGCCTCCTACCGGCTCGCTGCGGTTCCGGTGACCCAGGCGCTGTACGCGGCGGTGACCGGTGACCGGCCGAGCGCGTCCCGGGGCGACCGACTGCCCGTGGAGGGCGTCTCCTGGTGGGACGCGGTCCGCTTCTGCAACGCCCTGTCCCGGCGCGACGGACTCACCCCCGCCTACCGTCTCGCCCCCGCCGACAGCGAGAACGGCGGGGACGGCGGGGACGGCGGCGAGGGCGGCGAGGGCGGCGAGGGCATCGATTGGGACCGGGCCGCCGACGGGTACCGGCTGCCGACCGAGGCCGAGTGGGAACACGCCTGCCGCGCCGGCACCACCGGACCGCACTACGGCCCGCTGGACGAGATCGCCTGGTACCGCGGTAACTCGGACGAGCGGATCCACGAGGTGGGCGGCAAGCAGCCCAACCCGTGGGGCTTCCACGACATGCTCGGCAACGCCTGGAACTGGTGCTGGGACGTCTACGACGCCGAGGTCTACGGCAGCTACCGGGTCCTGCGCGGCGGCGGCTGGTTCGACGAGCACTGGAGCTGCCGGGCCTCCGCCCGCCGCCGCAGCCACCCGACCTTCCGGGTCGACGACGTCGGCTTCCGGGTGGCCCGCTCCCTGACGGGCTGAGCCGCCCCAACCGCTGGGCGGGCAGGCGGGTTCACGCGGGCTCACACCGGCTCGCGTGGGCCCGGGCGGTCCGGCTGCGGCGACGCCGGGGCACAGTCCTGAGTGTCCGTCATTTCCCGTCCCGGCCACCGCGGACCGGCCGGGTCGCACGGTGACGTCCGGTGGGCCGGGGGGAGAATTTCTCGTATCATCCACCCGTCCGTCAGGCCGGCCTGACACGCTGTCATATGTGCCCGAGAAGGAGACTGTTGAGGAGCCGAGGCTGGCGATCGAGCGCCGGCCCTCGTTCTTGAGATCGCGACGCCGGTTCGTCGTCGTCCTCGCGACCCTGCTGTCGCTGTTCCTGACCTGTACGGTGACCCTGGCCACGAACGGGAACCTCCTGCTGCCGTTCGAGCCGGTGGTCACCCTGGAGGGGAGGCTGGCCTCCAAGGGCGAGTTCTTCGCGGACGAGGAGGTCCAGCGGATCCTCCTGAGCCACCGGATCCGGGTGCATGTGAGCATCGCAGGCTCGCGCGAGGTGGCGTACGGCAACCTCGATCCCTATGACTTCGTCTTCCCCTCCGGCCAGCCGTCGGCCGAGGTGGTCATCGACCGGCGGGGCGCGGCCGGGCAGTACGCCCGCGTCTACCGTCCGTTCGTCAGCCCGATCGTGCTCGCGACCTACCGGGAGTACGCGAAGACGCTCGTGGACAGCAAGGTCGCCGAGCGGATCGGCGGCCAGGAACCGCCGTTGTACTACAGCCTCGCGCTGGCCGACTTCCTGCGGCTGGGCAACGCCAGGCAAACGTGGAACGCCCTCGGCATCCAGAACTACGGCATCACCAACGGCAACGTCGTGGCGGCCCAGTCCTCGGACATCTGCGAGTCGAATTCGGCGGGCACCTTCCTGGCGCTGGTCGCCTTCACGGAGAAGGGTGACGGCAAGCCTCCCGAGAAGAAGGACGTCGAGGACCTGGCGGCCAGGATCAAGCCGCTGCTGTTCGCCCAAGGCATGCCCGGGGGTGATCTGTTCCAGCCCTACAGCGTCCCGGAGGGCAGGGGCATCGCCCCCGTCGTGGTGGTCTACGAGCACCAGTTCCTCGCCTACCAGGCCCGTTTCCAGGCCCAGGCCAAGAAGCTCGACGCCGAGCGGGTCCTGCTCTATCCGAAGGAACAGTTCCTGACCCAGCCCCAGTTCATCGCCCTCAACCCCGGAGCCGACCGGCTCGGTGACCTGATCACCCACGACCCCCGGCTGCTCAGGCGGGCGACCGAGCTGGGCTTCCGCACCCTGGACGGCCAGCCGGGAGGTGACCGGCTGGCGGACTTCCTCGGCGAGCACGACATTCCGGCCCCGGTCCGCACCGGGGACGACACCGCGACCAAGATGCCGACGCTCGACGTGCTGGAGCAGATGATCGACGCCGTCGGCGGCTGCCGGCCTCGCGACGACACGCCCTCCGGTGAAGGGGCTTCCCCCGCCCAGGGGGCGCCGTGAGCCGCCCGGTGCCAGGCCCTCAGCGCCCGGTGCCCGGCCCTCAGTGCCCGGCAACCAGCGCCCGGCCACTGGCAACCGGCAATCGGCGCCCGGCATCCGGCGCCCGGCAGGGCGTGCCGGCACCGGCTCCCTCCTCGACACCCTGAAGGAGATGCACGGCTGTGTTCACTGCGATGTGGTGGAGCGTCTGGTGGGGCTGGTTCGCCGTCTGGCTGGCGGCCGTGGCGAGCCTGCTCGCCCTGCTGCTCCTCGGCTGGTGGGAGGTGCGCCGCAGTAGACGGCCCGCCGGCCTGGACGTCACCGCCAGGATCTGCGTCTACCTGGATGACCGGGCGATCATGGACCTCTATCGGATGGGCCGGTACACCGAGGCCCTCACCCAGGAGGTCGAGCGGACGACCAGGAAGACGCGAGGGCTCACCGCCGACATCTCCCTGCCGCCGACCGGCGCGTTCTCCGGCAGCAGGGAGAAGGCGGAGGAGCGGATCAGCAGGTACGTCCAGACCCATGCGCCGATCGATGTGATCGGCGTCCTGGTCAAGGCCATGGAGCGGGTCGACGGGATCGTCCACGCCAACCTCACCGCCCTCACCGTCCGGGACAACGGCGCGCTCGCCAGATCGCTGGCCGCAGGTGGTCACTCCGCACCCCGGGCCAGGCTGCGCGACGTCGAGGACTACGTCCTGCTGCGGGGGCGGTTCCGCACGGTGGACCGGGCGCCGGACACCCCGGAGGGCGCCACCGTCTTCCTGGCCGCCTACGGCAACCCCGAGGACCCCTCGCAGGCGGCGGCCGTCCGCGTCACCTGCGTCACCACGGGGCTGAGCGAGGCCGAGTCACGCCGTCGCGCGTTCTTCGGGCACTGCCTCGGCATGGTCGAGGACTGGAACGCCGACGAAGGCGTGCTGGAGGTCCACCCCATCGCGATCTTCCAGTGACCGCCACGCCCGCACGGCGGCTCGGCCGGTCCGGGGCCGGGGTCTGCCGCCCGGCCGCCGACTGATTCGAGCGCAGGGCGCTCTCGGCGGCGGCGTGCCCGCGCGGCATCGCCATGCCCCGGCACAGCACGGAGGGTGACCACGGGGGTGGGGGAATCGGACTTGAATCTTTGCGAACGAATGTTCGATCCTGAGGTGTGCCCGTTTTCGAACCTGCTTTCGAATCCACCGCCGAGCGGCAGCCGCTCCGCCCGGTGGTGTCGGCGGCTGCGCTCGTGGACGGTGGCGGTGCCGGGGCGGGGGCCGGGCGGCGGGGGCTGCTGCCGGTGCTGCCGGCGTTGGGGGCGGTGCTGCCGGAGGACGGGCTGCGGCGGGGGACGGTGGTGTCGGTCGGCGGCGGGGACCTCGGGCTGCTGCTGGCGCTGGCCGCCGGGGTGCGGGAGTCGGATGGCGGGTGGGCGGCGGCGGTCGGGCTGCCGGACCTGGGGCTGGCCGCGGCCGCCGGGTACGGGCTGGACCTGAGGCGGCTGCTGGTGGCGGACGACCCCGGCCCGCACTGGGCAGAGGTGGTGTCGGTGCTGGCCGGGGCGGTCGAGCTGATCATGCTGCGCCCGGACGGGCCGGTGGCGCCGAAGCCGGCCGCCCGGCTGGCGGCCGTGCTGCGGCGCAGCGGGTGCGTGCTGCTGGTGGCCGGACCGTGGCCGGGGGCGGGGCTTCGGCTGGGGGTGCGGTCCGGACGGTGGTTCGGGCTGGGCGACGGGCACGGGCAGCTCACCGGGCGGCAGGTGGAGGTCGTGGCCGAGGGGCGCGGTTCGGCGGTGCGCGGGCGTACCGCCCGGCTCTGGCTGCCGGACGAGCACGGCGAGGTGCGGGCGGTGGCGGAGGCCGCCGAGGTGGTCGGGGCGGGGGAGGACGTGACGTCGGGGGCCGGGGCGGGCCTCGAACGTATGGCGGTGGTGTGAGATGACCGACACCGGAGTGACCGGAGTGACCGGAGCGACCGGGCTGACCGGGGCGACCGGAGCCGCCGGGACGGCCGGGACACCGCGGGTGCTGGTGGTCTGGTGCCCGGACTGGTCGGTGGCGGCCGTCATGGGGCCCGCGGACGGCGGCGACACCCCGGTGGCGGTGGTCGCAGGCGGGCGGATCCTGGCGTGCTCGGAGACGGCCCGGGCGGCCGGGGTGCGGCAGGGGCAGCGGCTCAAGCTGGCCCAGCGGCTCTGCCCGGCGCTGGAGCTGCGCGACCGCGACCCGGAGGCGGAGACCCGGCGGTTCGAGCCGGTGGTCGCGGCGGTGGAGGCGTTCACGCCCCGGGTGGAGGTGCTGCGCCCGGGCCTGTGCGCGATCCCGGTGAAGGGGCCGAGCCGCTACTTCGGCGGCGAGGAGGCGTTGGCGGCCAAGGTGCAGGGCGCGGTGACGGCTGCCCTGGCCCGGCCCGTGGACGGGGACGGGGACGGGGACGGGGACGGAAGCAGGGACGCAAGCAGGGACGAGAACCGGGACAGGAACGAGAACAGGAACAGGGCCGGAGCCGGGGGCGGGGGCAGCGGGTCGGAGGTGCAGGACCACCCCGCCGACGCCGGCCCCGCCGTGCGCGCCCACCCGGCCCCCGGCCCAGGCCGTACCGAGGCGCACCCGGCGGACGCCGACCGGGCCGGTGCCCGGCGCCGGGCGGCGGCCGTGGACGAGCTGTTCGCCGCCGCCCCGGCGGCCCGGGACGGCGCGCGGGGCGGGTTCGCCCACCCGGCCGCGTACCCGCCGCCGGCCCGCCCCGCCGAAGCCGCCGCCGGAACCGCCCCCGCAGCTCCCGCAGCCCCCGACGACCGACCCGTCCCCGACGCCCGGCCCGTCCTCCACGGCCAGGTCGGTGTCGCCGACGGCCTGTTCGCCGCCGTGCTGGCGGCCCGGGCCGGGGTACTGGTGCCGGCCGGGCGGACGGCGGAGTTCCTCGCGCCCTACCCGGTGGCCGCGCTCGGCGACGAGGCGTTGGCGGAGCTGCTGGACCGGCTCGGCCTGCCCACCGTCGGTGCGTTCGCCGCGCTGCCCGCCGAGTCGGTCGCGGACCGGTTCGGCCCGGCCGGCACGGCCGCGCACCGGCTGGCCCGGGGCCTGCAGCCGCGCCCGCTGGTGCCGCGTACGGAGGGGCCGGACCTCTCCGTCGAGCAGCGCTTCGACCCGCCGGAGCCGCTCGCCGAGCCGTTGGTGTTCGTCGCCCGCACGCTTGCCGAGCGGCTGCACCAGCGGCTCGCCGGGGCGGGGCTGACCTGCCAGCGGGTCGCGGTCGAGGTGTCCTGCGCCGACGGGCGGACCGTCTCGCGGCTCTGGCGGCACGAGGGCCGGCTGTCGGCGACGGCGCTGGCCGAGCGCGTCCGCTGGCAGCTCCAGGCCTGGCAGGGCACGGGTACCTTCGCGGTGCCTGGCAGGCCGGAGGCACACCACGACGCGGACCACAACGCACACCACGACCCGCACCACGGCACGGACTTCGACACGGACCACGACGCAGGCTTCACCGCCCTGCGCCTCGTCCCCGACGATCTCTCCCCCGACCAGGGCCGCCAGCTGGCGCTCTGGGGGCAGGCGGTCGCGGACGACCGGGTGGAGCGCGCGGTGGCCCGGGTGCAGGCGGTGCTCGGGCATGCCGGGCTGCGCCGGATCGAGCCGGCGGGCGGGCGGGGGCCGGGCGAGCAGGCGGTCCGGGTGCCCTGGGGCGAGCCGTACGACCCGGCGGCGCCGGCCGACGCGCCGTGGCCGGGCCGGCTGCGGGACGTCTGGCCGGCCGTGGTGCACCGGACCCCGGTGCCGGTCGTGGTGCTGGACGCGGAGGGGCGGTCGGTGGCGGTGGACGGCCGGGCGGGGGTGTCGGCCCGGCCGGCCCGGGTGGCGGTGCGGGGGCGGGAGCTGGTGGTGGACGGCTGGACCGGCCCCTGGCCGGCGGTCGAGTACTGGTGGGACCAGTCGCTGGCCCGCCGCCGGGCGCGCTTCCAGGTCACGCTGGCGGACGGCCGGGCGCTGCTGCTCACGGTGGAGGGCGGTGAGTGGTTCATGGAGGCCGGCTACGACTGACCCGGCCGGCCACCGGGGGACCGGCCGGCCACCGGGGGGAACGGAACGGGCCGGCCCACCGGGGGCGGCCTACCGGGGGAGAGGGAACCGGCCGGCCACCGGGGAGGAACCGGCCGGCCCGTGGGGGGAGAAACCGAACAGGCACGACCGAAGGCAACGACCCCCGATGGGATTCACCAGCCATCCCACGCTCCCCTGGAGCGAACTGCACCGACGCCTGGCCGGCGGCAGCCCGGGCCCGGAGGGTGGCGCGGTCGTCCCGCTGCGCCGCCGCACCGGGGCCCGCCTCCCCGCACAACCCGCCGGGCCGGCCGGCCCGACGGCCCGGACCGGCCCGACCGCCCCGGCCTGGGCCGAGCTGCACGTGCACTCCGCCTTCAGCTTCCTCGACGGCGCCAGCGACCCCGAGGAGCTGGTCGCCGAGGCCGCCCGGCTGGGTGTCGAGGTGCTCGCGCTCACCGACCACGACGGCCTCTACGGCGCGGTGCGGTTCGCCGAGGCGGCCCGGGAGGCGGGCGTCGGCACGGTGTTCGGCGCCGAGCTGACCCTGCGCCGGGACGGCCAGGCCGAGCACCTGCTCGTCCTGGCCCGCGACCCGGCCGGCTACCGCCGCCTCTCCGCGGCGATCAGCGCCGCCCAGCTGGCGGGCGGGGCCAAGGGCCGCCCGGCGTACGACGCCGCGGCGCTGGCCGACGCGCACGGCGGCCACTGGGCGGTACTCACCGGCTGCCGCCTGGGCAGGGTCCCCGCCGCACTCGCCGCCGGCCGGGACGCCGAGCACCGGCTGCACACCCTCACCGAGGCGTTCGGCCGCGACAACGTGTACGTCGAGCTGATCGACCAGTGGCTGCCCGGCGACGACCTGCGCAACGACGCCCTGGCCGCGCTCGCCGCCAAGCTGGGCCTGCCCACCGTCGCCTCCACCAACGCCCACCACGCCGGCCCGGCCCAGGGCCGGCTGGCACAGAGCCTCGCCGCCCTGCACGAGCGCCGCACCCTGCAGGACGCGGCGGGCTGGACGCAGGCGGCCGGCACCGCACACCTGCGCTCGGGCCGGGAGATGGCGGCCCGGCTGGCCCGCTTCCCGGGGGTCCGGGAGGCCACCGTCGACCTGGCCCGCGCCTGCGCCTTCGACTTCACCGGACTCGACCCGGAGCTGCCCGGCTTCCCCGTCCCGCCCGGGCACACCGAGATCAGCCATCTGCGCGAGCTGGTCGCCCGGGGCGGACCGGTCCGGTTCGGCCCCGGCAACGGGCCCGCCCGCCGGCAGCTCGCCAAGGAGCTTGACGTCATCGAGGACCTGAGGCTGGCCGGCTACTTCCTGATCGTCCACGACATCGTCGACTTCTGCCGCCGCGAGGACATCTGGTGCCAGGGCCGGGGTTCGGCGGCCAACTCGGCGGTCTGCTACGCGCTCGGGATCACCGCCGTCGACCCGATCCACTACAGGCTCCTCTTCGAGCGCTTCCTCTCCACCGCCCGCGACGGGCCGCCCGACATCGACCTGGACATCGAGAACCGCCGTCGCGAGGAGGTCATCCAGTACGTCTACCGCCGCTACGGGCGCGAGCACGCCGCCCAGGTCGCCAACGTGATCACCTACCGGCCCCGGCTGGCGCTGCGCGACGCCGCCCGGGTGCTCGGCTACCCGCAGGGGCAGGTGGACGCGTTCAGCCGGCAGAGCGACTTCCGCTCGCCGCCCGGCGCGGACGCCGTCATCCCCGCCGACGTGCTCGCCCTGGCCGGACAGCTCCACGGCCTGCCCCGCCACCTGGGCATCCACTCGGGCGGCATGGTGCTCACCAAGGAGCCGATCGGCGAGATCTGCCCGACCGAGTGGGCCCGGATGCCGGGCCGGTCCGTGCTGCAGTGGGACAAGGACTCCACGGCCGGCGCCGGGCTGGTCAAGATCGACCTGCTCGGCCTCGGCATGCTCGCCGCGCTGCACGACACCTGCGACCTGATCGCCGAACACCACGGCGTGCGGTACACCCTGGCCACCGTCCCGGACGACGACGCGGGCGTCTACACGATGCTGCGCCGGGCCGACACGGTCGGCGTCTTCCAGGTCGAGTCGCGCGCCCAGATGGCCACCCTGCCGCGGCTCAAGCCGGACCACTTCTACGACCTGGTGGTCGAGGTCGCGCTGATCCGCCCGGGGCCGATCCAGGGCGGGTCCGTCCACCCGTACCTGCGGCGCCGCGCCGGGCTCGAAGCGGCCGGCTGCCCGCACCCGTTGATGGAGAACGCGCTCGGCAAGACCCTCGGGGTGCCGCTGTTCCAGGAGCAGATGATGCAACTGGCCATCGACTGCGCCGGGTTCAGCCCCGCCGAGGCCGACCAGCTGCGCCAGGCGATGGGTTCCAAGCGCTCGCACGAACGCGTCGCCCGCCTGCGCGAGCGGCTGTTGAGCGGCATGGCCGCGCGCGGCATCCCCGAGGAGACCGCCGAGGACGTCTACACCAAGATCGAGGCCTTCTCCAACTACGGCTTCCCGGAGAGCCATGCGATCAGCTTCGCCTACCTGGTGTACGCGAGCGCCTGGCTCAAGTACCACTACCCCGCGGCCTTCACCTGTGCCCTGCTGGCCAACCAGCCGATGGGCTTCTACGCGCCGCTCAGCCTGATCGCGGACGCCCGGCGGCACGGCGTGCGGGTCCGCGGCGTGGACGTCAACGCCAGCGGGCCGCGGCCCACCCTGGAACCGTACCGGGGGCCGACGCCCAAGCCGCCGCTCACGGCGGGCAAGCCGCAGCCCGCCATCCGGCTCGGCCTGGACACCGTCCGCGGCATCGGCGCCCCGCAGGCCGAGGCGATCGCGGCCGGACAGCCGTACGCGGACCTGGAGGACTTCGCCCGCCGGACGAGCCTGCCCGCGCCGGTGCTGGAGGCGCTCGCCACGGCGGGAGCGTTCGGCTGCTTCGGGCTGGGACGGCGTCAGGCGTTGTGGGCCGCCGGGGCGTTCGCCGGTGTCTCGGCGGGGCTGATCCCCGGCACCACCCCCGGCACCGAGGCGCCGCCGCTGCCGGAGATGACCCCGGTCGAGGAGACCATCGCCGACCTCTGGGCGACCGGCACCTCCGCCACCAGCCACCCCGTCCAGCACCTGCGCGCCCACCTCGAACGCGGCGGCGCAGTGACCGCCGCCCAGCTCCCGGACGTGGCACCCGGCACCGCCGTGGTGGTCGGCGGCCTGGTGACGCACCGCCAGCGCCCGCCGACGGCCGGCGGGGTGCTCTTCCTCAGCCTGGAGGACGAGACCGGCCTGATCAACGTGATCTGCAGCCGCCCGGTCTGGGAGTCCCAGCGCCGTACCGCCCTCGACCGCGCCGGCCTGCTGGTCCACGGCCACATCGAACGCGACCGCGGCGCCACCAACCTGGTCGCCACCCGGCTCGGCCCGCTGCGTCTGGGGATCTGAGGCCGGGTTGCCGGGGGAGGGGCTAGGCTCATGATCAAGAGTGCTTCCGTCAGGGGAAGTTCGTCGCGTGACCTTCGGAGGCAGGCCTTGGGTGAGCAGATGCGTTCCCGCGTTTCGGCGTACGCGATCGCCACGTCGGAGCAGCGGCTGCTGCTGACGCAACTCTCCGAGGCCTCACCGGTCTTCCTGCCCGGCCTCTGGCACCTGCCCGGCGGCGGGATCGACCCCGGCGAGCAGCCGCAGGAGACGCTCGCGCGCGAGCTGCACGAGGAGACCGGTCTGGAACTCCGCAGTGCCCGGCTGGTGGACGCGCGCAGCTACACGGCCCACCGGCTCGGCGTGCACTGGCACTTGGTGGGGCTGTTCTACCGCGTCGAGCTCCGTCCCGGGCCGCTGACCGTCAACGAGGTCGACGGGTCGACCGCAGGTGTCCGGTGGATGCCGCTCGCCGGCCTCACCGCGTCGGCGCTCTCCCCGGCGGCGGCCGACGGCCTCGACCTGCTCGGGCAGCCGTAGGGCCGGGCCGCCGCTGCGGCGGTCCCCAGGGCTGGACCCGCCGGCGCGGCGCAGCCGCGCCGTGGGGGTGACTGCGCGCGCCGGGGCTTGTGGGGGAGGGGCCCGAGGGGTGGTGTCAGAAGGCGGGTGTGTCGTTCAGCGGCCTACGCGCCGGACTCCGCCTCCCGCCCCTTCCCGGGGGCGCCCGCGAAGACCTGGGCGATCGGCAGCCAGGCCGTCGCCGTCGCGCCGGTGGCGGTCAGGGCGAGGTCGTCCCGGTGCCGGCGCTGGGTGACCAGCAGGCAGAAGTCCAGCGCCGGCCCGCTCACCCGGTCCGTCGCGTCCTCCGGGCCCCAGGCCCACAACGCGCCGTCCGGCGCGGTCAGTTCCACCCGGACCGGTGCCTCCGGTGCCGGCAGTCCGTGCAGCGAGAAGGCGAACCCCATGGTCCGAACCCCCAGATGGGCGATGTGCCGCAGTCGTGCGGTCGGCTCCCGGACCGCGCCCAGCGTGTCCGCGACGTCCTGCCCGTGCGCCCAGGTCTCCATCAGTCGCGCGGTCGCCATCGACGGGGCCTTCATCGGCGGACCGAACCACGGCAGGCGGACGTCGCCCGGCACCGCGGCCAGGGCGGTCAGCAGCCGTTCCCGGCCGGACCGCCAGCGGGCCAGCAGCGCCGCGGGCTCCTCGGCCGCCCCCTGCGCGGCGCCCTCGTCCACCGGGTCCAGGCCCGCCTCCAGCAGCTCGCCGAAGACGCGGCCGGTCTGCGCGACGAAGCCCTCCGGGTCACGCGCGGAGAGCTCGGTCCAGTCGTCCGTCCAGGCCAGGTGGGCGATCTGGTGCGCGATCGTCCACCCCGGGGCCGGGGTGTCGGCCGCCCAGCCCTCCGGCTCCAGCCCGGCCACCAGCCCGTCCAGCACCGCGCTCTCGGCCCGCAGGTCGTCGAGCAGGCCGGTCAGCACGTCCGTGGCGCGAGGCTCCTTCGGTTCCGTCGTCATGGGCATCCCCTTCACATTTCACAGCAGTACGCGGCAGTAGCGGTGGCGACCCGGTAGTGACTCACCGGTAACTCCGGCCCGCACCCTACGCCGCACCCGCCGCCGTCACCTCGGACTCCACGGAACACGCACGTCGCACCGCTCGCTCCGCCCACCCCGCTCGCTCCGCCCACGAGGTGCCGCGCCGGGCGGCGACCTGCCGGACCAACCCGGAGATCGCCGCCCTGCGGTCGCCTCACCTGCCTCACCTGCCTCACGGTGACCGGCTACCGGCTGCCCACGGCTCGGCGTCCGCAACCGGACCGGACGGGCCCTGGCAGCCGTGAGCCGGGCCGGCCGGACGCGGCTAGTTGACGTCCCGCTCCCGCCCCGCCCAGTACGGCTCGCGGAGCCGGAACTTCTGCAGCTTGCCGGTGGTGGTCCGCGGCAGCGCGTCCCGGAACTCCACCGAGGTGGGCGACTTGTAGCCGGCCAGCCGCTGCTTGCAGTGCGCGATGAGGTCCGCCTCGCCGACGTCGGAGCCGGGCTTGAGCACCACCAGTGCCTTGACCGTCTCGCCCCACTTGTCGTCCGGCACTCCGATCACCGCGACCTCGCCGACCGCCGGGTGGTCGTACAGGCAGTCCTCCACCTCGATCGAGGAGACGTTCTCCCCGCCGCTGATGATGACGTCCTTCTTCCGGTCCGAGATGGTCAGGTAGCCGTCGGTGAGGGTGCCGCCGTCGCCGGTGTGGAACCAGCCGTCCCGGATCGCCTCCGAAGTCTCCTGCGGCTGCTGCCAGTAGCCGTCCAGCACCACGTTGGAGCGGACCAGCACCTCGCCCTGCTCGTCCACCCGGACGTGATTGCCGATCGCCGGCGCACCCGCCTGCACCAGCTTCTCCGCCCGCTCGGCGGAGGGCAGTTGGTCCCATTCGCGGCGGGAACGGTTGACCGTCACCACCGGCGACGTCTCGGTCAGGCCGTAGATCTGCATGAACTCCCAGCCGAGTTCGGACTCGATCCGCTGCACCACCGAGGTCGGCGGCGGGGCGCCGGCCACGATGATCCGCACCCTGTCCCGGCCGGGGACGGGCCCGTCCCAGTCGGCGGCCGCGTCCAGCACCATCTGGATCACCGCCGGCGCGCCGCACAGGAAGGTCACCCCGTGCCGCTCGACCCGGCGCAGGATCTCGGTGCCGTCCACCTTCCGCAGCACGATGTGCTGCGCGCCCAGCCCGGTGAGCGCGAACGGCAGGCCCCAGCCGTTGGCGTGGAACATCGGCAGGGTGTGCAGGTAGACGTCCCGGTCACTGGCCCCGAAGTGCAGGCCCATGAGGACGGCGTTCAGCCAGACGTTCCGGTGGGTGAGTTGAACGCCCTTGGGGCGCGCGGTGGTTCCGCTGGTGTAGTTGATCGTCGCGGTGTCGTTCTCGCCGATCTCGTACCGGCGCGGCGCGTGGTCGAAGTCGTACAGCAGCGCGTCGCTGCCCGCGCCGATCACGAACTTGTGCTTGGCGGCCACCCCGGCCAGCGGGTCGGCGAGTTCGGGGTCGACCAGCAGCACGGACGCGCCGCTCTGCTCGACGATGTACGACACCTCCTCCGCCTTCAATCGGAAGTTGACCGGCACCAGCACCCGGCCGTGCCCGCTCACGCCGTACAGCGAGGTCATCAGCCGGGCCGAGTTGTGCGACACCATCGCGACCCGTTCGCCCGGCCCGACCCCGAGGCGGTCCAGCCCGGCCGCCTGCGCCCGCGCCAGTTCGGCGACCCGCCGGTAGCTCAGCTCGCCCCAGGATTCGGCCGGTTGCACCGGCTCGTCGACGATGCCGACCCGGTCGCCGTAGACCAGCTCGGCCCGGTCGAGGAAGTCCATCACGGAGAGTGGAATCTGCATGCGCCCACTGTCCTCCGCCCGGCGCCCCCTGCACACCCCCGGTCGGGGGTGTCACCCGGACGGACAGCGGGATTCAGCCCGTCGCCGCGACCGTCCCCGCCGCCCCCGAGGCCGGCGCCGCCGTCCCGTCCACGACCGCCCCCTCCGCCACCGCCAGCGCCGCGACCAGCCGGTCCCGGGCCTCGGTCTGCGCGGCGATCCGGCGCTCCAGGACGGACAGCCGCTCCCGGGCGATCCGCAGCGCCGCCGGCGACGGCGGCTTGGCGAGCACGTCCCCGTCCAGGCAGGGCAGGAAGAGCCGGACGTCCTCCAGCGTGAATCCGGCGGCCAGCAGGGAGCGGATGTTGCGCACCCGCACGGCTGCCGCCTCGTCGTACTCACGGTAGCCGTTGGCGGCGCGGGACGAGCCGATCAGCCCGGCCTGCTCGTAGTGGCGCAACGCCCGGGCCGTACTGCCCGTCACCTGGGCCAGCTCTCCGATCAGCACCGCTCCCCGCCCCTCCACCGTTCCCGGCGTTCCCACCGTTCCCGGCATTGCCACCCGTTCCCGGCGTTGCCACCGGCCTCACCCCACGACGGCGCCGCCGTCCACCGGCAAGACTACTCCGGTGACGAACGAGGCCTGCGGGGAGGCGAGTTGCGTGACGGCCCAGGCCACCTCGGCGGGCCGGCCGATCCGCCCGAGCGGGGTGTGGGCGATCTGCCACCGCCGGACGGCCTCCCGCTGCTCCGCGCCGAGCCCGGAGTGTTCGCCGATCGGCGTCTCGATCGCCCCCGGCGCCACCGCCACCACCCGGACGCCGCGCGGCGCCAGCTCCACCGCCCAGCTGCGGGTGACCGACTCCAGCGCCGCCTTGCTCGCCGCGTACACCGAGTTGCCCGGCCAGCCCCGTTGGCCGACGCTGGTCGTGACATTGACGATCACGCCGCGGCTCGCCTCCAGAGGCGGCAGTGCGGCCCGGCCGAGCAGGACGGCGGCGGTGAGGTTGGTGGCGAGCTGGGTCTCGACCGAGTCCCTGGTGAGGCCGCCGACGGCGCCGCTGCGGACGATCCCGGCGTTGTTGACCAGCACGTCGAGCCGCCCGTGCCGCTCCAGGACCTCGCGCACGACCACCTCCGGCGCGTCGGTCCCGGTGACGTCCGCGACCAGCGGGTGGATCCGCCCGGGGTGGCTTCCCGCCGTCTCCGCCAGCGGTCCGGGCCGCCGCCCGACCGCCACCACCGCGACCTCCGGCCCCTGCGCGGCGAAGGCCTGCGCGGTGGCCCGCCCGATCCCCGTCCCCGCGCCGGTGACCAGGACGACCCGGGACGGCCGATCCTGCGGGGTTTCCTGCCGGTTGCTCTCGTTCGCGTTCATGCGGAGAGCCTCCGACCCTGCCGCCAGTGTCAAGGTCAAGCGCGAGCGCGGGCCGGGAGCGGGAACCGCCCCCTCCACTTGCTGTGCCGGGCGCGAACAGGAGGCCGGGAGGGGACGCGAACGGCGCCGGGTGCTGTTAGGAAGGTGCCAACGCACCTACCCACGGGGAGAGAACACGCATGAGTGACGAACGGTCCGAGAACCTGTACGACGCCGTCGGCGGCATCGAGGGGCTCCGCCGGCTGAGCAACACCTTCTACGAGGGCGTCCTCGCCGACCCGGTCCTGGCGCCGGTCTTCGCGAACTTCACCACCACCCACATCGAGCACGTCGCCGTCTGGCTGGGCGAGATCTTCGGCGGCCCGGCCCGTTTCACCGCCGAGCTGGGCGGGCACCAGGCGCTGCTCCGCACGCACCTCGGCCTCGCCATCACCGAGGAGCAGCGCGGTCGTTGGATGGAGCTGATGGGCGCCGCGGTGCAGAAGGAGCTGCCCGACGACGAGCTGCTGCGCCGGCGGGTGCTGGAGTACTTCGACTGGGGCACGAAGATCGCCAAGGACGTGTCGGCGGCGCCCGTCGGCGCGGACCTCGGCGACCCGGGCCCGACGCCGCGCTGGGGCTGGGAGGGGCTGAAGAAGTGACGGCCGTGGCCGGACTCCCGGCCGCCGGGGGCCTGCTGCTGCGGCCGTTCCGGGACGAGGACGCGTCCGCCCTGGTGGAGGTCTACCGGGACGAGACGCTGCGCCGCTTCACCCGGATCCCGGTGACCGACGTGGACGAGGCGGCCCGCTGGCTCGACGTCCAGTACCGCGGCTGGGCGGATGGCTACCGGTACAGCTTCGCCGTTCTGGAGCCCCGGGCCGGGCACCCCGCCGAACTGGTCGCCAACGTGGTGCTCAAGCGCGGCACGCCCGGCGGGGCGTCCGCCGAGGTGGGGTACTGGACGGCGGCCGACGCGCGGGGCCGGGGCGTGGCGCCGCGGGCGCTGGAGGCGGTCACCGGCTGGGCGTTCACGGCCTTCGCCGCCGACGGGCTGGTCCGGCTCGACCTGCTGCACCAGGTGGACAACACGGCCTCCTGCCGGGTGGCCGAGAAGACCGGGTACCGGTTCGCGTCCGTTCTCCCGGCCCGCCCGCCGGAGTTCCCGCTGGACGGCCACCTCCACACCCGCACCGCGCCCGGTTAAGCACTGGACCGGGAGGGAGAACGGCGTCAGAGTGACGCACATGGCTTCTCTTGTACGACATGTGACGATCGACTGCGCCGACGCCTTCCGCCTGGCCGGGTTCTGGGCACAGGTGCTGGACAGCAAGGTCAGCGAGGACGACAACCCGGGGGACGATGAGGCGCTGGTCGAGTCGCCGGGTGCCGCGCTGCTGTTCATCCGGGTGCCCGAGGGCAAGACGGTGAAGAACCGCATCC
This sequence comes from Kitasatospora sp. NPDC032757, assembly GCF_055579305.1. Classification (NCBI taxonomy): domain Bacteria; kingdom Bacillati; phylum Actinomycetota; class Actinomycetes; order Kitasatosporales; family Streptomycetaceae; genus Kitasatospora; species Kitasatospora sp. NPDC032757. The sequence continues at coordinate 23,378 of NZ_JBVINN010000013.1, read as the reverse complement.
ACCTCGACCTCCAGCCGCAGGACCGCACCCGGGACGAGGAGGTGGGGCGCCTGCTGGCACTGGGCGCCACCGTCCACGACGACCAGCGCACCCCGGACGGCAAGGGCTGGGTGACCATGCTCGACATCGAGGGCAACGAGTTCTGCGTCGAGCGCAGCGCCGCCGAGCGGGCCGCCACCTCCTGACCCGTCGCCACTCGGTCCGAACGGCCGCCCGCCAGGCCCACGAGGGCCTGTGCGGGCGGCCGTTCGGTCTCTCCGCTTCTCCGCCCGGCACGGGTGCCCCCTTCCGCCGGGCGGCACCTGGGAGCAGGAGGCAGGGGGCAGGGGACTCCGGTGACTTCAGACGATCGGACCGCCGTAGAAGGGGTCGTAGTACCCGGTGTACCGCTCGCGGTAGCCGGTGTCACCCTCGTGGCGGTCGGGGTCGAACTCCGGGCCGTTCTTGATCTCGTCCTTCGTCCGGTCGACGTACACCCTGCGGTTCTCGAAGTCGACCTGGATGACCGTGCCGGCCGGCAGCAGCACGTGCTTGCCGAAGATCCACGGACCGGTGTCCACCACGAGATAGCGGGCGTCGGCCTCCTCGGAGAGCCGGTCGATCCGGCCGATGTGCCCATCGGTCGCCTCGACGCGGAAGTCCACCAGGTCGGAATCGGTGACGTAGCCGGAGGTGGCGCGGAACTGCCAGATGTTGACGTCGCTCACTGTCGTCTCCTTCTCGTCGCTCGGCCGCCGGACCTTGTTCCGGCGGCGTCCGTGACCTCGGCTGCCCCGGATCCGCGGATCCATGTCGGCGGAGTGGGCCTGAATCCGGTGCCACCGGCAGCAGTTCGTCCACGCCACCCGCGTGTGCCCGCGCGCCACCCGCGTGTGCCCGCACGCGGCGGCCCGCCGGCCCGGAGACGGCGTCCCGGGCCGGAGGGTGGGGTGCCGGAGCGGGAACGCAGCCCCGGACCGGGGTCAGCCGGAGGCGGGGACCAGCCGTCGGGTGTCGATCTCCGCCCAGACCGCCTTGCCCCGGGAGCACGGCGTGGCACCCCACCGGTCCGCCGCCCGCTGCACGATGAAGAGCCCGTGCCCGCCCGGCAGGCCGGGAAGGTGCGGCCGGCGCGGCTCGGGCAGCGCCGGGGATCCGTCGCTGACTTCGATCCGCAGCCGCGCGTCCGAGGCGTCGAGCACCAGCTCCAGCGGGCCGCCGCCGTGCAGCATCGCGTTGGCGACCAGCTCGGAGACCAGCAGCAGGACGTCCTCGACGACGTCGGGATCGGCCCCGTCCTCGGGGCGCAACCAGGCCCAGTCCGCGAGCGCCCCACCGGTGAACGCACGGGACCGGGCGACCGGCTTGGGAAGTCCGGCCAGGTGCAGTCGCCGTCGCTGGCCGGTCGCCGGCGGTCCGGCGTCGGGTCGGCTGCCGTCGAGGGCGCCCCGGCTCGCCGTCATACGCGGTTCACCCCTTTCGCGCGCGCGGCTGATGAGAGGTCGTCTTTCCCGGGACGTGCCGGGCTATTCCTCGGGCGGCCACCCGGTTCTCCCCCCGGGCCGCCGCCCCCGGGCGTTCACCCGGTCAGTGCCGCGCTCACCGAGTCGTGGATGGAGAACACGCCGCCGGCACCGGTGAGTTCCAGTAGCCGGGTGACCTGCGCCGAGGGCGAGGCGAGCCGGAAGTCGATGTCCGCGGTCGCGGCGGCGAGCCGCGTCTTGAGCAGCAGGTTGAGGCCGGAGGAGTCGCAGAACGCCACATCGCTCAGGTCCACCACCATCCGCTCCGGCCGCTGTTCGACGAGCAGGCGCAGGGCCTGCTCGGCAGGGCCGAGGCTGTCGATGTCGAGATCGCCGCTCAGCGCGCAGACGGCTGCCCGCGCGCCGTCGTGCCGGATGTCCACGCCCGGCGCGACGGGTGTCGCGGACGCCGGGGCGGCGGACGGGTGCCGTTCATCCTCGACCGACATGTCAGGTGCCTCCTCCGTCCGGGCTCCCTCCGGGTGCTGCTTCGTGACCATACGCGGATGAGGGGCCGTCAGCCAGGGCACGGGCGGCCCGGGAACCGGGTCCGCGTCGTGCCGGCGGGCGGAGCGGGCGGGCGGATGGCGGTTCACTCCTGGCCGAGGCCCTCGCGGAGCTGCCTGAGGACGCGGCTGAGCAGGCGGGACACGTGCATCTGGGAGACCCCGAGCCGCGTGCCGATCTGGGACTGGGTGAGCTCCTCGGTGAAGCGCATCGAGAGCAGCAGACGGTCGCGTTCCGGGAGCTCGGCGATGAGCGGTTTCAGCGCGATGAGGTTCTCGGCCAGTTCGAGCCGCGTGTCCTCGCCGCCCAGCCGGTGCGCGGCGGTGCCGCGGCGGTCGTCGTCCGGGTCGGCCGCCACGTCCAGCGAGCCGGCCGAGTGGCCGTTGGCGGCGGTGAGCCCCTCGATGACCTCCTCCGGCGTGAGCGAGAGGTGCTCCGCGAGCTCGGCGACGGTCGGTGCGCGGTCGAGGCGCTGCGAGAGCCGGTCCTGCGCCTTGGCGAGGCTCAGCCTGAGCTCCTGGAGCCGGCGCGGCACGTGGACGGCCCAGGTGGTGTCGCGGAAGTGCCGCCGGATCTCGCCGAGGATGGTCGGCAGGGCGAAGGTGGTGAACTCCACCCCGTGGCCGTGGTCGAACCGGTCGATCGCCTTGATGAGGCCGATGGTGCCGACCTGGAGGAGGTCCTCCTGGGGCTCGTGGACGGAGGAGAACCGGCGCAGGGCGAACCGGACCAGGGAGATGTTCAGCTCGACCAGCGTGCCGCGGACGTAGGAGTACTCCGGGGTGCCCTCGTCCAGGGCGTCGAGGCGCCGGAGCAGGGCCCGGGTCAGCTCCCGCGCGTCGGCCGGGGCCACCTCGGTCGGATCTTCGGGCAGCGCGGGCATTGTGGGCATCTCGGGCAGAACGGCCGCGTCGGGCAGCGCGGATGCTCCGGGCAGCGCGGGTGCTCCGGGCATCGGCGCGGTACGGAGTGTGCCCGCCGTACCGCCTTCCGGTCGGGCCTGGCTGGGGACGACCGTGGGGACGTGGGCGAGGAGAGCATCACTGGGCGCAGCCATGTCAGTCCTTTCATCGGTTCCGCGTCGGCTCGAACCGCTTTACCCCGGATCCGCGAAGGGATGTGCCCTGGCAGTGTGATGCTTTGGTGAAACCGGTCGGTCGCCGAGCCGGCCGTCGTTCCCGGAGCCGGGGGCCGGTGCCACCGGCAGGCGGGGGAGCGCGGCGGGATGGCGCTCGACCAGGTAGGCCAGCAGGTGCTCACGGACCTGGCAGCGGAGCTCGAACGCGTCGTCGGCGTCGGCGGCGGTCATCAGGGCGCGGACCACGATGGTGGTCGGCGTCGTGTCGACCACCTGCAGCGCCCTGCCCTCGCGGTCCCAGAGCTCGTTCTTCTCCAGGAAACCCTCGAACTCCCGCCGCAGTTCGGGGACCGGCGTGCCGGGATCGAGGTGGAGCAGCGCGGTGCCGGTGATCCGGGTGGTGCGACGGGACCAGTTCTCGAACGGCCGGCCGGCGAAGTAGGACATCGGCATCACCAGCCGCCGCTGGTCCCAGGTGGCGACCACCACCGAGGTCAGGGTGATCTCCTCGACCGTGCCCCACTCGCCGCCGACCACGACGACGTCGCCGAGCCGGACGAGGTCGCCGAAGGCCATCTGCACCCCGGCGAAGAGGTTGGCCAGGGTGCTCTGCGCCGCGATGCCGGCCACCAGGCCCACGAGCCCGGCGGAGGCCAGCAGGCTGGTGCCCAGCCCGCGGACGGCCGGGAAGGTCATCAGCATGGCCGCCAGCGCCACGACGGTCAGGGCTGCCTGGCAGATCCGGCTCAGCAGGCCGACCTGGGTGCGGGCCCGGCCTGCCCAGCCCGGTTCGTGCCGGCGGACGGCCAGGCGCAGCGCGCCCTCGGCGGCCAGGGAGATCAGGCGTGCCCCGAGCCAGGCGCAGGATGCGAGGGCGGCGAGCACGAGGAGGTGGCGGACGGCACCGTGCACCGCCGGGGTGGTGCCGGTCCAGGGTTCGCCGGCGAGCAGCAGCCCGCAGGTGGTCGCGGCGAGCAGGGGCGGCCGGCAGGCGCGCAGGAGCGGTGGTGCCGCCTCGGCCCGGCGGCGGACCAGGGGCAGCCGGGCGACCGCCTCCGTCAGCAGGTTCAGGGCACAGGCGGCGAGGACCGAGGACACGGCGACGACGAGCAGGCGGACGATGCTCCACCCCTCCACGCGGATCACTCCTTCGGCGGGGACGTGGTGGGAGCAGGTCCGGTCCCACCGGTTCGGGCGGATGGACGGGCGGCCCGGCAGACGGACCGCGGGCAGGCCGGGGGACGGCGCCGGCCGTCGGTGGCCGTGGCGCCGTCAGGCCGCATCGCGGGCCCGGCCGGACGGGCGTCCGGGGCGCCCCGTCCTGAGCAGGACGGCGCGCTCGGACTCGGTCAGGCCGCCCCAGACGCCGTAGGTCTCGTGGACCCGCAGGGCGTGCTCCAGGCACGCACGGCGTACCGGACAGCGGGCGCAGACCCGTTTGGCCTCCTGCTCGCGCTCGTTGTGGGCCTGGCCGCGTTCACCCGCGGGGTGGAAGAAGAGGGCGGTGTCGCCACCGCGGCAGGCCGCGCGAGCCTGCCAGTTCCAGTAGTGGTCGAGGGCGCCGGGGAGCCGGGAGGTATCGGTCATGGCGATCCGTCTGACCCGTCGGCCCGGGAACAAACCGCCCGACGGCCCGACAGCCGTTTAGTTCGACAGCCCGGTCGTCCGGTCGTTCGACAGTCCGGTCGTCCGGTCGTCCGGTCGTCCGGTCGTCCGACAGCCCGGTCGTCCGGCCGTGGGTCCGCCGCAGGGGTGCATGCCCGGGCGTCCCCGGGGCAGAAGAGGTCGGCCGTACCGGCCGGCGGGGCCGGTCCGCCCGGCCCCGCACCCCGAGGGAGGGACTGCCATGAGCCACCCCGTACCGCCGTCGTCGTCCGTCGCCGAACTGTCCGCCGGAGCCGCCGAACTGCTGCACGCCGCCGTCCGGCACGGGGCGACGGCCGAGGGCCCGGGCCTGGTCCTGCCCGCCGACGCGGCCGCAGCGGTGGCCGCCCTGGCCCTGGTCAGCGCGCGACTGCCCGAACTCCTGGACCTGCTCGCCACGTTCCTCAGCAGCGAGCAGGCCGCCGGGCGGCTGGGACCGGACCGTGCCCACGGGCTCGACGCGGCCGACGCCAAGGACACCCTCCGCGCGGCCCGCGACGCACGCGAGCGCCTCTACGAGGCCGCGCGCACCGCTGCCGTCCTCACCGACACCCTGGCCGCGGCCTCGGCCGCGCTCGCCCCGGTCGCCCCGCCCCGGCCGCCGGGACCGCCGGCCACCCCGCACGCCTGACGGCCGGACAGGGCCGCCGGCCCGGGAACATGACCCGGTCCAACCGGGGAAGGCGCACCAGGCGGACCGCTGTCCGGCGGCCCGGCACCCGGAGAAGGGACGGACCCATGACGAGGATCGAGGAATCGGTCGAGGTGGAGATCCCGCCGGCGGCGGCCTACGAGCAGTGGACCAGGCTGGAGGAGTTCCCGGCGTTCATGCGGGGCATCGTCAGCATCGAGCGGCGAGGCCCCGGACTGAGCCACTGGGTGGTCGATGTGGCCGGCGTGCGGCGGGAGTTCGACGCCTGCACGACGGAGGCCGTCCCGGACGAGCGGCTCGCGTGGGCCACCCTCGCCGGTGGTGTGCGGCAGTCGGGCGTGGTGACCTTCCACCGCGTCGGCGAGCACACGACGCGGGTCATGCTCCAACTGGACGTCGAGCCCGACGGCCTGGTGGAGCGGATCGGTCACGTGCTCGGCTTCGCGGACCGTCAGGTGATCGACGACCTCGGGGACTTCAAGACGTTCGTCGAGCGTGACCGGGGAGCGTGATCCCGACGGCCTCGGCCCGCGGTGACACCCCGGTCGACCCCCCCGTCGCGCCCGGCCTCCGCCCGGCGCCGCGCCGCGCCGCGCCCGGTGGGCCCGGGGGTGGTCCCGGGGGCCTCCGCCCGCGGAGTCGCACGGCAGGGGGGCGGGTGCGCTCAGGCACCCTTCAGCCGTCTCCGGGCCTCGCGGGCCCGCCCGACCTGCTCGTCGGCCTCCCTTCGCTGCGCGGCGAACAGCAAGCCGTACCCGAAGGTGTCCCGGCCCCGGCGGCGCGCCTCAGCGGTGACTTCCAGCAGGGCCGGGCCCGCCACCACCGCGTCGTGGTGCGCGCCGAGCGGTTCCTGGAGCCGCTTCATGCGCTTGCGCAGCCGCCCGGCGCGCCGCCCCGCCACCGGTGCGACGCTCTCCGCCGCGTACCGGGCGCGTTTGGCCGCCTTGCGGGCGCGGTGCAGCGCACGGTCCCGGTCCGGGCCGGCCGGCAGGTCGAGGGCCGCGTCCAGGCGCCGCACCGTCCGCCGGCGCTGGTGCTTCAGCACCCGCCGGGCCTCCGCCTTCCCGCGGGCGGCGCGCCGGCGCAGCGGCGGGTGGGCGGCGAACTCCTCGGCGGCGTCCAGCAGCGCGTAGTAACGCTGGTCGCGCATGGCGTGGACGGCCGCGCGCTGCTCCCGTGCGTACCGGTGACCGAACCAGGACGAGAGTAGGGCGCCCACCTCCTGCGGCCGGCCGGCGGAGGGGAGCCCGGCCGCCTGGGGGCCGAGGAGCTGACCGAGCGCCTCGGCGTCGCGGGCCCGGCCGAGCACCCGGCCCAGCCGGCGCAGTTCACCGTCCAGCCGGTCGGCGGCCGCACGGTCCAGCAGCCTGCGGTGGGCCGCCAGCGCGCTGCGCAGCCGGCGGACGTGGACGCGCATCCGGTGGATCGCGTCCGGCAGGTCCGCGCGGACCGCGGGGTCGAGCGCGAGTAGCGCCGCCACGTGGTCCCGTAGGTAGCCGGTGAGGGCCGCGCCGACCGATCCGGCCGGCGGCCCGGCGTCCGGCACCGGAGGCAGACGCCCGCCGAGCACCCGGGCGAGTTTGGAGGCCTCCGCGGCGGGGCGCAGTCCCTGGTCGCGCAGGTCACGCTCGACGGCGTCCAGGAGGTCCGGTGCGCCCGCGTCCAGTTCCACCTCGGTCTCGACCCAGCTGCTCACCTCGGTGGCCCCCTCCGCCCCGGCGGCGGCGCCCAGGGTCTGGGCCGTGACCTCGTCACGGACCAGCTCGGCCAGCGTGCCCCCTCCGGCGTCGACCAGCAGGGTGCGTTCGCGTCGCGTCCGCAGCCGGGCGGCCGGGGCGAGGGGCTCGCCGCGCGCGAGGCCACGGGTGAGGCGGACCAGCTCCTTCGGCGGTCTGCGGGCGTCCCCGGCGTCGGGTGGCAGCCGGATCTCGGTACGGATGCCGTCGGCACCGGGGATCTTCAGGTGCCAGCCGGCGTCGTGGCCGCCGGTGCGTCGGCGCAGGGTGATGCCGGCGCGGAGCAGGCGCAGGCCCGCGGTGTCGAAGTAGACGGCGTCGAGCTGCTCGGTGCCGCCCGCGACGGCCCGCGCCACCTGGGGAAGCCCGTCGGTTGCCGGCGGGCGCCGCAGCGCCCCTTCGTACTTGCGCTCGATCTCCTGGTGTGTGGTTGTCATACGGATCGTCTGTCCGCTGTGGGCCGTTCGAAGCAGGGTTCCGAAGCAGGGTGGTGACCACGTGGGACCACGTGGGCGTGTGCGGGCGGCGACCGCGGCGAGCGGCCCGGTCGGGGCGGATTCGCGGGGGACGGGGGTTTGGGCGGCCGTTCCCGGGTGAGAAGAGCCGCGGCGGGCGGTACCCGGGCCGAGGCCCACCCCCCGGTTCCCGGTCCGGGCCGGCCCGCCTCGCCGGGAGCCCGGCCACCGGCCACCGTGACGTCCCTCCTCCGGTGGCCGGGCCCCTGCGCCCGCAGGCCCCGCCCACGGCCGGGCGCCGCCCCGTCCCGGGCTCCCCTTGGCCTGCGCTCCCCCCGTCCCGGCCTCCCTCCTCCATCCGGGCGGTGGTTCGTCTCCCGGGGTGTCACCGGGGGAAGCGCGGTTAGACGCACCGGTATGACGAATGAACAGGACTGGGTGCCGGAGAACCGCACCGTGGGTGTGCGCCCGGTGGACGAGGTCGCGCGTGCGTTGACCGAACTGGAAACGTCGACCGACGCGGAAACACCGACCGACGCGGAAACGCCGACCGAACCGGGAACCGGGAGCACCACGCCGGGCCACCGGGAGCGGACGGCCGGCGGCTGCCTGGCGGGCTACCGGTGGGCGCTGGGCCGGGGTGTCGCCGCGCCGGTCACCGGAGCGCACGGCGACGGGGTGCCGGACCTCACGGCGCTGACGGCCGAGGTGGACGCGGCGATGGTGGAACTCGACGACCGGTCCCGTCGCACGGTGGCCCGCGACTTCGCCCAGGGGGTGCACGACGCTCTGGCGTGGGTCTGCGGGCACGCCGACACGCCGCCCTGAGACGACACACCGCCCTGAGAGGGGACGCGGCGACCGGCCGGGGCGGGCGCGGACCGGTGCTCCGACCGCCCGGTGGGATGATGTCCGGCATGAGCGACCCGGATGCCCACGGTGACGGCGTGGTGCTGGACGACCTGCTGAACGACGTCGCCGCCGACGCCGCCGGGGCGCTGTGGCGGCTGACCGGCGCCGAGCGCCAGCTCGATGCCAACGTGGTGCGCCTGAGGCCGGACGCGACCGTCGCCGACCACGTGGAGCCCGATCTCGACGTGCTGGTGCTGGGGATCGCGGGGGAGGGCACACTCCGCTGCGACGGCACCGCCCACGACCTGCGGCCGGGCGCCCTGCGCCTGCTGCCGCGCGGGGCGCAGCGGGGCGTCCGCGCGGGGCGGGACGGCGTCGTCTACCTCACGGTGCACCGCCGGCGTCCCGGCATGACGGTCCGCCCGGCACCACTGCAGCCGGGGATGTAGGCCTGTAGGCCGGACGGCCCCGGCCGGTCGCCCGGGCCCGCGTGACGGACCCGACCACCCGGGCCCGCGTGACGGACCGACCGGCCGGCCCCGAGGCCGGCCGGTCGGTCCGGACGGCACGGTCAGGCGAGGTCGAACCGGTCGAGGTTCATCACCTTGTCCCAGGCCGCGACGAAGTCGGTCACGAACTTCTCCTTCGCGTCGTCGCTCGCGTAAACCTCGGCGAGCGCCCGCAGCTCGGAGTTCGAGCCGAAGACGAGGTCGGCCCGGCTGCCGGTCCACTTGACCTCGCCGGTGGCGGCGTCGCGGCCCTCGAAGGTGGTCGCGTCCGCGGACGTGGCCTTCCAGGTCGTGCCCAGGTCGAGCAGGTTGACGAAGAAGTCGTTGGTCAGCGTCCCCGGCGCCTTGGTGAGGACTCCGAGCGGCGACTGCTGGTGGTTCACGCCCAGGACGCGGAGGCCGCCGACGAGGACGGTCAGCTGCGGGGCGCTCAGGGTCAGCAGGTTCGCCCGGTCGAGCAGCAGGTACTCGGCCTGGAGCCGGTTGCCCTTGCCGAGGTAGTTGCGGAACCCGTCGGCGGCCGGCTCGAGCGCGGCGAACGACTCGACGTCGGTCTGGTCCTGCGACGCGTCCACGCGGCCGGGCGTGAACGGCACCCGGACGTCGACGCCGGCGTCCTTGGCGGCCTTCTCGACGGCCGCGGCGCCGGCGAGGACGATCAGGTCCGCGATCGAGATCCGCTTGCCGCCGGTCTGGGACGCGTTGAAGGACTCCTGGATCCCCTCCAGGGTGCGCAGCACGGCGGCCAGCTCGTCGGGCTCGTTGACCTCCCACCCGCTCTGCGGCTCCAGGCGGATCCGCCCGCCGTTGGCGCCGCCGCGCTTGTCGCTGCCGCGGAACGACGAGGCCGACGCCCACGCGGTGGAGGCCAGCTGGGCCACCGACAGGCCGGAGGCGAGGACCTTCTCCTTGAGCGCGGTGACGTCCTCGTCGTCGACGAGCGCGTGCGTGACCGGGGGGAGGGGGTCCTGCCAGAGCAGCGTCTCGGACGGGACCTCCGGGCCGAGGTAGCGCACGACCGGGCCCATGTCGCGGTGGGTCAGCTTGAACCACGCGCGGGCGAAGGCGTCCGCGAACTGGTCGGGGTGCTCCAGGAAACGCCGGGAGATCTGCTCGTAGACCGGGTCGAACCGGAGCGAGAGGTCGGTGGTGAGCATCGTCGGGGCGTGGCGCTTCGACGGGTCGTGCGCGTCGGGGACGCTGCCCTCGCCGCCGCCGTCCTTCGGCCGCCACTGGTGCGCGCCGGCCGGGCTCTTGAACCGCTCCCACTCGTGGCCGAAGAGGATCTCGAAGAAGCTGTTGTCCCAGGTGGTGGGTGTGTTGGTCCAGACGCCCTCGAGGCCGCTGGTGATCGTGTCGCCGCCCTTGCCGGTGCCGTAGGAGCTCCTCCAGCCCAGGCCCTGCTCCTCCAGCGGCGCGGCCTCGGGGTCGACGCCGACGCTGTCGGCCGGGCCGGCGCCGTGGGTCTTGCCGAAGGTGTGGCCGCCCGCGATCAGGGCGACGGTCTCCTCGTCGTTCATCGCCATCCGGCGGAAGGTCTCCCGGATGTCGACGGCCGCGGCGACCGGGTCCGGGTTGCCGTTGGGGCCCTCCGGGTTGACGTAGATGAGGCCCATCTGGACCGCGCCGAAGGGGTTCTCCAGGTCGCGTTCGCCGGTGTAGCGCTCGTCGTCGAGCCACGTGGACTCGGGGCCCCAGTAGACGTCCTCCTCGGGCTCCCAGACGTCCACGCGACCGCCGCCGAAGCCGAAGGTCTCGAAGCCCATCGACTCCAGGGCGACGTTGCCGGCGAGGATCATGAGGTCGGCCCACGAGATGCTCTGGCCGTACTTCTTCTTGACCGGCCAGAGCAGGCGGCGGGCCTTGTCGAGGTTGGCGTTGTCGGGCCAGCTGTTGAGCGGGGCGAAGCGCTGCTGGCCGGCGCCGGCGCCGCCGCGGCCGTCGCTGATCCGGTAGGTGCCGGCGCTGTGCCAGGCCATCCGGATCATGAACGGGCCGTAGTGGCCGAAGTCCGCCGGCCACCAGTCCTGCGACGTGGTCAGCGTCTGCTCGAGGTCCCGCTTCACGGCCGCGAGGTCGAGCGCCTTGAACGCCTCCGCGTAGTCGAAGTCGGCGCCGAGCGGGTTGGCGACGGCGGGGTTCTTGGCAAGGATCTTCACATTGAGCCGGTCCGGCCACCACTGGCGGTTACCCCCGCCCTGCGTGGGATGCGGTGCGCGCTCGTGTGCGACCGGGCAGCCGCCTCCTGCGCCCTCCGCCTTCGCGTCCACGACGATGGCGTCATTGTTCTCAGACATGGGAATCCTTCCGGGCCGGGCGGATCACGGTGTTCAGGAACTGTGGGGCGGCGTCACGGCCAGGGCTCGGGCCCCGGCGGACGACGGTCTTCGCGTTCTCGTCCGGGGAGCAGCGGCGGTCTCCGCGGTTTCGGCGGGTCTCCCGGATTCCGTCCGGGTCTTTGCCACTCTGGAGCGCTACTGTCCCTGGGCTATCTCCAGAACCGATCCTACGATGGACGGAATCCAAGTCAAGAAGCATGCCGAGCCCCTGTCCCGTCGGAACCCGGGTGTCCGCCGCCGGAATCCGGACTCCCCCGAAATCCGAAGAGGTGGAACGATATGAGCGACCTGCTGGAGCGGTTGAGGGGTCGAGGTTGGCGGATGACCGCGCAGCGGCGTGTCGTGGCGGAGGTCCTGGACGGAGACCACGTGCACCTGACCGCCGACGAGGTGCACGCCCTCGCCGTGCAGCGGCTGCCCGAGATCTCCCGGGCGACCGTCTACAACACGCTGGGCGAGCTGGTCTCCCTCGGTGAGGTCACGGAGGTCGCCACCGACGGCCGCGCCAGGCGCTACGACCCCAACGGGCACGACCCGCACCACCACCTGGTGTGCTCCGGCTGCGGCACCATCCGTGACGTCCGTCCGACCGGCGACCCGATGGCCTGTCTCCCGGCGGGCGAGCGGTTCGGCTTCACGGTCCTCGAGGCCGAGGTCACCTACCGGGGCCTCTGCCCGTCCTGCGCCCCCGCCCCCGGACCGTCTCCGGCGACGGCCGGGAGCTGAGCTCCCGGACACCCGGGACGCCCGGCACACCCCGGAGACCCGGGACGCCTGCGGCCGGACCACGGGCCCCTGACCCGTCGTCAGATCATCGCCGGCTCCGGGCCGGTGCCCCGCGTGTCCGTGCGGCGTGCCCGGGGGGTGGGTGCTACTGCTGTGACGCATCCTCCACCGCAGCCCGGAAGGCAGGTCCCCGCATGGCCAGAATCGCCGTGTTCGGCGCCAACGGCACCGTCGGCGCCGCCGTCGTCGCGGAGGCCGTCGCCCGCGGCCTCCGGGTGACGGCCGTCGTCCGCGATCCGGCCCGGTACCGGGGCGGGGCGGCCGTCGTCGTGCCGGGCGACGTCCTCGTCCCCGCGGACGTGGCCCGCGTCGCGGCCGGGCAGGACGTGCTGGTGAGTGCCGTCGGCGGTGGTGACGGCCCGGGCCGGCGGGAGTTGATCGAGCCGGCCGCCCGCTCGCTGGTCGAGGGCCTGCGGACGCTCGGTGACGTGGCGCCCCGGCTGCTGGTGGTCAGTGGCGCGGGGAGTCTGGAGACGGCGCCGGGTGTCCGGGTCTGGGACGCTCCCGGCCTGCCGGCGCCGCTGCTGCAGGTCATGCACGCCCACGGCGCCGCCCTGGACTACCTGCGCACCGTCGCGGACATCCGCTGGACGGCGCTCAGCCCGGCCGCCGAGCTCGTACCGGGCGAGCGCACCGGCCGCTACCGCACCGGGCTGGAACAGGCGCTCGCCGACGCGTCCGGCCGGAGCTGGATCTCGGTCCCGGACTACGCCGCCGCCCTGGTCGACGAGATCGAGCAGCCGGAACACATCGGCGAGCGCTTCACCTGCGGCCCGGGCTGAGGCGCGCGTCGGCTGTGCGCGTCGGCTGTGCGTGTCGGCTGTGCGTCGGCGTCGCGCGTCGGCTCTGCGCGTCGGCGGTGTGCGTCAGCCCAGCTGGATCGAGCGCTTCGCCAGCCCCATCCAGAACCCGTCGATCACGCTGCGCTGGCTGCCGAGGTCGGCCTCGCCGGCGCCGAGGGTGACGAAGAGCGGGGCGAAGTGCTCGGTGCGCGGGTGGGCGAGCCGCCCCGCGGGGGCCTTGTGCTCGAAGTCGAGCAGTGCGTCGAGGTCCTTCGCGTCCAGGGCGCGCCGGCCCCAGTCGTCGAACTCGGCCATCACCGAGGTGACCCGGCCGTCGGAGCTGAGCGCCCGCAGGTTGTGGGTGAAGAAGCCGCTGCCGACGATCAGCACGCCCTCGTCGCGCAGCGGGGCGAGCCGGCGGCCGATCTCCAGCAGCCGCTGCGGGTCGAGGGTGGGCAGGGAGACCTGGAGGACGGGGACGTCCGCCTCCGGGAACATCTCCACCAGCGGCACGTAGGCGCCGTGGTCGAGGCCGCGGTCGGGGATGTCCTGGACCGGGGTGCCGGGGGCGCGGAGCAGCTTGCGCACGCGCTCGGCGAGCTCCGGGGCGCCGGGGGCGGCGTAGCGGACCTGGTAGTAGTGCTCGGGGAAGCCCCAGAAGTCGTGGACCAGCGGCACGGTGGTGACGGCGCCGAGGGCGAGCGGCGCCTCCTCCCAGTGCGCGGAGACCATGAGGATCGCCTTGGGGCGCGGCAGGTCGGCCGACCAGGCGGCGAGCTGGCCGGGCCAGACCGGGTCGTCGGCGAGCGGCGGCGCGCCGTGGGAGAGGTAGAGGGCGGGCATGCGCTCGGGGGCGGCGGTGCTCATGGCGGCTCCTCGGCTAGTAGTTCAAATTTAAACCTCGACACCACGAAGGTACACCTTGGTTCGAATTTGAACAACGGGAGTAGGCTTCCCCCATGTCCTCCACGAACGAACCGCGCTGGCTCGACCAGGACGAGATGGCCGCCTGGCGGGGCTTCGTCGCCGCGAGCAACCTGCTCAACCGCCGGCTGGAGCGCCAGCTCAAGGAGGACTCGGGCCTCTCCCACACCCAGTACGAGATCCTGGTGCACCTCTCCGCCGCCCCGGCCGGCTCCCTGCGGATGACCGAACTGGCGGAGAAGCTGATCACCTCCAAGAGCGGCCTCACCTATCAGGTCACCCAGCTGGAGCGGATGGGCCTGGCCGGCCGCCGCTCCTGCCCGAGCGACGTGCGCGGCGTCTTCGCCGAACTCACCGACGAGGGCCGGGAGATGCTGCGCCGGGCCGCCCCCGGCCACGTCGCCCTGGTCCGCGAGCTGCTGATCGACGTGCTCACCCGCGAGCAGCTCGCCGTCCTCGCCGAGGGCCTCGGCGAGGTCAGCGCCCGTCTGCGGCTGGAGGACCGGGCGTAGCAGGGGGGCCGGACGCCGCCGGAGGACCGCCCGCCGAGGGGGGCCCGGGCGGAGCCGGCGGGCCGGGCGCGGCTCCCGCGTTTGCCGCCCGCTCCAGCAGCAGCTCACGCTCCCGCGCGTTGCGGGTCAGTGCCGCCGCCCGCTCGAACTCCGTCCGCGCCTCCGCCGCCCGCCCGAGGCGCGCCAGCAGATCGCCGCGGACGCTCGGCAGCAGGTGGTACTCGCGCAGCGCGGGCTCGGCCGCCAGCGCGTCCACCAACTCCAGTGCGGCCGCCGGGCCGTGGGCCATCGAGACGGCCACCGCCCGGTTCAGCTCCACCACCGGCGACGGCGTCAGCGCCATCAGCCGCCCGTACAGCGCGGCGATCGTCGCCCAGTCGGTCTCCTCGTAGCGCACCGCCCGCGCATGGCAGGCGGCGATCGCGGCCTGCACCGAGTACGGGCCGGTGCCCGCCCGTTGCAGCGCGGCGAACCCGCGCCGGATCAGCAGCCGGTCCCAGCGGGCCCGGTTCTGGTCGGCCAGCAGCACCGGCTGCCCGTCCGGCCCCGTCCGGGCCGTCGCCCGCGACGCCTGGAACTCCAACAGTGCGGCCAGGCCGTGCACTTCGGGCTCCTGCGGGGCGAGCCCGGCCAGCACCCGGGCCAGCCGCAGTGCGTCCTCGCAGAGCGCCGGCCGGAGCAGGTCGTCGCCGGCCGTGGCCGAGTACCCCTCGTTGAAGATCAGATAGATGACCTCCAGCACCGAGGAGAGCCGGGCCGCGCGATCCTCCCCGTACGGCACCTCGAACGGCACCTGTGCCCTGGCCAGCGTGCGCTTGGCGCGGACGATCCGCTGCGCCACCGTGGGCTCGGGCGCGAGGAACGCGCGGGCGATCTCCAGCGTGGTGAGCCCGCCCAGCAGCCGCAGCGTCAGCGCGATCCGGGCCTCCGCCGACAGCACCGGGTGGCAGGCGGTGAAGATCAGCCGCAGCAGGTCGTCGTCGATGTCGTCCGGCTCGGCCGGCTCCGGCGGCGGCACGTCCTCCAGCGACCGCCCGACCTCGGCGAGCTTGCGTGCGTACGTCTCCTTGCGGCGGACCAGGTCGATCGCGCGGTGCTTGGCGGTCGTCATCAGCCAGGCCCCCGGCCGGTCCGGGACGCCCTGCTCGGGCCACTGCTCCAACGCGGCGACCAGCGCGTCCTGCGCCAGCTCCTCGGCGATGCCCACGTCCCGCACGATGCGGGCGACACCGGCGATGATCCGCGCCGACTCGATCCTGAACACCGCCTCGACCGCCACGGCCGCGTTGCTCCCGTTCACGGCCACCTATCAGAGCAGCCGCCCGTGGCCGGGGCAAACGCGGACGCGGCGATCGGGCGCCGTGCCAGAGGCCGAGGCCGCTGGCACGACGCCTCCGGGGCCAAGGCCTCCGACACCGTGCCCCGGGACCGAGGCCGCCGGATCAGGCCTCCGGCGGGGTGGTGTTCCCGTCGATCTGGCGCAGCTCGGCGCCGACCGTCCAGCTCACCGGGTGGATCTCCAGGAAGCGCTTGGTCCACTCCACGGCCTCGGCCTTGTCCTTGCACTGCATGATGGCGTAGCCGCCGACGACCTCCTTGGTCTCGGTGAACGGCCCGTCGGTGAAGCTCAGCTTCCCGCCGTCCCAGGTGATCCGGGTGCCTTCGGCGGTCGGTAGCAGCCCGGCGGTGTCCAGCATCACCCCGGCCTTGGTGATCTCCTCGAACAGCGCCCCCATGCGCTTCTCGAAGTCCGGGCCCGCCGACTGCATGTCCGGGGCGTCCTGCTCGTTGATACGGATCAGCGACATAAAGCGCGGCATGGTGACTCCTCGGTCGGGAGGACGGGGCTTCTCCCCGCCTCTTTCACCCCTGCGTCGAACGGGGAACGGCCGGATCGACAGCCGCCCGGAAATTCTTCCGGGAGATTTCCGACGCGGCCACCGCAGCCGTCCCCCCGGCCGACCGGCGGCGGGTTCGACGGGCCGGGGCGCAGGTGTGGCGGGCCGGTGCGCAGGCTCGGCGCGGTGTCGCGCAGGCTCGGGCGCGGCCGCTCGGGCTCGGCGCGGTGCCGCTCGGGCGCAGCGCACCCCGCTGCGCGGACTCAGCGGGCCGGTGCGCAGAGGAGGGCCGCGCGGAGGTCGAGGCGGTCCTGGAGGCGGGCGAGGTTGCGGCCGGTGAGCTCCTCGATGCGGCGGATGCGGTAGTGGACGGTGTTGACGTGGATGTGCAGGGTCCCGGCGGTGCGGGCCCAGGAGCCGTCGTGGTCGAGGAAGGCCGCGAGGGTGCCGAGCAGGGAGACGGCGTTCTCCCGGTCGTGGGCGGTGAGCGGGGCCAGCAGGCGGGCGTGGAAGGCCGCGGTGACCTCGGGCGGGATGCCGCGCAGCAACCCGGCCAGCGAGTCCAGCTCGGCGGCGGTGCC
The DNA here is from genome assembly GCF_055579305.1 of Kitasatospora sp. NPDC032757. Classification (NCBI taxonomy): domain Bacteria; kingdom Bacillati; phylum Actinomycetota; class Actinomycetes; order Kitasatosporales; family Streptomycetaceae; genus Kitasatospora; species Kitasatospora sp. NPDC032757. The sequence continues at coordinate 6,681 of NZ_JBVINN010000013.1, read as the reverse complement.
GATCGCCCCGGACGGGCCGTCCAGCAGGTACCGGGCCTGGACCAGGGCGGCCCGCAGAGGGCCCGCGGCGGCAGGGACGGCGGGGCCGACGCCGAAGCGCAGGGTGCGCCGCCCGGTGAGGCGGGCCTGGAGGGCGGGCCGGGCGCGGCGCAGCCGGTCGGCGACCTGCGCGGCGGGTGCGGCCACCAGGGCGGCGGCCTGCCGGCCGCGGTCGCTCCCGTGCCCTGCGCGGTCCGTCCCGGCGGCGTACGGGGCGTCCAGCGGGTGCAGCGCCTCGGTGAGCGCGTGTGCCGCCCACCCCGGCGGGGCGTCGTCGATCCGGGCGGCCACGGTGACCAGCGACGCGTCCGCCGGCAGCCCGCAGGCGCCCAGCGGTTCGGCCGGGTCCGCGTCCACGGCCAGTGCGTCGAGCAGCTGCCCGGCCGTCCGCCGCCGCACGCCCGCCTCGGCGTGGGCCCGGGCGGCGAGCGGGGCGAGCAGTTCGGCCAGCCCCTGGACCACCGGTTCGGCCACCGCGTCCCGGGCGTGCGGCCGCAGCCGCCACCCGTCGAACGGCGAGCCGTCCTGTGGTCCGACCGGCAGTCCGAGGTCGCCCCGCCCGCCGGCCACGGCGGGTCCGGCGACGAGCCGTCCGCCCGCGGTGGTGAGCGAGCAGTCCGGCACCCCGAGCCGTCCCACCGCGTGTGCGAGCACCTCGCCGGGTGCGGCGCCCGCGCGCATCAGCTCGGCGAGTTCGCGCCGGACGGTGTCGGGTATCGCGGCCGTGTTCTGCTCGCCGGCCCGGAGGTCGCCCCAGAGGCGCAGGTAGACGCGGTCGGTGACGGACCGGAAGCTGACGCCGGCGGGGACGGCGAGCAGCGGGATGTCGTGCGTGCGGCAGGCGTCGACCAGGCTGTCGGGGACGCTTCCGTGGGTGCCCTCCCCGGCGAGCAGGGCGGCGACGCCGGCGCTGCGCAGGGCGGTGGCGAAGCGCAGTGCGCCGGAGCCGTCGGCGGGCTGCCACCACACCAGGCCGGTGAGGACGAGCTCTCCGGGCCGGAGGTAGCGGGCCGGGTCCTGGAGGTCGGTGGAGCTGATGCCGGTGGCCGGGCGGGCGAGCAGCTCCGGCGTCCCCCAGGCCAGCCGGATGTCCAGGTCGGCCAGGTCGAGCAGGTCTCCGACGATCATCTCTCTCGCTCCTTGTGCTCCGCGCCGGACCATGGCCATCGCAGCTGCGAGGTCGACCGGGGCATGAGCATCGTAAATGCAAGCCGATGACCTGCAATCCTCCTTGGTGGATCCTCCAGCGCGGGCCGCCGCGGATGGTGTCCGGAACCAGTCGTCCGCACCGTTGCCGCGTTGCTTCAATCGGTGCGGGGCGCACCGCAGTGTCTCCTCCGGTGCGCCCCGCACCCCCGCCTCCGCCCCTCGCCCGGACGGGGCCTCATGGACCTCGGCACCGCGGCCGGCCTCAACGGGGCCGGCGGAGCCGCTGTCCCGGATCCACGGCGGAGCGGGCACGTCGGGCGCGGCAGTCGCGGCAGTCGCATCGGGTGCGTCGGGTGCGGCGGAGATGCCGGAGGTGGCACATGCTGCCTGATCCGACACCTATCCATCGCAGATGCGGCTGAAATATTCCTTTCAGGGCCGCATGTGCGAATGGCCCGGTTCCCGCTCGGGTACCAGTTCTGCCGGACCGTGGCGACCGCACCGGCGCGGTCCGGGAGGAGGGTGGCACATGGGAGCGTCCGCCAGAGTCCGGCTGCACGGTCACCTGGACCGGCCGGCCGAGCTGACCGTCGAGGAACTGCGCGCGCTGCCCGCCCACCGGGTCGAGGTCAGCTTCGACTGCCTGACCGAGGGCGAGCAGCGCCACGGCTACGAGGGTCCCGCCCTCTGGGACGTGCTGCGCGCCGCCGGCCCGCGGATCGACTTCACCGGACGCAAGCAGCGGCTGCGCTTCCTGCTCTCGGTCAGCGGCGCCGACGGCCACCGCGCCGTCGTCTCCTGGGCCGAGATCGACCCCGATTTCGGCGGCCGGTGCATCCTGCTCGCCACCAGCATGGACGGCGTGCCGCTGGATTCCGCGGGCCCGCAACTGGTCGTCCCCGACGACCGCTGCGGCGCCCGCTACGTCAGCGGGGTCACGGCCGTCTGGCTCGGGCCGCTGGAGGCGCCGGTCTCCTGAGGCGGCCGAGCGTCACGTCCCTCATGCGGCGGAGAGCGAGACCTCCGTCGACTTGATCAGCGCGACCACCGACGAGCCGGCCGCCAGGCCCAGCTCGGCCGCAGCGTCGGCGGTGATCGCGGCGGTCAGCGCGCCGTCCGCCACGTCGACCTTCACCCCGGCCATCGCGCCACCGGTGGCCACCTCGGCGACCGTGCCCGGGATCTGGTTGCGGATGCTCAGGCCGGCGACCGGGCCCGTGGCCAGCGAGACCTCGGTGGACTTCACCAGCGCCCGTACCGCGCTGCCCGCGCCGAGGCCGAGGTCCTTCACGGCGTCCACGGTGACCGCCGCGGTGAGCTCCTGCCCGGAGTCGAGCCGGACCTTGACGGTGGCCATGACCTCGCCGGTGGTGACGGCGGTGACGGTGCCGGGGAGCTGGTTGCGAATGCTCAGGCTCATGGGTGCTTCCTCGTACTTTCGATCATGGAGCTACGGGTTCCCGATCGTGGCTTGATCCACCCTAGTAGCCGGAAAATCCCAGGTCACACGCCATGTGGCGGCCTCTCGCAGCTGCCAGGGCCGAACCCTCACCGGCCTCGCATCTGCCGATTTGGGCCATGGAACGGACCGCCCGGAGCACCCGCAACTCGCACCTCCCCGCCGAAGCGCAGGAGGCGGCCATGGAGCGGGTCGGCAAGGCGCTCGCCGACACCAGCCGGCGCCGCATCCTGCTGGCCCTGCTCGCCGCCCCCCACTACCCGGCCGACCTCGCCGAGGAGCTGGGCCTGACGAGGGCCAACGTGTCCAACCACCTCGCCTGTCTGCGCGACTGCGGCCTGGTGCGGACCGTCCCCGAAGGGCGCCGCACCCGCTACCACCTGGCCGACGACAGCCTCGCCCACGCCCTGCGGGACCTCCTCGCCGCGGTCCTGCCCCCTGAAGCGGTCCTGCCCCCTGAAGAGGAGCACCGACATGGAGTCCGCCACCGTCAGCGGCGCCTGCCGCCGCCGGATGCTGCTGACCGTCACCGGCGCCGTCCTCGTCCTCCAGGTGATCGGCGGCCTGCTCTCCGGCAACCTCGCCCTGCTCGCCGACTCCGGCCACATGCTCACCGACCTCTCCGGCGAGACATTTTCTTAGCGGGCATCTAGAAGGTCGGTCGCGGACAGGAATCGTTGCAGGTCAGCGTCCGGGGCGGCGGGGGTCTTCGATGGTCGTGATGTAGCGGATGAGCTGGAGCGAGTCCGAAAGTGCGGCGCGGAGGCGCTCGTACTCCAGTGTGGGCCGAGGCCGGCCGATGGTGATGAGGTCGAGTTCGCGCGCGTGGTGGAGGCCGTCGGCGGCCATTCGGTAGCGGGCGGCGTGTTCGGGGGCAAGGGGTGGGGGGTGCGCGGGGCCGATGCCGGCCCCAAGTGGTGGCTCCGGAGGCATCGGCGGGCCGAAGGCGCCGCCGGCCGGGACCAGCGTCGTGCAGCCTCTCGTTCTTCGAGCCCGCGCGTTCCAGCGGGCCCTCACACCCTGGGCCGGCGAGACGCCCGTGCGTGAGCTCGCCGCACGCGTGAGAGAGTCGGGGCACCAGCTCGCGCGGGTATAGGGAGGACACGGTGTCGGACGAGTGGCAGGTCTACGGCCGGCGGCAGGTCTACGGATCGCCCTGGGTCGAGGTGTGGCTCGACGACGTCGACATCCCCGGGACTGGCCGGATCGAACACCACGTCATCCGGATGCCCCGAGCCTCCACAACCGCCGTCGTCACCAACGACAGCAGCGAGTTCCTGCTGATCTACCGGCACCGGTTCATCACCGGCCGCTGGGGATGGGAGGTCCCGGCCGGCTGGGCCGACTCCGGCGAGGAACCGGCCGCCGCCATCGCCCGGGAAGTCGAAGAGGAGACCGGCTGGCGCCCCGGCCGGGTCGAGCTGCTGACCGAGTACGACGCCATGGCGGGCATCAGCGACGCCCACTTCCGTACCTACCACGTCACCGGATGCACCCGGATCGGCGAGCCGGAGGACATCTCCGAGGCCGCCCGGGTGGAGTGGCTGCCGGAGAACGAAGTGGTGACGCTGCTGAGCAGCGGCAACATCTCGGACGGGCCCTCGCACGCCGCACTGTCGTACTTCCTCGGGCCGCACCGGCTGGCCCAGGCACGCCACTGACCTGCCCTGTCGGTGGGCTCTCGTACGATGGCGGCACGCCCAAGCCTCTACCGCTCCCCGATGATCTGCTGCCCCTGCACACCGCGGTGGTGCTGGCGGACCGCGGCATGACTGAGGCCCGGCTGCAGGTGGAGCCGGCCGGACTTCGGTTGTGTGAACCGCCGGTACATTCCTGAGCGTCGGTTGGGGAGGATGAGGCGCATGAGTATCGATCACGCCTTCGGGCAGCGCTTCGCCGAGGAGTGGGTCGCGGTCTGGAACTCCCGCGACCCTGGAGGCCGCCCTCGCCCACTACACCGACGACGTCGTCTTCGCCTCGCCCAGGATCGTCAGCCTGTTCGGCGATCCTTCGGGCGAGGTGCGCGGCAAGGAGGCCCTGCGCGCCTACTGGGCGAAGGCGTTGGGGCTTCTCCCGGACCTGCACTTCACGCTGGAGGACGTCCGGGTCTCGGTGGACACGGTCGTCATCAACTACCGCAACGAGCGCGGCGTCGCCGTCTCCGAGGCGCTGACCTTCCGCGACGGCCTGGTCTGCCGGGGCTTCGGGGCGTACGGGGCCGAGGTCTGACGCCCGGGGCGTGCCGGACACGCCCTACGGTGTGAGCCGGGCGGCGAGCCTCCGTGCTCCCGCCCGGATCCGGCCTTCGCCCAACTCCGGTAGCAGCGCGGCCACGTGTTCGGCCGCGAGTGCCGCCAGCAGAGCGTGCGCGTCGTGCTCGGGGTCCGGCGCGCCCGCTACGGCGAGCAGGATCGCCGCGTGCCGGTGCCAGAACCGGTAGGCCCCGATGCGGTAGCGGGCGCCGCGCGAGGCCGTCTCCGACATCCGCACCAGGTCCAGGTGCTCCAGCAGGTAGTCCAGGTAGGCGTCCACGAACGCCGCCAGCCGTTCGGCCGGCCGCGCCTGCGGGGAGCCGTCGCCGGGGCCGAGCGGCGCGGGCCCGCGCAGGATCGCCTCCTGGAGCGCCCGCTCGCGCGCGTCCAGCAGGGCGACCCCCAGCCCGGCCTTGTCGCCGAAGCGCCGGAACAGCGTGCCCTTGCCGACTCCGGCCTCCGCCGCGACCTGGTCCATCGAGACGGCCTCCACCCCGTGCTCGGCGAACAGCCGGGCGGCGGCCTCCAGTACGGCGGCCCGGTTCCGGGCGGCGTCGGCCCGTTCGGCGGGCGGCGGGGTGCGCAGCGACTCCAGCGGGACGATTGCGGAAGCGGACTGCGGTCCGTTACTGTCGTGAGCCATAACCGGACTATAGTCCGAATCCCTAGGAGGTAGCGGCAATGACTGCACTCATCACCCGGGACGAGCTGGCCGCGGCGATCGAAGCGGGCTCCGTGACCGTGGTCGACGCCCTCGGCGGCGAGTACTACGCCAAGCAGCACCTGCCCGGCGCCGTCGCGCTCGTCCGGGCCGACGTGGACGAGCTGGCGCCCACCCTGCTCCCCGACCGCGACGCGGCGATCGTCACCTACTGCTCCAACCCGGGCTGCGCCAACAGTGGCCAGGTCGCGGACCGCCTCACGGCTCTCGGCTACACCGACGTCCGCAAGTACCGCGAGGGCATCGAGGACTGGGCCGACGCCGGCCTGCCCACCGAGTCCGCCTGACCGGGCCCCGGCGGGGGAGGGGCGGCACGGGGGTGCCCCTCCCCCCCCCGCCGGGCCGAAGGTGCTGCACATGACGGTTGGTCAGGATGCGTGGCCGAGGGTGCTGGCAGTGGCGCCGGGCGCATGGCAATCTCACAGAATCCGACAAACCGCCCATATCGGCTCAATGCTGACCTTTCAGCGCGAACCGAAGGAGTGTCATGTCCAGCAGCTCCAGCCCGGCCAGACCGAGCCCGGCAGGCCACGCAGCCGCCCCCGCGCCCTGCGCGACCATCCCGACACGCACGCGGGTCATCCGCTTCCTGGTCGCGCTCGCCGCCACCGTCTCCTCGCTGGCCGCCTCCGCCTCCGGCCCCGTCCATGCTGCCGGGCTCGCGTCCCGTGCCGGCACCGACCGTGCGCGGTCACCGATCCTCCACCCCGAGCTCGACTTCGCGGGATCCACCGTCGGCGTCCACGAGGGCCGATGGGGCCGCCCCGGCCTCAGGCCGTTGACGGCCACCGTGCAGACCCCGGGCATGGACGTCTCCAACCGGCAGGGCAACCCCGACTGGTCCCGGGCCGCCGCCGACGGGGCCCGGTTCGCCTATGTGAAGGCCACCGAGGGCATGACGTACACCAACCCCTACTTCGGCCAGCAGTACGGCGACTCCCGCAATGCCGGGTTCATCGGATACCCCCGTGGATACCCCCGGCTTCAGCCGGGGGAGGAAACGGATCTCCCGCGTAGCGGGTCAGGGGAAGCCGTATTGCCGTCAAGGCGATACGGCGTTG